>CALUYX010000032.1 GCA_944325115.1 Candidatus Gastranaerophilales bacterium | reverse complement strand
CACAGGCTGGTTAGGATTTCTCCTTTTAACGCTAACGGCAAAAGACAAACAAGTTTTGCCTCGCTTGAAGTTACGCCCGTAATAGAAGATTTTGAAAAGAAAATTACAATATCACCCGATGAAATAGAAGTTGAAACCATGCGCTCGGGAGGTGCTGGCGGGCAAAACGTCAACAAAGTAGAAACAGCGGTGAGGATTTATCACAAACCGACAGGAATTGTTGTTAAATGTCAGCAGGAGCGCTCGCAGTTGCAAAACAAAGAAACCGCCATGCAAATGCTTGCGTCAAAACTTTTAGCCATAAAGCAAATGGAACACGAGCAAAAGTTATCAGGACTAAAAGGTGAGGCTATGGATGTGAACTTCGGCTCACAAATCCGCTCTTATGTTTTTCATCCCTATAAACTTGTTAAAGACCACAGAACAGGATATGAAATGGGCAACGTAGATGCCGTTATGAACGGCGAGATAGACGGGTTTATTGAAGAATATTTAAGGTTTGGCGAAAAGAAGAATTAAAAAAGCGGGCTTTATGCCCGCTTTTTTTACATCCTAAAAGACCTATGTCCTATTTTACTTTCATTTCTTGTGCCATCTTTGGCAACATTAATAATTTTTTTGTAGTCCTTGCTACCTTGGTCGAGGTACTCAACAACTATTTGTCTTGAGCCGTCATCTGCTACTTTTGTTGTTTGTTTTGCATAAGGCTTACCGTTTTTCAAAGTTTCAACAACATTGTTTCCATCTTTGTCTGTATATTTCTTTGTTTGTCTTAAAACAGGTTTACCAGAGCTTTCAACATATCCACGATAATAAACAGGTTTCTTGGCTATAACATTTCCTGCCTCGTCTTTTGTTAAAATGTAGCGCCTAGAATAATTTTTGTTTTTAAAAGTTTCATCCGGATAAAAATCAATTTCTTGAATTGTCTTTTTCCAAGTACCGTCTTGTTGCTTTTCTACAACATTTTGCAGAGTAACACCAACACCATAATCATCCTTGTACTCTCTAACGATTTTATTGTCAGTTATTATTGTTTTGCCCATAGTTTTTGTTTTAGAGAATTTTTCTATAGTTTTTACTCCGTCCTCATTGCTATACACCTTCTTGGATAATAGCGAATATGCTTCAACATTATCAATCGAACCGGCAGACTTACTAAATGTAGATGATTTTAGCGTACCATCAGCGTATTCAAGAGCGTATTTGCCTTTTTTGTTTGTGACATTAATCACGCCACTAAAGGGTTTACCCTTAACCGTTGCAGCACCTTTATCAAATTTGCCGATTTTTCTAAATTCATCAAGACTAAGTTCGGAAGGAATTTTTTTGCGTGTAGCAATTGCAACAGTTGCAATTCCGATTGCAGCTAAAGCACCAAGACCAATTGCGATTTTACCTTTGTTGTCTTTTATGACTTCTTTAATATCTTTTTTCTCATTTGGAGATGTTGTAGCAGATACTTCTTGAGTACCCTTGAACGCATTAACATTAGACACAGTACCGATTTTCATTTCACTAACCTTTCTTCATCTTCCCATTTATACATAAAAGAAAAACTATAAACAATTTTTCTTGCCATTTTATAAGGGTTATTTAACATTTTGTTACATTATTTAGCCGTATTTATAAACAAATAGTTTATTAAAGCATTTGACCATATATTATAAGTTATGGTAATGAAATATCAAGAACTCATTAACAACGGCATAAAAAATCTCAGGAAAAATCACGGTCTGACACAGGAAGAATTTGCCGAAAAAATAGACATAAGCATACAAGGGCTCTCTAACATTGAAAGAAATCGTTACCAGCCTACAGCCGAAACGATAGATAAGATTTGTAATGTATTTAAAATTACGCCTTATGAGCTTATTCTGCCAAAAGCCGAGGATAGCGAAGACATAATCAAAAACATAACTCTTATGCTTAATCGTTGTACAAAAAGACAGTTAAAAAAAATATACAAAATTATTGATATACTGATTAAATTTTAGTTTATGGTAGAATACTCCTTGGAAATTAAGGAAAAAGAAAATGATTAAAGCTCAACGCGGTACAAAAGATATAATTGGTGAAGACACTTTCACTTGGCAAAAAATTCAAGACAATGCAAGGCGCATTTTCCAAAGTGCAAATTATCAGGAAATAAGAACGCCAATTTTTGAAGCCACAGAACTTTTTAAAAGAGGTGTCGGAGATTCAACTGACATCGTTAATAAAGAAATGTACACATTCTCGGTTGGCGGAAAAGAAAAAAGCGAAAACTCCATCACTCTTCGCCCTGAAAATACCGCAGGAGTAGTAAGAGCGTATATTGAGCACAACATCTCACGCCAATCTCCGCCGCAAAAGTTTTGGTACTTTGGTCCGATGTTTCGCTACGAGCGCCCGCAAGCAGGTCGTCAAAGACAGTTTCACCAGATTGGCATAGAGCTTTTTGGGGTAGAAAGCCCCACCGCTGACGCTGAAGCTATACTTATGGCGGAAGAATTCCTAAAGTCAACAGGTGTAGACAATCTTGAAGTGGAACTCAACAGTCTTGGCTGCCCTAAATGCAGAGAAAAATACAGAAACCAAATAAAAGAAGTTCTAAAACCTTATCTTGATAAGCTTTGTGACGACTGCAAAGTAAGGTATGAAAAAAATCCGCTCAGAATTCTTGACTGTAAAGACGAAAACTGCCAGAAGATTTTTGAACAGGATGAAATAAAAAATGTAATTTTAAGCGATTATATATGTCAAGAGTGCAGTGAACACTTTGAAAAAGTTCAAGAGTATCTAAATGCTCTTAACATAAAATACACAAGAAACAAAATGCTTGTGCGCGGTCTTGACTACTACAACCGCACCGTTTTTGAAATAAAAAGCAACTCCCTTGGTTCACAAAACGCAGTCTGCGGAGGCGGAAGATATGACGGATTAGTTAAAATGCTTGGCGGTACGCCAACACCTGCTGTCGGTTGGGCAATGGGTGTTGAAAGACTTTTTGAACTTGTAGAAAAACAACAAACACCAAAGCTTGACTACTTTGTCGTATCAAAATACTCAAAAGAAGCAATAAAACTCTGCCAAGAATTAAGAAACAAAGGCTATAGCTGCGATTTTGACATGCAAAACAGAAAATTTGCAAAACAACTTGAGAAAGCAGCGAAAATTTCTAAATACGCAATTATCCTTGGTGAAGATGAAATAGAAAAAGGTTTCTATACGGTAAAAGACCTCTCAACAGGAGCCCAAGAGCAAAAAACAACTCTTTAGACTTCGACAAAACTTTCCTTATAAAATAAATATGTAATAATGTATTTATGGAAGTTTTTGAGGATGAGTATTATGAAAAAATATAAAAAAATATTTTGCTTGGCAGCTCTTGCGCTTTCGATGTCGCTTAACTGTGCTTACGCTATAGTTGAGCCTCCAAAAGCTGAAATTGCGCCAATAAATGAAGAACTTTTAAAAACCTATAAAAAAAGCACAACCGAATACAATGTAGTTGAAGCACTTGAACTTTTAAAAGACACAACGGGAGAATATTCAAGACGCGCTGTTTTAGGAGAAAACCTTACACAAAAACCCATTAAAATAGAGTTTAAAAACCTCTCTGAAATTAACCCTGCTTACACTAATTTTGATGCTCTTGGATGGAAAAAAAGCGGCAAACTATATATCTATATAAACAAAAAGCACAAAGACGCTCCAAAAGAAGCACTTGCAGCACTTTTAGCACATGAGGCAATTCATCAGGACGAGCTTAATTCATTAAATGAAGAAACATACGCTTGGACACTGGAGGCTGCAGTATGGACACAACTGTGTGAAAATAATTCCAAAATTCAAAACATTTCTCACCCGCTTGTAGAGAGGGAAAACGTAATTAAAAAACTCTTTGAAAAAGGAAACTATACAAGCACATACATAAGAAAATTTGTTGTGTCAAATAAAGGATATCAAAACCTGCCCGAGCGCTCGCCGGGGTTTGAAGAAAATCTCTAATATTTAAACAGAGCCCGTCAGATACTTGACGGGTTTTGTATTATTAGGGTCAACCCAAATCTGTGCACTTGCAAATTCAAATTCATCTTGAGGAACAATTTCTTTAGTGTGAATTGCATAAGGTATGTCAATAAAGCTTATAGTGTCGAGTTTTTCAACATAAAATTCTTTTGACCCGCAGTTTGTACAGTATTTTTCTTTTGGCAAAACATCGCCAAAATAAATTTTTGCTTCTCTTTTTAAATCACATCTTGAACAGCGCACTATATAAAAATATTTCTTTAAATAAGCACCGCAATCAGGACAATAGCCTTCATTTGTATTAATTAACGCGTGAGTGTGAGCGCATGTTGATTTTCTTAAAAACAAATCCAATAAACTTTTCATAATTTGTTCTTAAGGTTTAAAAAAGCAAAGTCAACTATTTATTATTTGAAACAAATATATTGTTTTCGGTTTTATTGTTCATAAAAAATTTTGAAACAAAACTTCGCCACAATCTTTTTAAAAATCTTATAATCCTATCGAGCAAAAATAACTCTTCGCTGTCTTTTAGTTCATCTATTTCTACGGATTTTTCAAAGCAATCTTCTTCTTCGGTATTAACGAATTTTATGGCACCTTCAGAATTTTCGCGCATAAAATATCCCAAGTTGCCGCCGCCACCATTGTTCATCATGTTTTGGGCTTCTTGAATAGCAGGTATATTTGATGGTCCGTTAATGTTAAATGACATATTTGCTCATTCTTAATTAAACTTTACATTTACATTATACATCAATTTTTACAATTGTAGTACATGTTAATTAAGTTTTGTTAAGTTTATGGCAAGCTTAATAGCCTCTATCATACTTGTCGGGTCGGCAATATTTTTTCCTGCTATATCATACGCCGTACCGCAAGAGGGAGAAGTGCGAACGACTTTTAGACCAATTGTTGTGTTAACCGTTTTATCAAAGCAAAGTGCCTTAACAGGGCATAAACCTTGGTCGTGATAGCAGGCAACAACGGCGTCGTACTCTTGTTTTTCACCCTTAAGATATTTTTTACCGACTTTAGCAAAGAGAGCATCCGCGCTCATCGGGCTCATTACATCTATGCCTTTTTTCCTTAAGACATCAACTGCAGGCTGCATAATTTCAATTTCTTCCATACCAAGCATTCCGCCCTCGCCCGAGTGGGGATTTAGAGCGCATAGTGCTATTTTTGGTTTTTTAATATTGCATTGATTCAATAAAAAGTCATTCAATCTTGAGATTTTATCAATCATCATCTCTTTTGTAATTTTTACATCCTTGAGTGCAAGATGTCTTGTTAAGAGCATTACCCTAAAATCATCAGCTATAAATAACATCTCGGCATCGTTATTTAAAAGGGTGGATAAAACCTCGGTTTGACCTGAAAAATTATACCCCGCCTCAACGAGCGCAAGCTTTGATACGGGTGCTGTTACTATTGCGCCTATTTTATTATCCAGTGCAAGTTCTGATGCGATTTTTAAAGTGTTGTAGCAAAACTCTCCGTTTATAGAATCATCAACAACTATAGTGTCATAAACATCAGAGATTTTCTGACCAACTATGATAACATCAGACTTTGGCAGATTTAAAAAATCCAAAGCTTTCTTTGTAATTTCAGGACCAATACCTTTTATATCGCCCGTTGTAATTGCTATTTTATACATTTTCATGGCATTCAAAATACTGAATTATCTCTACAAGCGTTGAAACCGTGCCCAAATTACCGGACTTTGTCACAATCAGCTGAGCGCTTGAATCGATACACAACGGGATAGCAGGAAGTATTGCATCAACCACCTGAAGATATTTTGAATCAATTGCACTGCAGCAAGCACGGGATGTTTCGCCGCCTATAGTAATAAGTATAAACTCAGAGTGTTTTTTTATTTCTTGGGCAAGCTCAGCAAGATAGAGAGTGATTTTTTGAGATAATGCCTCTTTTGTTATACCTTCATCAATAAGGAGATTTTTTCCCTCTTCAGTTTTTACCTCATCCAACACGCCACAAACATGTACAGATACTATATTATCCTGAACAAGGTTGTCTAAAACACGCTTTATTACACCCTCACTTACACCCTCAATTATATCTTTTAATGTCAGACAAATAAAATACGACTTATCCGAATAATCATCATCATCTTGAAGTTTTTGGATTTGCAGTGCACTAAGAGTGGTTGCAGAACCTGAGAGTATCAACTTTGGCAAACGCGGCACTGTTTTTGTTGTTTTATTAACCTTATAATCTCCAAGCCACAGGGGCGCAAGTGCTTGTGCAAGCCCTGCAGAACCGCAAGGCAAAAGATTATAGGGAGATTTTTGCATAGCAAGAACAATCTGCTCAAAATCAATTGTAGAAACGCAGTCTACAACAATAATTTTCTTGCCCGCTTCAATAAGTTCGGTTATTTTTTGAGCAATAGGACCTGCGCCTTTTGCTACAACGTTTAATTCAATTGAAGCAACCATGGTTTTTGCATTGTCACCCAACTGTTTCTTTAAAATATCAGGTACATACGATTCGTATATAGGAGCGCCTGGGTCACGAGCAGCGTCAGTCCTTTCAATCGGCACACCTTTTGAGAGTTGATAACCTCCTATTGTAATTCTTCCCTCCTGAACAAAAGCGGGTGCAACAATAGCGGCATCTTTTCCCGTTGCTTCAAGTGCTGCAAAAATCTCGTAGGTAATATTACCGCGCAGAGTGGAGTCGATTTTTTTATAAAAATGCTCTACATTTAATTTTTCTTTAAGCGCAACGGCATTATCATATACTATTTTTGCCGCATCATTTTTATCTATATTTCTTGATTCGGTTGAAATAGCCCAAGTGCCAACATTTATATGATTTTGCAACTCATCTGAGTAATCAAGTAAAATCTCTGTATTTGAGCCCTTTAAAAAAAATTGCAAAGCGGTATCATTAGCACCGGTTAAATCATCCGCAATTATTCCTATAGCACTTGATAAAATCATGACCTAATTCTCGTCTTTTTTAGAACCCATCAGGCGCACATTAGTACCTCTTATAAGGTATCTTTCCGCCATCTCGCCATCAGGCGTCTGCCATTTATTGACAGCAAGTCTGCCCTCAACGCCAACAAGACGACCTTTTTTAACCCATTCGCCGACGATTTCCGCCTGCTTGTCCCAAACTTCAATATTAAACCAATCGGTTGTTTCTTCTTTAGTGCGAGCATTCCAACGATTAACCGCAACAGAAAAACTTGTGCGCACTTTGCCGCTTTCAAAATATTTCATCTCGGGGTCTTGTCCTACTCTACCCACGATTACAACCGAATTTACCATATATAAACCTTTCAAAATCTTTTGAGTAGATTATAGTATGAATAAAAATTATGCGCAAATCGCGATTTAAATCTCACTAACCACTTGGTCTCTGCCGTTTTGTTTAGCTTTATAAAGGCATTTGTCGGCAAACTCAATAAGCTCCTGAGGGTTCTTGCCGTTATCAGGCATGGTAGCAACACCAACACTTATTGTTACGTTTGCCCAACTGCCGTCAGCAAGTTCAAATTTCTTTTCTCTGACCGCGTTCCATACTTTTTTTGCGGTTGTTACGGCGTCTTCTTTTTTAGTATTGGTGAGGATAATTGACATCTCTTCACCACCGTATCTGCAAGCTATATCACTTGTCCTAACATTTCTTTTAATAGTTTGAGCAACCTGTCTTAATACGGCGTCCCCGCTTTGGTGCCCGTGTTTATCGTTGAATTTTTTAAAGAAGTCAATATCAATCAAAATTAGCGAGAAATTTCCACCATATCTGGCAACATTTCCCACATTCATTATCATCTGTTCCTGAAAATACCTGTGATTATACATCTCGGTCAAACCATCCGTAACTGCAAGCTTATATGTGTGCTCATAGTCTTTTGATTTAAGCAGATACTTTGTAATATAAGCAGCAATGAATATAAGCGTTGAGGAGAAAAGCGGCAATATAATTCCGAGCCAAACGTTAAAATATTCCATTGCAAACACTGTAATTATCAAATAAATTACAACTATTGCCAAAGAACACAAAACAGAATACGGAACAGACTCCAACTTCAAGATACAAAAACCTATCAAGAAGCATAATATTGCAGCTATTATAATGTCCGATTTAAAACTTGAATGTATTATAAAGCTATTATCTAAAATATTATTCAAAAACGTAGCATGGGTTTCAACCCCGGGGTACATAAAAGATACCGGAGTACTTTTAATATCAGCCAAGGCAGTAACGGTTGTGCCTATGTATATGATTTTGTTTTCAAACTTTTCTTTTAAGAATTTGGTATCATTGCGATTTATTGCATCATCAACCTGCCACAAACTGATGTGCTCAAAAGTACCTTCTTTTCCATACCAGTTAATTGTTGCCCTGCCATCAGGGTTAAGAGGTATTTTATAATTTGAATCAAGGATAAGAGTATTATTTTTTACATAGATACTTTTAGCATCTATACCAAGATAGTTTAGTGCTATAGCAGTTGTCAGGTTAGGATAATATGCACCCTTGTAATAAAACATCGGTGCAATGTATCTTATGATACCGTCATCATCACGTGTAACATTTATAAAACCAAAATTAGATGTTACATCAAGAAGTTCATCCATTGCCTTTCTGCAATTTGTAAAATGCAAAAATGGGCTGTTCTTAATTATATCGCCGTTTTCCACATTGATTTTCAATCTGTCGGGCAAATTGGGGGCTATTCTTATCTGATAAGGATAGTTATCAAAATTCATCGACAAATAGACATTTTGATTATTTTTAACAGCGTCGATTAATTGTAAATCACCCTCATCAAGAGCACCGAGTCTTTTTGTAAACAGCAAATCAAAAGCTATAAATTTTGGCTTTGCCACTTCAAGACCGTTTATTAATTTTGCCCAGAAACTTCTTGGCACAGGCCAAGTACCAAACTTCTCGGTTATATATTCATAACTTGGGTCATCAACTGCAATTATTACTATATTTTTATTACTCTTTTTATTTGAAAGTATGAGGTTTTGTCTGATATCAAATGTTTTAAACTCCATACTTCCAACAAATTTACCAAAAGCGTTAAACCTGCCCGCATATATCAAAAAACCAAACACAAGAATAAACATGAGGGCATAAACAAAAATATCAAAAACTTGTTTCTTTTTATTCATAAAAAACACCGCCATATTCCAATTTGTCAATTATATCATACACCGGATTGTCGTTTGCGGGTTTTATTTTGACGCCAAAAGAATTTAAAAGCACGACAAGACTATTGGTATCGACATCAAATCCGCAGTTGATATTTGAAATAAATTTTAGCAGATATTTTTCGTTTAAATTTGACAACATACAAGAATTTTCTTATATATACAGGGGAATTAAATCAATCATAAGAATTAATATTAAAGGTTTTTTATTACACCGATTATAGGATTTTATTTATCCTATGAACCTGCAAGCACAATGGTGAAATCTTTAGCTGCTTTATTGAAACCAACAGGGTCGTATACAGTCTGTTTATCTTTCATTTCGGGAATTACATTTTTAAAAGATTCCATAACATCACCGGACACATCAAGGTTGTGTATTGCAATATGGTCATGCGTTAAACTTGAACGATTTTGCATTTTTACAACGGCACCATTTTGTTCTAACTGTGTTTTTAGACTCAATGCAAGAGATTCCTTATTTGGAGTGTACAATATACCTACACTTATTGCCTCACTTAAAGGAGCTGATTTATCTCTATATACAAGTTTGTTAATTATCTCTTGAGTTTTATCCGGATCTAAAATCCAATAGCTTATAACGCCTTTTGTAGAAGGAGTCCCAGGGAGGGTTGCCACCTGAATTGATGAAATATCAACACTTTTAACAAGAGCGGCATACTGAGAAAGTTCATATATAGAAAGGTCTGTTTTAATATATTTTGGCATAACCTTCAGAACTTCAGGAATTTTAACAAGAACAGAGGGTTCTTTCAGTCTTTTCATAAGTGCATTAAAGAACCATTGTTGACGTCTTATACGACCAATGTCGCCCAACGCATCTTTTCTAAATCTCAAGTAGCCTTCTGTTTGCTCACCGTTTAACACATGCTCGCCTTGAGTAAGATTTATATGCAAACCGGCAGTAGAGTCGTTATAGTGCATATCCTTTTCAATGTATATAGGCAAACCGCCGATTGTATCAATAAATTTTATTAAACCTTCATTACTTAGAGCTATGTAGTGGTCAATTCTTACACCAAAAGTTTCCTCAACCGTTTTAACCGACAAATCAGGACCGCCATATGCAAAAGCATGGTTAATCTTATCAGGTTTATTTCTGTTAGGTATGTAGACCTTTGAATCACGGGGAATAGAAATTATGTTTATATCTTTTCCATACGGAGCAATGCTGACAAGAAGCATACTGTCCGAACGATTCCCTTTAAAGGGGTCTTGAGCATTTGATGCAACATCTACACCCATAAATAAAATGTTTTGACGTCTTGGAGAGAACGGAAGACTAAACTCAACTCTTCCGGCATTTGAACCTGTAAGTGTCGCAACCAAATCCGAAAACGCATTTTTTACATCACTTCTGTATGCAAAAGCTGCAAGTGAGGTTAAAACTATAAGAGTTATTAAAAAAGAGCGCAAAAAACTGCCTGCTCCGCTTGATTTTCTTCTTCTTTTCTGCATTTTCGGCAACGGCTTATTGTATGTGTAAACAGGTTTTTCTAACATTCTATTCATGATTTTTTTCTTTTGTAATTCGATAGTAATTGTACTTTAAAAAAAATAAATTTTTAAACTTGTTGCAAATAAAACTAAATAAATGTTAACATTTTATTGCAAGGGGTTTCAATAAGGGAAACGTGATACATGAAGAGTTTAATAAAAAAGAAAACATTAAAATCATCCATAAGTTTGATTCTTATATTATTTTTCCATGTTTTTTTCTCAACCGCCCAAGCACAGGATGCATTGACCGATAAAGAAATACTCGACATTAAAAACGAAGCCTTTGCACTGTACAGTACAAACAACAAACAAGAAGCTCTTGAACTTATAAATAAGATACCTCAAAACAGACGTGACGAGGATGTTTTTGTAGTGCTCGGCAATATATATGATGACTTAGGAAAAAGAGGAGTTGCAATTGAAAACTTTAACAAGGCAACAACAATAAGCAATAAAGCGTACAAAGCTTACTACAATATAGGCTGTATACTCTTAAAGAAAAAGTCATACGCACTTGCCGAAAAAAACTTTAAATTAAGCATAAAATGCAACAAAGAATTTCCCTATTCATACTACAATCTTGCAAGCTGTTATATAGCTCTGGAAAAGTACTCAAAAGCAAAAAAATATCTCATAAAAGCACTTGCGCTAAAGGCAGATGAAAAAGATTTCTATGTAAATCTTGCATATTGTTACAAGATGATGGGTAATGACAAGGCAGCACAAAAAATAATAGACTCTCTAAACAAAATTAAGCCTTCGACTTAATCTCAAAAGTCATCTTCATAAAATCAAGCCCTTGGTATTTGGGGAATTTTTTCTTAATTTTATTGTAAATCCTGATAGCATTTTCACTATCGCCGATTTTGTCGTATGTCAAAGCAAGATTTGAGTAGTATTTTGGAAACTGTGTAGGATTGAGTTTTATTGCTTTTTTAAAGTATTTAATTGCATTTAGCCAATCTTCAACAGAATACAAAATCAAGCCCATTTGATTATTCGCCTGATGAGAACGTTCTTTGAGCAAAAGCGCTTCTTCGCAAAATCTAAGAGAGCTCTCCCACTGCGCCAGGCTTGCAAAACAAATAGAAAGCGCAAAATTTGCATCATAACTTTTTTGGTCTTTTGTCAGTATTTTTTCAAACTCCAGTATCGCTTCTTCGATTTTGTTCTTTGAAAAATAAAGACAACCAAGATTGTAAATTGTATCAACATCATCGGGACAAAGGTTTGAGGCAATTTTATACAGTTCGATAGCTTTTATATCTTCGCCCAAGTTTTGATAGCATATAGCCATGTTGTAAGGTATTTTAAAATTCAAGGGTTCAAGATTTCTTGCCTGCTCAAAGAGTTCGAGCGCCTCGTTGTAACTTTTTTTCTTGTAACAATCAAGACCCTTGTTATAATATTTTTTCCAATCTTTTGAAATTTTTATACCAAACATGTTTTTATTGTATAATATTTTTATGAATAAAGATACACTATTGGAATTATATTCCCTAAACTTAGATGAATTGCTCGCATTAGCGAAAGAAAAAACCAAAAACACGGTCGAATTCTGTTCTTTGATAAGCGCAAGAACGGGAAAATGCGGTGAGGGTTGCAAATATTGCGCACAAAGCTCTTATTACATGACTAATATTCCCACTCATCCGCTTGTTGAAACACAAGAAGTAATAAAAGTAGCTCGTGAAGCTAAAGCTAACGGCGCAACAAGATTTGCAATTGTTACATCGGGCAGAGGTCCTCTGGATGAAGACATGCCGCGCTTTTGCGAGATGATATCAGAGATTAACAAACTCGGTCTTAAAAGCTGCGCCTCAATAGGGCTTCTAAAAGACGGACAGGCACAAATGCTAAAAGAGGCAGGACTTGTAAGATTTCATCACAACATAAACACTTGTCGCTCATATCATCCCTACATCACTCACACTCACACTTATGAAGACAGACTTGATACCATAAGAAAAGTTAAAGAAGCAGGGCTTGAACTATGCTGCGGGGTAATAATCGGCATGGGCGAGACAATTGAGCAAAGGGTTGAAATGGCGCTTGAACTTGCACAAATTAAGCCCGAGTCCATTCCTTTTAACATTTTAACGCCAATTAAAGGGACTCCCTTTGAAAATTACGGCGATAAAATAGATGAAGAAAATATCTTAAGAACAGCGGCAATATTTAAAATTGCAAACCCTGATTCTATAGTAAGATTTGCAGGAGGCAGAAAAGCAAGACTATCTAAAGAAAATATGGAACTTGCGCTTGACAGTTGCATTGAAGGGATACTAATCGGCAACTACCTTACAACAATAGGAATTACACCCGAGGAAGATATAAAAACCCTTGAAAAATTAGGAAAAACTCTAAGTGTTTGATTACATCAAAGGTACTTTAATATCTAAAAATCACCCCTACGCTGTTATTGAAAATAACGGCATAGGATACTCTATCTTCTGTAACGCAAGGACTTTAGGGCTGCTTGATGAGGTGAATAAAGAAACAAAAATCTATACAAAACTTATTCACAAAGAAGATTCTATGACCCTTTGCGGCTTTTGTCACAGGGAAGACAGAACAATTTTTGATATTTTAACCTCAGTATCAGGCATAGGTACAAAAGTTGCAATGTGCCTTTTAGATGAATTTTCAGGCTCAGAACTTATAGGGGCGGTTATTGAAGAAGACTACAAACTCATCTCAAGAACAAAAGGTGTCGGAGCAAAAATGGCTCAAAAAATCATTCTTGAGCTGAAAGACAAACTCACAAGTCTGAATGTATCATCTGAAATAACGGCAGAAAAGATAAACACCATATCAAATAACATATCTAAAGAAACCATTCTTGAAGTACAAAGTGTGCTTCAGTCTTTAGGTTACAGTCAGCAAGAGTACAAAGGTGCTCTTGAAATAAGTGCAAAAAATTCTAAAAAAGACGACTCTCAAGAGATTTTAAGACAAACTCTTCAAATATTATCAAATTCATAAAGGATAGAATAATGGCAGAAAAAAAATTAAAAGTGCTTTTTGCAAGCGCAGAAGTTGCACCGTTCTCTAAAGTCGGCGGCTTAGCAGACGTTGTGGGAGAACTCCCCATATATTTAGAAAAAGAAAACTGCGAGATAGCAATTTTTACCCCGCTATACGGCTCAATAGACCAAGAAAAATGGGGTATAAAAGAGCTTGAAAACTCAGAACTTCAAATAGATATGGGGCATACCCGCCACGTATTTAAGTTAAAAATGTGCAAACTGCCAAATTCAAAAAACATAAACGTGTTTTTTGTAGACAACCCAAAATACTTCTCCTGCTTTAATGTTGTCTATCCTCAATGGGTAGATGAAATGTATGAACAGCAGCGCTATGTATCATTTTCTCTTGCAGTTCTTGAATATGCCAAACTGCTTAACTTTAAACCCGATATTATTCAAGCTAACGACTGGCATACTGCAATGCTGCCCGTTTACATTAAAAACAACTACAAATTTGACGAATTTTATTCAAATACAAAAACGGTCTTTGCAATACACAATCTGGCATATCAAGGCTCATGCGATAAATCTATTATAGATTTTGCAAATATGCGTTGGGATTGCGTGTACAATGACCAATGCGTTGAGCACTACGGAAGAGTAAACTGGGTAAAAGGTGCGATATACTGCTCGGATAAAATAGTAACAGTATCGCCTCGCTACGCAAGAGAAATTCTCGGCTCAGAGTTTGGCGAGGGTATGGACTACACTCTTCGCGGTCAAACATACAAGCTCTGCGGCATTTTAAACGGTACGGACTACGACAAAAAAGACTTTGACCCCAAAGTTAAACCTGAATTTAAAGCCAAAGTGCAAGAAATGTTTGGTCTGCCACAAAACCCTGACAGACCCCTTATTGCAATGATTTCAAGGTTAGTGTATCAAAAAGGACTGTCTTTAGTTGACTTTGCAAAATTTGACTTAATGAACCTTCCTGCAGATTTTGTATTCTTGGGAACGGGCGAATACGGATTTGAAAATATGCTGATATGGGTATCGAACAACTCACCCAACATGCGCGCTTGGATAGACTTTAAGGCTGATTTATCCCAAACCATATACAAAGGTGCGGATATGTTCCTTATGCCTTCGCTTTTTGAGCCTTGCGGCATTTCTCAAATGATAGCAATGAAATACGGTACTGTCCCAATTGTAAGAGCAGTAGGCGGATTAGACGACACTGTTATTTCTTATCCTAACGAAAAGGCTAACGGATTTAAGTTCTTGACATACGATGCGCGCTCTATGGTTGATGAGGTTAAAAACGCCGTCTGGACGTACATCGACAGGCGTGATGACTTTAATAAAATCGTCAAAAATGCTATAGCTTCAAAATTCACTTGGCAAGACAGTGCGATTAAATACAAACTCCTCTATCTTGACGCACTGGGAAGAAAATAGCTCAAAAGACTAAACATTAATTACCCTTTTATCGGATAACAAAAAAATTCAACAAGTATAAACTTTAAGCATTATGTTTGAATTTTTAAAAAGCTTATCCGATAAATCAACTTGCTCAAGCATGGGCATATGCTCAATTGACCCGACAGTGAGCGCCATTGAAGAACTCTTACTTTCCGAGATAAGAGAATTGAGTTTTTATGTAATAAAACTCAGAGAACTTGGACAAATTAACAGAGAAATAGAGAGCAGAATCATAAAAGGTCTCTCTATAATAATGATTAACACGAGTTTTGACAAGGAAGATTTTTTAAACTTTCTGAGTATCTTGTGCAATGATAAAAATTCTGCCAAAGAAAGATATAAAAAATTCTGCCACAAAAACCATATATCTTGCGAACTGATTGAGTGCGAACATGAAACCTGTGACGGAAAATCCGTCAACACACTTATAAAAATCGGCGAACTTCGCATGCAAAACAAGTATCGCGGCATAAGTAAAGAAAAACAAAGACTTTTTGAACTTATAAACGCTTTTGCAAAAACAAGCTCCATAGTTCTTGAATTATTGAAAAAAGTTAAAAAAGACACTTCAGAATACGACTTTGAAGTCATAAGATTCTTTGCTTTAACCAATTCTCTTTCAACAAGAGTAGAAAAACTAAAAAGAAGAATTTTAGAATTTTCAAAAATAAGTTTTGAAATTCAAGAAGAAACAAACAAACTCTACGAAGAGCGCTATGGTAAAAGAGAAAGTTCAAAAATACTTCTGAGTGCAAAAAAGGGAAAGTCAATTTTAATAAGCGGTCCTGACCTGTGCGAACTGGAAAAACTTCTTGATACAATTGGCGATAGAGAAATAAATGTGTATACAAACACAACTATGTTTATTGCTCACACTTATCCGAAATTTAAAAAATACAAAAATTTAATAGGACATTTTGGAACTTCAGACATACAGTATGATTTTGCAAATTTCCCCGGTGCCGTACTTATTACACAAAATTTCACACAAAAAATTGATTCCCTGCTAAGAGGGACAATGTATTCAAATAAAATTATTGCACCAAACAGGGTGTTTAAAATAAAAAATAATGACTACGAGCCGCTCATTGAAGCAGCCTTAAAACTTGAAGGTTTCAGCAAAAACGAAAACAAAAAATACCTTGAGTTTGAACATAATTTCAAAAAAATTGAAAAAACTCTCCTTGAACTGAGCGACAAAAGTGTTGCAATTGTTGTCGGAGAAAACTCAACAGAAGACGACATTCAGGAATTTGGCGACAAAAAAGTAATCAATCTTGCCTGTCCTATTGAATCCGACTTGCTTTTATACACGCTAAACATATGTAAAGAGCTCAACATAAAGACAGACTTATTCTTTACTTCTTGCTCAATCAGCTCTATCAATACGCTTATGTCAGTCCTTTTTATGGAGCTCAACGGAGTATATTTTGTAAATTGCTCATCATCAATCATTAATCCTCACGTGCAAGAAGCACTGGAAAAAGATTTTGATGTAAAAATTATTCGTTAATCTTTCAATTTGCAAGATATAAAATAAACAACCAAAACTCTTTTATTACAAATTAGTAATAAAAGAGTTTTTTCTTTTCATTCCGTCGTATTTATTATAAAATCATATTGAGATATAGAAGTGTAAAACATAGAAAGAAAGAAAAAAATGACAATTCAAACAAACAAACCCGAAGTAAAGAA
>CALUYX010000031.1 GCA_944325115.1 Candidatus Gastranaerophilales bacterium | reverse complement strand
ACGCTTTGACCGCCTAAAAATGCGCCAAAACCTACTTTAACGTGACCGCCTATAGTTGCAGCGTTAGCAAAAATAACTTCATCGCCCAGTTCACAGTTGTGTGCCACGTGGGAATATGCCATAAGCAAGCACTTGTTACCGATTTTAGTCACGTTGCCTTCACCTGAAGCACGGTTAATTGTTGCAAACTCTCTTATCCAGCAGTTTTTACCAATGATAACTCCTGTCTTTTCGCCTTTGTAGCCTAAATCCTGAGGTTCGCCGCCGATTGACGCCATAGGGGAGATTTTAGTGCCCTCGCCTATTGTTGCAAACTCAATATGAGCACCTGCGCCAATTTTAACTCCTGCTTCAATTATAACACCCTCACCTATAACGGCGTTTGGTCCTATTTCTACATCTTGAGCAATTTTTGCTGTATCGCAAATTACAGCACTTTTATGTATTGCCATTTTTTCACACTTTCTATTTTAATGCTATTGTAATTTCGGCTTCGACACACAATTTACCGTCAACGTATGCTCTTGCGTCACACTTTGCGATAGGTCCTTTGATTTTTGTCATGTGTGCTTCCATCTCAAGCCTGTCACCTGGGCGCACAATGTTTTTAAATCTTACTTTGTCGACTGCCGCAAAAAGAGCAAGCTTGCCTTTATACTGGTCTAGTGACAAAAGTATGGGAGCAGCTGTTTGAGCCATTGCTTCAATTTGTAAAACACCCGGCATAACAGGGTTTCCCGGGAAGTGTCCGTTAAAGAACATTTCATTTGCAGTTAAGTTCTTATAACCTTTAGAATATTTACCGGGGACATATTCTGTTATTCTATCCACAAGTAAAAAGGGGTACCTGTGAGGAATCATATCCATAATTTCCATAACATCCATGGAAAGCGGTTTTTCTGTAGTGGTATCCATTATATCTCCTTTATAAAATTACAAACTTTTTTCAATGTTTTTTGCAAATTGAATATGCAGAGCATGTCCTGCTTCTTTCACAAAAATATTTGCATTTAGTGCAAGCGGGTTAACACCTGTAAGGTATAAATCCCCTATTATATCAAGAATTTTATGCTTAGCAGGCTCAAATTCGCTTCTAAGTTCCGTTGTATATCCGCCATCATCAGTCAGACCTACGGTATTTTCAATAGTAACACCTTTTGAAAAACCCATTTTTTGGAATGTTTCAAGGTCTCTTAAAAATCCAAAAGTACGAGCCTCGACAATTTCATTAAGGTTCTTATCTAAATTCAAGTTCACCCAACGATTTTTTAAATCGGGGTGGTCATAGTTAACAGCGTAAGTAATTGTTGTCTTATCTTGATTAGGCATAAGAACAATCATTGAATTGTTGTAAGAAAAAACAAAATGATTGTTAACAGGTGCAACAGGAGCTTGCTCTCCTTGATAACCTACCGAGTTAAAAAGCTCAACCCAATATTTTGCGCTGCCATCCATAATAGGAATTTCAAACCCGTCAGATTTAAAGTGAACATCAAGGTTATCTACACCGCAAATAGCACATGCTGCCATAAAATGCTCAATGAGGGCGATTTTTTTATCCGCACCTGTTTCAACATTTGCAAGGACAACACAGTGCTCGCAAGAAACAACATTTGAAGTTTTTGCCTCTATTACTTTATCATCTATAAAAAATCTTATGCCTTCTTTTTTATCAGAAGTATTAGGGCAAATTTCCAAATCTGCCCTTAAGTTTGTCATTAATCCGTTGCCTTGTGCAACAACTTTAGATTTTACCGTCTTCATTTAAAAATTTCTCGTAATCCTCTAGTAAGTGCTGATATTTTTTGTATTTTTGAACCATAACTTCAGCTTCGTTAAGGTATTTCATACGTTTTAAGAAATCTTTTCTCGGTACCGCAGGTGCGCCCATAAGAACTGTTTTTGCAGGGTGAGATTTTGTAACACCCGATTGAGCAAGGATAATACAGTCATCACCTATCGAAATATGGTCTGCAAGACCAGCTTGACCTGCTATTACAACTCTGTCGCCGATTTCACAAGAGCCTGCTATACCGACTTGAGAAACTATCATACAAGCCCTGCCGATTTTGCAGTTGTGACCTACCATAACAAGGTTATCAATTTTTGTTTGGTCACCTATTGTGGTATTTTCAATAGTGCCTCTGTCAATTGTTGCATTTGCGCCTATTTCAACATCGTTACCTATCACAATCGAGCCAAGTGAAGGTATTTTAAAGACTTTTTGATTTTCTTTTCCGCCTTTAATTTCTCCCTCTTTTCTGGCACTTTCAATGTTATCCGGAGTTTCTGTTACAAAACTGAAACCATCCGCGCCTAAGCTTGCACCGTGGTGAATTATACATCTGTCACCGATTTTAACTCTGTCACCGATATTTACACCAGGGTGAAAAAGGCAATCTGAACCTATTTGAGCAAATTTACCAACGTATACATTTGGCAAAAGTGCTGTATTATCGCCAATTTGAGCACCACGAGAAACAACAACATTTGGTCCTATTGATACATTTTTACCAAGCTTTGCCTCAGGGTGAATAACCGCACTGGGGTGAATTCCGACAGGAGCATCAGGTCCTTCATAAAATAAATTGAGGAGTTTCATCATTGCAAGTCTGGGGCGCTCAACCTCAATTGTTGTAATACTGTCAAGATTTACACCCAAAGGAACAAGAGCAGCTTTAGCCTTTGTATTTGCAAGGTTAGCAATTTCATCTTCCCCCAATGCAAGAGCAAGAGTGGTTTCATCTGCCAGCAATGGCGGAGCGACTTTGTCAATTGTGCCATCTTGCACAACCGTCAAAATACCGCCGAGAATCTCAGAGATTTCTTTTTGTGTAAAGGTTTTCTTGCTCACTTTTTGTCTCCTCAAAATACTACTAGAATATGTCTATTTTAGTACAATTATTTAATTTTGTCGATTATTTTTGTTGTAGACTTTCCTTCGACAAAATCAATAAACTCAACCCAGCCGTTATTCCTAAGGATTACATCTGCCTCAGGCAGCGTCTTTAGTGTATAATCAGCCCCTTTTGTATAAATGTTCGGCTTAATAATTTCAAGTAAATCTTTAGGCGAATCTTCATCAAAAAGCACAACATAATCAACACTCTCAAGCGCGCATAAAACCTCGGCTCTGTCTTCTTCGGGGTTTATAGGGCGAGTAGGACCTTTTATTGAGCGGACTGATTTATCTGAATTCAGCCCGACAATAAGCACATCGCCAAATGACTTACTCTTTTTTAAATATCTTACATGCCCGACATGCAAAATATCAAAACAACCGTTTGTTGCAACAATTTTTTTCTTATTTGCTCTAAGGACACTCAAAAGCTCCTGTAGCTTATCTCTTTGAATTACTCTTCCCATTTTTCCCCTTTTTTAAAAAAGTGCAGCCATAGACAAACAATGGCTGCACCATATTTTTTTGTATTCTATTTTTGTGCTTGATTTACCGGAGCACCTTGGCTTGCTGTGGCAATGCCTCTTAGCTGTTTTTGTATATTTTCGGGATTAAAACTTTCATCATTAAATTCGATTTTTGCATTTGATTTTAATCCGTTAAATAAATTCTGCATAGCGGAAATTTTCTTGCCTTGTTCTAAATATGCTCTAATTTCGCCTTTTACTTGTTCAAAAGGTGCAAGTCCTGCTGCAGCACGGTCAGTTACCATTATTATATGGTTACCGAATCTTGTAACAACAATGTCTGAAATTGTATTTGGCTTGATTGAAAATGCAACATCAGAAAATTCTTTAACCATTGCTTCTTTCGGGAAGAATCCCAAGTCACCGCCTTGAACCGCACTTGCTTTATCGTCAGAGTATTTTTTTGCAAGAGAAGCAAAACTGTTGGGGTCTTTAAGCGCTTGAGCTCTTACATCTTTAGCAAGTGCCATTTTTTTATCAAGCTCTTCTTTAACTTTTTTGTCAATGTCTGCAGCGCTCAATTTTCCGTCTTTATCGGCATCAATAATTGTTTTTCTTATTAATTCAGGGTTAGCTTCAATTAAGATATGAGAAGCTCTAACCCTTTGCGGGAAATTAAACTGAGCTTGATTTTGATTGTAGAAATCTTTAACTTCGTTATCACTTACCGCAATATTTGATGTAGCTTCAAGCAATTTAAGGATTTTGATTTCATTTGCTATATCTTTATCTACATCACTTTCTTTGACGTTATTTTGCTTCATAAGCTCTTCAAATCTTTCTCTTGAGCCGAGTTGTTTAATTACTTCGTCTTTTTTAGTTTTAATTTCTTCCTCACTTGCGCTGATTTTACGCTTCGCATACTCTTGGTCAAGAAGTTTTCTTACTATCAAATCTTGAACAATTCTTTCACGAGCCATTAGCATCATGGGGCTATCTTCTTTTTTCTGCTCTTCAGGCGCTTGTTTGTACTGAGGGTTATTCTTTACAACATCCATAACTTTTTCATAGTCAGCTTTTGTAATAGCGTCACCATTTACCGTAACAATTGCCTTGTTACCTACCGTACAGCCCGCAAATAAAATAACGGAACACGCTGCACTTAACAATACTTTTGTAAACTTCATAAATTTACTCCTTATAATTAATTTTGAATTTTAAATTCAGATACTATTTTAGATATATAATAAAACAAATCAGTCAATATGTTAAATACTTCATCAAAGTTAAGGTTATTTTTGTTCATCAGTAAAATTCCCTTAGCGTTTGTACAGGTTTTGGGCGGATTTGTGAATTTAAAGTATTTTGTCAAAGAAAAATTCATCTTGCGCTTCAGATACATCCACTCTCTTTCGTTATAAGGTGTGTATATTCTTATATTGTCAGGAGTTTCACGTATCATAGTGATATTATTTTGCTCTGCAATAAGCCTTAGCCTGATAAGTTTTATAAGATTTTCAACACTTTCGGGCAATTTTGAAAATCTGTCTTTAAAACCTATTACGACATTATCAAGCTCGGCTGCGTTTTTTACATCGCTCAGGCGTTTATATTCAATCATTTTTTGTTCATAGCTGCCCACCCACTCATCAGGAATATAGGCTGTTACATTTATATCTATGACAGCATTTTGAGGCTTTTTGATTTTTTCTTTTGCATAAGGGTCTTTTGAACTGTTGGCTTTTAGCTCATTTACACATTCTTCAAGCAAATTGCAATATGTATCAAAGCCTACATTTACCATATGTCCGTGCTGCTTTGAGCCCAAAATGTTTCCAACTCCTCGGATTTCTATATCGCGAAGTGCTATATGATAGCCGCTGCCAAGGCTTTCAAAATCTTTTATGGCATTTAAGCGCTTAGTTGCATCAGGAGTGAGCTCTTTTGATTTTTTATAAAAACAATAACAATAGGCTTGCCTGTCAGAGCGCCCGACACGTCCTCTTAACTGATACAACTGCGCCAAGCCAAACCTGTCACAGTCATGGATTATTATTGTATTGGCATTTGAAATATCAAGACCCGATTCAATTATTGTTGTGCACAAGAGTATATCATATTCTCTGTTTGCAAACTCATACATTATGCGCTCAAGCTCACCCTCTTTCATCTGCCCGTGAGCTACAGCAATTCTTGCATTTGGCGCAACAGAGGAGAGGTAGTCTTTAAACTGGTAAATAGATTCAACACGGTTATAAAGATAAAACACCTGACCGTCACGTTGTATCTCGTGGTTAATAGCATTTTTTAAATACGCTTCGCTAAATTCTCCCACATAAGTTTTAACACTTAAGCGGTTTTTAGGGGGAGTGTTTATGACAGAGAGGTCTTTAATGCCCGATAAAGCCATATTAAGAGTTCTTGGAATAGGAGTAGCGGACATTGCCAAGATATCAATATTCTCACGGAACTTTTTGAGCTTCTCTTTATGTCTTACGCCAAATTTATGCTCTTCATCTATCACTAAAAGTCCAAGGTTCTTAAACCGTATATCATCCCCTAAGAGCCTGTGTGTACCTATTACAACATCAACCTTGCCTTCGTTAATATCTTTTACTATTTGTTTTTGAACTTTTGCACTTTTAAAACGCGATAACAGTTCAACTCTTACACTAAAAGGCTTAAAACGCTCAAAAACAGTTTGATAATGTTGCAAAGCAAGAATTGTTGTAGGGGCAATAAGTGCCGCTTGTCTGCCTGACATAACCGCTTTAAACATAGCTCTTATAGCAATTTCTGTTTTACCAAAACCAACATCGGCACAAATCAGCCTATCCATAGGGCGAGGTGCTTCCATATCAGCTTTGGTTTCAACAATTGCTTTCATCTGGTCGGGAGTTTCAGTGTATTCAAAAGCATCTTCCATCTCAAACTGCCAAGTTGTGTCAGGGTCAAAAGAAATTCCCTGCGACATTTGACGCTTAGCGTATAGCTCCAATAAATCCTGCGCTATGAGCTCAACTTCCGCTTTTGCCTTGGATTTTGTAGCTTCCCATGCACTTCCGCCCATCTTTGACAGCTTTGGTTTTAAGGAGCCCGAGCCTCTGTAGCGATACAGGAGATTTATCTGCTCAGCCGGCATAAAAAGTTTATCATTGTTTGCAAATTCAATTTCAAGATAATCCTTTTTTGCCCCGTCTATTTCTTGTTTGGTTAAACCCTTATACACGCCCACACCGTGTATTGAATGCACTACATATTCACCCTCTTTAATGTCGTTTATTGAGTCAATGTAGTCTTGAGATTGCTTATTTTTAAAGTATTTTCTTGTTGTTACATCTTTTGAGCGCTTATTAAATAACTCTCTATCGGTAAGGAAAATATATCTGCCGCTTGGACATTCAAAATTTTCATCAAATTCTACAACTCCACCACCCGAGCTGAGCGAATTTAAAACAAAAACACTCTCGGAGAATACTTCATTTTCTTTCAGTATTTCTTTTATTCTCTTTGGATAGTCACTGCAGATAAATACCTTGGCATTGTTTTTAGTGTTTTCTTTTATATATTTAATTATTTCATCTATTTCAGAAGAAAATACGGGCGTTAGGGAGGTGTTAAACTCAATTAGCTTATCAAAATCATCGTCCAGAAAGTTATCAAACCCGACCAGTTTGAACTTTTTAATGTCTTTTACAAACTCTTCGTATTTTACATGGTTTAAATCACACAAAGGCAGCTTTAAATTTGATGAAATTTCTTTTTGATATTCTTCCCTAAAACTTTTATCCAAAGATTCAAACTTTGAAAATATTTGAGAAGATTCATCCAAAATAACAACATAGTCCTTAAAGTATTTAAGCGCGCCGTCAAGAGAGTTTGTAAGGTAGTTTTGATAATATTCAATGCCGTCAAAATATCCGCTCTGGCTTATTTGCTCGCAAACTTGTTCATAAATCTTCTCACCAAGCTCGTTTTTCATTTTTGCCACTTCGTTATGAAGCTGTTTTTTAAAATTTTCTATTGTTTTTTCATCCGCAATAAACTTATACAGAGGGTATATGGTAATTTCTTTTGTTTTTTCAAAGCTTCTTTGATTTTTTGGGTCAAAAAATCTTATATCCTCAATTGAATCACCAAAGAACTCTATTCTTACGGGACTTTTCTCAAGAGTGTAAATATCTAAAATATCGCCCCTTACACAAAACTCTCCGACATCCATAACACTTGTAACTCTTTTGTAGCCAAGTTTTGTCAGAGAATTTACAAGATTTGTGTAATCAATTTCCTCGTTAATTTTTATTTTAAAAGAGTTTTTTTCATAAAAACTCTTCTGCGGGAATTTTTCAAAAAGCGTTCTTACGGGCGCTATGACAACATCTTGACCGCCTATTAGGACACTTACTTGCTCCTGATAAATATAATAATTTTTCTCTACGTCATCATAAAAATTTATCTCTTGAGAAGGGAAGATTTTAGCCTCAATTTGGCAAAAATTTTCTAAATCTTTTTGAAATTTAAGAGCCTCTTGCTCACTTGGGGTAATGTAGAGAATTTTTTTACCCGCATTTAAAACTGCTCTGAAAATAAGCAGCCTAAGCGGGTTATTAAGCCCGTTTAAGGAGAGCTTCATAACTCCATCAAGTGCTAAAAAGCGGCTGAGCGAGGGTATTTTGATATTTTCTAAATCAGATAGCATAGAAAAATTATCACACAAAATTATAACTTGCGCTCTTCTAAAAGTGCGGCACCTATAACTCCCGAGTAGTCACCAAGAGCAGCTTTTTTAAATTCTATGGATTGAGCAGGAGTAGGAAGCGCCTTAGCTCGGGCTTTTTTAATTGTCGCAAGATAAAAATCATCCACACTTTGAATTAAGCCGCCGCCAAGAATTATTAACTGAGGATTATAAAAATTAACAACACTTGCTATACCGCCTGAAAGGTAATCAACAGCTTCATTTACATACTGTGTAACAACTTCATCATGGGCTTCGAGGGATTTTTTAATGTGTTTTGAGCTTATATTGTTTTTACCCTCGGTAAGCTCAGTTATGATAGATTGTCTGCCTTTTTTAACGGCACCTAAAATCCTTGTTTCTATTGCAGTTCTTGACGCATATGCTTCAAGGCATCCGTTTGCGCCGCACGCACAAGCTCTTCCGTTTAAATCTACAATAATATGACCTATTTCACCTGCGCTTTGACTTGCTCCAAGATGAATTTTACCGTCTTTTACTATACTTGAGCCGATACCTGTGCCTACAAAAATACAAACAATATCTTGGTATCCCTTACCTGCGCCAAATTTTAGCTCACCAAAGGTTGCAACCTCGACATCATTACCAATGTAGACGGGCATTTGAAACTTTTCTTCAAGTATTTCTTTTATGTGCAAATCCTTACAATCAAGATTTACGGCATTAATTAAAACACCTTCTTTTCTCTCGACTTGACCTGCTAAACCTATGCCGATAGAGGATATTTCATCCTTTGAAATTTTTGACTCATCAAATAGCTGCTCTATTGTTTCGATTATTTTTGCAGTTATTTTTTTGTTACCTTTTTCTTTTTTGGTTTTATTCTTGACTTCAAAAACTACATTACCTGTTGCTTTTTCAACAATACCCGCTAAGATTTTTGTTCCTCCTAAATCAATTCCTATAGAATACTTTTTCATAAATTCCTATTTTAAGTCTATTATCTGTTTGTTTTTTAAACCTTTTGTTTTTAGTTTTTGTTCAATATAGCGCCACCATTTGAGTTTTTGTTTGAAAAGGTAATGATATCCCTCAAAATTGGCGCTTGAAATTTCTTTTTGTTGTTTATCCAAAAACTCTTCAAATTCTCTTTCCAGCCCGTGAGTAAATTCTTTTCTGTTAAGCTTAGGGTCATTAATTATCTTAGGCTCTCCAAACTCAACAAGAATCTCGGGTCTGTCCTGTCTTAAAAAAGTATAGTTAATTGCAACAGGCACAAGATTCACACCGCCATATCTTTTGACAGCTTCTTTTGCAATATAAGCCAATCCCGATTGGAAAATTTCAGGACGATAGTGCGGAGGTCGAATAATCCCTTGCGGAAAAATCCAAAATACAATATCAGGGTCTTTAAGCGTTGTTACCGAATATTGCAAAAACTTCATTGAAGCTTGCGGGGATTTTTTGTTTATAGGAAAACAACCGATATATTGAAAAAGCGGAAACCTGTTCATCTCTTCAATCATAAATCTGAAACGAGGTTTTTTAATTACTTTTTTAATAATCCTATAAACAATATTGTAAGCAAGAACACCGTCCCACCAGTTATTGTGCGGAGCATAAAAAATAGTAGCCTTGCTTTTGTCCCTGTTTTCAAGGCGCTCAAGATTTTTATACATAAGAGAATAAAAGCGACTTTCAACCATTCTGGGAAATACAATATCACCTATAAAATGCCAAAACGGGACATTTTTTGCTTCTCTTAATTTTTCCTCACGATTCCTCAATTTTGTTGGAGGAACAGCGCAATACATATGTTGTGGTGTATCTGAGCTCATAGTCATGATTCTAGTTAATTTTTTGAATTGTGTCAATTAGCTTATGCGGTTTAATTGACAATATGCCCTAAATGCCGTTAGCTCCTTTTGAATAACATAATGGTGCCTGTCTAGACCCAGCCTTGACGCCAATAACAGAGCTTTCTCGTACACTTTAACCGTATTTTGAGCAATTGTAAGCTTTTTATCTTCTTCAGCTTTTACTATTGAATCCTGCATTATATTTGCCCTTAGGCGATACAGGCACATTTGAAGAAATATTAACTCATTTGCGCTGGCATCTTGAAGAGCAAGCTCGCAGTACATTTTTGCATTGTCAAAATCACCCTTTTGCAGGTAAGCGCGAGAAAGAAGCTCTTGGAAAAGAATTTTAAAATTGATACTGCTTATTTTAGCACTTTCGCAAATTGTAACCGCCTTTTCGCATATTTCTATACATCTGTCAGGACCCGAAGAAGGCAATGTGGCTTTTGCGCTTATATACCAAGCCAAAAGCGCACCAAAGGCGATTTTTTTATCAGAAAAATATGTCATCTGCTCTGCACAAATCTCAAGCGAGCGAAGTGCATTATTTTCCTTTAAAAGAACATAGGCGAGCATGGTTTTTAAAATGTTTTTTGTAAAATCATCACCGCAATTGTTGGCAAAAGTAACCGCCTCAAACAAGTCGTCTTTAATATTTTCAAAATCTCCGGAGAGCATCTTATTGAAAACATCAATAAGATTCCATCTGGACACAAATTTTAAATCATGTATTGCATATGAATAATCTTTAAGAATTGACTGTAAAATCTCGTCAGAGTCCTTAATAAAGCCTCTTGAAGTTTGAGCACAGGCATTTGAGAATGCAAGGTGCATTTTAAGATTTGTAGAATACTGACTCTTGTCCTTGTTTAATTCCTTTTGAATCTCTGCTATAAGGTCAAAAGCAAGCGGGCAGCCTTGTTGAGCATAAGATTCCGCAAGAATTATGTTAGACATAATCCAAGCTTCATAAACTTCCCTCACGCTGACAAATTCATTCTTTTTAGGATGCTTTAAAAATTCCTGTAAAATCGGATTAATTTCATTATTTACCATGCTTGCAATTTCAGACCAATTGCCAAGCTGTAAAAGCGCCTCGAGTTTTCTTGTTTTTATTAATGCCCTTTGTAAATCCTGCTTTGGCTTTGAATATATTGCAAGTACCGCATCTACGGTTTCTACGATTGCAGAGTAATTTTGTGCAATCTTGCAGCTCTGAATAAGATAACCGCTAAGCTCAACAACTCTGCTTTCTTCACCCTTATTTTGCGCACACACAATTGCGTTTGAAAGGTATTCCATGGCTTCTTTTGGATTCTTTGAATATGTTAATTTACCTAAGCGCTCGCATATATTATTTTTGACATAGTCAAAATTAGGCAACTTAACATCTTTCATAAGAATAAGGCTCTGTTTTTGACACATTGTATAAAAACTTACATCGCCAATGTATGATGCAAGTTTTAAACTCATTGTCCAAAGCTTAAAGGCAAGTTCTTTTTCCCCTGTAATCTGAGCTAAAAGCGAGGGGATTGCAGGAGATGAAACTGTTCTTTTTGATATTTCCTTGAGCAATGAAACTTGAACACCCAAAAGGTCTTTATCCTCTTTAGCATGCGCATAAACATGTGACCACACGAGAGAATTTCTAAATTCAAATATATTTTCGGTAATTCTTTTTATGTAGCCTGTTTTTTCAAGCATGGCTACAACTTTTTCAAACCTCTCAAGTTCAAGTACAAAAACTTTCTCCATAAGAGATTTTGTAAATTTGCCGCCCAGCATTGAGGCGACCATTAAAAAGTCATACTCAAAACGATGATTTTCCTTTAAATATTCAAAACGTTTATTCAAAAGTTCGCCAAGAGAGTTCAAGATATACATAGAGCTTTGTTCTTTGTCAAAAACAAACTCTTTGTTTTGCAAGGTAATAACTTTAGTTTCGATTAAATCGTATAAAACCTGCTCAACATAAGCGAAATTGCCGCTTGCGTTCATTATTATTTGATTCAAAACTTCGACAGGCAAAATATCCGCACTACCCAGCCAAGCTTTTATAAATTCTTTTATGTCAGACGCCTCTTTAGTTGCAAGGTTAATATTTAAGCAAGCGTTTTTGGGAAGCTTTTCGCTATTTATATACATAGCTATTGCATGTTGATTTCTGTATGTTAAAACAAGTTTTGCACCTGTTTTAAAATAGTCGTTCTCTATTAAATATCTGACAAAATCAAAAGAAGTTTCATCTATAAGGTCAAAATCATCTATTACAAGGGTAAGCTTGTTTTTGGATTTTAAATATTCAAGAATATCCTTTAAATCTTCAAAAGTTTTCTTTTTATTTTCAAGAATATTTTCGTAATACGCCTCTTTTAGGGGGTATACAATATTAACAAGGGTATCAATTTTTTCTTGAGCAATATGTCCGGACAAGTTTTTCCCGAGAGCATTCTTTAGCTCTTGGACTCTTTTTTCATATTTACTTGGCGCAAAAGAAAGGTCAAATAAAGAAAGACAGACATCCTGAATTAACCCCATAGGCGTAACTTGAGTAAGCGCACAGCAATGTCCCTTTAATACGATATGCGGCTCGCCTTCAAGTCTTTTATATAAAGCCTCAAGCAAATGGGTCTTTCCGCAGCCTCTCGGTGCATTTATTGATATTGCTCTTATTTCACTTGCCGTATCATTGATGGCATCAAGAACCATTTCAAGAGCCACATCATCTCTTCTGGACTCGCTTTGGGAAAATACCGGTTTTTGTTCCAAAAACACCATTTTGTATGATTCTGGTGAAATTTTTATTAACGGAATTTCTGATGAAAGTAAAGAATACGCGCCTTCTGAGGTTATTATATCCTTTTCAATTCCCGAATTAAGCTGCCTTGGAGAGCGACCTTGAATATATTCTTCATCCCTTAATACTGCATACTTATAGTTAATGCCTGCGCCAAGTGTTTCACTTAATATATTATTAAATTTTTCAAATTCCTCAGAGAATAATTTTACCTTGTCCAAAAATTTGAAATTTTTTGTATGAGGAACTCTAAATACGCTTGTATGCGGATTTATAAACTCACAAGTCGTATTAAAGCCTAACTTTATTGAGGTTTTTATGTTTAATACAACTTTTTGTCTAAACTCTTCGTCCTTATATTTTTCAAACAAATTTTCCAGATTAATAAAGTCTATAAACACGACCAATTTTGGCTGCTTTGGCGCTTGAGGCTGTTTTTTAACCTCAGGTTTAGCTTTTTTGGCAATTTCCGGACGATGAAGTTTTTTCTCTTCAAGTTTCGGTTTTGGTTCTTGTTGTTCTTTCTTTTGTTCCCCTTCAGGCTTTTTTAAGTTTTTATCAAACACATAAGAGCACTTTCTGCACTCGGGCGAGGAAGCGTAGTTTGCACTGCCGCATTTTGGACAAAACTTCACAAATGCAAAACCGCAAACAGAACAGGAAGAAGAGCCTATGCGTGTATAATTTCCACACCTTGGGCACTTGAATTTAAGTCTTAAGCCACACTTTGGGCACAAGACATCTTGCGGACCTACTTCAGTTTTGCACTTGGGACAAATCACTTTTTATTCTCGTTAAATACCGGTAAACTTTAACAATATTTTACAAATATTATATATGAAATTAATTTTTAGTCTATAAACAGGATAATAAATAGTCGATTTGTACCAGTTGTTTTAAAAAAGTGTAAAATGTGCTATTATTCAAATTATGAAATTAGGAGTAAATATAGACCACGTTGCAACACTCAGAAACGCCCGCGGAGGAGTAGAACCGGACGTACTTGATGCTGCAATAATAGCTCAAAGAGCAGGCGCAAGCGCTATTACAATTCATTTAAGAGAAGACAGACGCCACATAAAAGACTCTGACCTTGATGCTATTAAAAAGAATATAAAAACAAACATAAACCTTGAGATGGCTGCAACAAAAGAAATGCAGGAAATTGCCGTAAAAAATAAACCATACTCTTGTTGCATTGTACCTGAAAAAAGACAGGAAGTTACAACTGAGGGGGGCTTAGATGTCTATTCTCAGGAAGAATATATTAAAAATTTTATAAAACCGCTGCATCAGGCAGGAATTGTAGTAAGTCTTTTTATTGACCCTGACGAAAAACAGATTTTCTCAGCCCACAAATGCGGCGCAGACTTTATCGAACTGCACACGGGCGCTTTTGCAAATGCCTTTGGAAGTGAAAAAGAAAAAGAAGAATTTGAAAAACTAAAAACAGCTGCAGCATTAGCTCAAAACCTTGGTTTAAAGGTTAATGCGGGACACGGGCTGAACTATGAAAATGTTTCTCTTATGCACGAAATTGACGGATTAGTAGAACTTAACATAGGACACAGCATTATTTCCCGCGCGGTGTTTGTTGGCTTAGAACAAGCAATCAACGAAATGAAAGACCTCATTTCATAGCTTCATTATTTATTTCATGCAAACGGATGATTTTTTGCTTGTAAAGCATTGTTAAGTGTTTTTTAGACGTATTATTAAGAAATGTAACTTCTGATAAACATGTCCAAAACATGTGTGCATGCATGTTTTGAGGAAAAGTGTATACACAACAATATGTTTATTCAACAAAATGTTGTCATGGGAAGTGATTTAAAATATAATGAAAAAGTCGTGCAAATCGCACAAACAGGGGAAATGATAAGTGAGTGCTTTAAGTACTGTATCAGAAAATCTCAACCGTATATTGAAATCTATTGATGGAAGAAACGTAAGAATAGTCGCAGTTACAAAGTATTATGACTATACAAAAATTGCGGAAGCTTACAATGCAGGTTTAAGGGATTTTGGAGAGAGCAGAGCTCTTGAAGCCATTGAAAAAATCAACAAATTAGACGATGAAATCAAGACAAAAGCGACTTATCATTTTATTGGACACCTACAAACGAATAAAGTGAAACATGTTGTCGGCTACTTTGACTACATACACAGTGTGGATTCACTCAAAGTAGCAAAAGAAATCGCCAGATGTGCAGCTCAAAAAGGAATTGTCCAAAAGATTTTAATTCAGGTAAATAATGCTGATGAAGAATCTAAGTTCGGTGTCGCACCTTCACAACTGGATAACTTGATTCAAGGGATATCTAAACTTGACTCAGTTAAGATAGAGGGCTTGATGAATATAGCACCTTTTATAAACAATGAGTCAGAGCTTAGAAGATTGTTCTCACAAATGAGAGAACTCAAGGAAAAATACCACCTAAGGGAGCTCTCAATGGGAATGAGCAATGATTACAAAATTGCCCTTGATGAAGGCGCAACAATGATAAGGTTAGGAAGAATACTATTTGAAAATTCATAAAAGGAGGAAAGCAAATTGGCAGGCATAGGAGAAAAATTTAAGTTTTTATACAATCTATTCGGTTTCGATAATCCCGATGAAAATGAATTCGGCGAATTGAGCGATGAGTATGAAAACGAGTACGAAACAGACGGTACAAACGTACTTAAACGTAATTTTGAAACTCAAAATCCTATTGAAACAAGAGAAAGAAACAATTTAAGAGTTCTACATGGAAACAACAGAGGGTATGAAGTTATTGTTTTTGAACCCAGAGCATTCAACGAATCAATAAACATTGTAGAAGCACTAAAGTCAAGAAAAACAGTTATCCTTAACCTGCAATTATTGGATAGAGAACAATCTCAAAGAATAGTAGATTTCCTTTGCGGTTGCACACACGCACTTGACGGTTCACAAAGAAAAATCGGCGAATTTGTTTTCATCTTTACTCCTTCAAACATAAACATATCTCAAGAAGTAGTAAATTCAAAATTGACAAGAGATGCTATCTGGACTGCCAGCAACTAGCAATCTCTTAAATACGGAGAATAAATAGAGAGATTTTAGCGCACCAACACGGTGCGCTTTTTATTGTCATGAAGAAGAAATTGTAAAAAAAGTTAACAAAAATACAAAAAATAACAAACACACAAATAGGCTCAAAAAGCCCGTATATCAACAAAAAAATAAAAAAATAAATTCGAGGGTTTATAATTTGCAAAATAATCATGTGCCCTGTATAATCAATAGAGTAAGTTAGTTAGTATTATAAATTGAGGTAAAAATGAGCACATTAGAAAGAGTTAAAAAAGTTGTAGTTGACCAATTAAGCGTTGATGAAAATTTAGTTACACCCCAAGCAAGCTTTACAGGTGACCTTGGTGCTGACTCATTGGATACAGTTGAATTAGTAATGGCTTTTGAAGAAGAATTCGGTTGCGAAATTCCTGATGAAGAAGCTGAAAAAATTGCAACAGTACAAGATGCTGTAGATTATATCGATTCTCATTCATAGTTAATAGTATTGAGAAATTAGAATTCAATTGCAAAAAAGTTGCAATGAGATAGTATCAACTTGTAACTTTTTGTTTTGAAAGTTTAAGGAAGAAATGATGGAGAACAAGAAAAGAAGAGTAGTAGTAACCGGTATCGGTATGGCGACACCCTACGGCTTTGGTGCAAAGGTGTTTTGGGACAGTATTTTAGAGGGTAAAAGTGCAATCAGCACAATTGAGCGCATTCCGCTTGAAGGTCACAGCGTTCATATTGCCGGTGAAATCAAAGATTTTGATACTTGGGGAAAATTAGACCCCAAAGATGCAAAAAGAATGGACAGATTTACCCAATACGCAGTTGTTGCTGCAGATGAAGCAGTTGCAGATTCGGGCGTAAATACTGAAAATACTGACCAGTACAGATTTGGCGTAATTGTTGGTTCTGCCGCAGGCGGTTTTGATACGTTCGAAAAACAACATCATAACATTCTTGAAAAAGGACCTACAAAATGTTCTCCATTTACTGTTCCTATGCTAATAGCAGATATGGGAGCAGGAAGAATCTCTATGCGTCACCACGCCAAAGGCGTTAACAAGGCTATTGTTACAGCTTGTGCTACATCTGCACACTGTGTGGGCGATGCTTTTAGAACAATTCAATATAATGATGCCGATGTTGTTATAGCAGGCGGTTCGGAAGCTGTTATCACAACTCTTGGTATTGGAGCATTTACTTCCGCAAGAACACTTTCAAAAAGAAACGACGAGCCTCAAAAAGCATCTCGCCCATATGACAAAGACCGTGACGGTTTTGTAATGGCAGAGGGCGCTGCTATTATTGTTCTTGAAGAACTAGAACACGCTAAAGCAAGAGGTGCAAAGATTTATGCTGAAATCGTCGGCTACGGTCAAACAGCTGATGCGTATGACATTGTTGCTCCTGACCCGACAGGTGCAGGTGCTGCAAAGGCTATGGAATTGGCTGTAAAAGACGCTCACATTGAACCAAAAGAAGTTGATTACGTAAACGCTCACGGCACAAGCACAGGTCTTGGCGACATCGCTGAATCAAAAGCTATTGCAAGAGTATTTGGCGACCTTGATACAAATAAAAATCTTAAAGTATCATCAACAAAAAGCATGCACGGTCATATGCTTGGTGCAACAGGCGCTGCTGAGTCTATTGTATGTATAAAGGCTCTACAAGAAGGTATTGTACCTCCGACAATTAACCTTGATAATCAAGACCCTGAGGTAGCGAACCTAAATTATGTACCTCACAAAGCAGTAAAAGCAGATATTAATTATGCTCTTACAAACTCGTTTGGCTTTGGCGGTCATAACGCATCATTGTTGTTTAAAAAATACGAAGGCTAATTTAATGTTGCTACCGGAGTTGCCGCTTGCCACCATGGTAGCAGATTGAAAATTGAATAATGTTTATTAAATGTCGACGTGGCGGCGAGCGCGAAGACGTGGAGTGCGTAGTTCAAATTCTACCATTCCGTCACGTGGACAGATTGAAAATTGAATAATGTTTATTAAATGTCGACGTGGCGGAATGGTAGACGCGCATGCTTGAGGTGCATGTGGGGAGACCTGTGGGGGTTCAAGTCCCCCCGTCGACATTACTTAAACCCAAGCTGGACAGCGTTTTGGATTTAACTATGTACTCA
>CALUYX010000030.1 GCA_944325115.1 Candidatus Gastranaerophilales bacterium | reverse complement strand
TGACGAGTTAGGCGGAGGCTCAATTACCGCACTTCCAATCATTGAAACACAAGCAGGTGACGTATCAGCATACATCCCGACAAACGTAATTTCAATTACAGACGGGCAAATCTTCCTTGAGTCAAACTTGTTTAACTCAGGTCAAAGACCGGCTATTAACGCCGGTATATCAGTATCTCGTGTAGGCGGTGCAGCTCAGACAAAAGGTATTAAACAAGTTGCCGGACAGCTAAGACTTGATTTAGCTCAGTATCGTGAGTTGGCTGCATTTGCACAGTTTGCATCAGACCTTGACCCTGCAACAAGAGCACAGCTCTTAAAGGGTGAAAAGCTTACACAGATACTTATTCAACCTCAGTACAAACCTCTTAGCGTTGCAAAACAAGTATCCATACTTTTTGCAGGAAACGAAGGGTTCTTGGATGATGTTGAAAACAAAGATATTCAAGACTTTAAAGAGCAGTGGTTTGAATACTTTGTATCGAATATGAGCGAACTTGAGAAAAAACTCAACGACGGAGCAGCGCTTGATGATAACGACAAAGAAAACCTGAGAAGCAAACTGAAAGACTTTAAGGAAAATATCTTCAAAAAGGATTAAAATGGCAAACCTACGTAACATAAAAGACAGAATAACAAGTATCCAAAATACGCAAAAAATCACGCGTGCAATGAAAATGGTTGCTGCAGCTAAGGTTAAAAAAGCCGAAAACGCAGTAAAAATGTCACGTCCTTTTACTTTTGAACTATACAAAATGTTCACAAAAGTCTATCAAGCACTGCCTGATTGCCCGCTTGAAGAAATAAAGACGGAACGCGCGATTGATAATTATCCTCAATTACTTAAAAAAAGAGAAATAAAAACCGTAGGTTTTGTTGTAATGTCCTCTAACAAAGGTCTTGCAGGCGCATACAGTGCAAACATCGTAAGATTTACCCTAAATGAAATTAAAAAAGCGCTTTCTGAGGGCAAAAAGGTTAAACTCTATCTTGCAGGGCAAAAAGCTTACGCTGCGCTTAAAAACGCTACAAGAAATCTCGATTTTGAAATAAAAAGTGTCTATTCAAGTATTATGGATAATCCTGACTCAACAAGTTCTCTTGTTTTAGCTGAGGATTTAGCCACTCAATATGTGAATAATGAAATTGATTCAATTGTTCTTATTACAACAAGATACCTTAATATGATGACCTATAAGGTCGAAAAATGGACACTTTTGCCTGTTGAGATAAAAGAATTCCATAAAAAAGAGTTTGACGAAGAACACAACGTAGTTCACAAGGAAAGCTCACACAAAATTGACCCCTTGACGGAATTTATTCCCGATTTGTGCACTGTTTTGCAAAAAATTGTACCAATGTATATAGCAAACATCATCTTTCAGGCATTTTTAGAGGCTCAAGCCTCAGAGCTTGCTTCAAGAATGACAGCGATGTCAGCTGCAACAAATAACGCTCAGGAGATGATTAGAATACTAACCATAGACTACAACAAAGCCCGTCAGGCTCAAATCACTCAAGAGCTAAACGAAGTTGTATCAGGGGCGGATGCCCTAAAATAAAAACTAGAAAGCCCCTTTTAAAAGGGGCTTTAATTTACATATAGTGTCTTAATTCCCAGTCAGTAACTCTTATTCTGTAGTTATCCCACTCTTTTTCTTTTGATGATAAGAACTCGTTAAATATGTGCTCACCTAGAGCCTTCTTAACAAGGTCTGATTTTTTCATCAAATAAAGAGCTTCATTCAAGCTGCCAGGTAGTGCTAAAATGCCTTTTTCCTTCTTTTGGGCTTCACTCATTTCATAGATATTTTCTTCTCTTTGCTTTGGAGGTTCAATTTTATTTTTTATACCCTCAAGAGCGGCAGTTAAAAGTACTGCAAAAACAAGATAAGGGTTGCAGCTCGGGTCAGGCGAGCGAAGCTCAACACGAGTAGCATTACCACGCTTAGCGGGAACTCTTATAAGAGCAGAACGGTTAGCTAATGACCACGCCAGATAAACAGGTGCTTCATACCCTGGGACTAAACGCTTGTAACTGTTTACAAGAGGGTTACAAACAGCTGTAAACTCTTGAACGTGCTTTAGATAAGAACCTATTGTATACATCGCCTCACTTGAGAGCTCATAAGGGGCATTTTTATCATAAAAAGCGTTTTTACCATCTTTAAACAATGACACATTACAGTGCATGCCTGAACCGTTCACACCAAAAACGGGTTTTGGCATAAAAGTAGCGTGCAGATTGTGTAAATCTGCAACGGCTTTAACCGCATACTTAAATGTAACAACATTATCAGCTGTTGTAATTGCATCAGCATATTTAAAATCTATCTCATGTTGACCTTGAGCAGCCTCGTGGTGGCTTGCTTCAATTTCAAAACCCATTTTTTGAAGCACATCTACCATCTGTGCTCTGATGTCTTCCCCCTTATCAACAGGAGCCACATCATAATAATAACCGTCATCATGGGTTTCAAGAGTGGGTTTAGCGTGTTCATCTCTTTTGAATAAGAAAAACTCTGCCTCAGGTCCCGCATTTAGCGTATAGCCCATATCTGCAGCTTCTTTTACCACTCTTTTCAGGTTACATCTGGGGCAGCCTTCAAAAGGTGTACCGTCGGCGTTATAAATATCGCAGATAATCCTTGCTACATTCCTGTTTCCTGCTTGCTTCCAAGGCAAAATTGCAAAAGTTGCAAGGTCAGGGTAAAAGAACATATCTGAAGTTTCAATGCTTCTAAAGCCCTTGATTGAAGAACCGTCAAGCATACATTCGTTATTTAAAACCTTATCTATCTGAGATGACGGTACGCAAAGGTTTTTTACATTACCGTTAATGTCAACAAATTGCAATCTGATAAAATGAATATCATTTTTGCAGATAATTTCCTTAATCTCTTCCTTAGTCAAAGTTTTTCCATGTTCAGGAATGTAACACATCGGCTTGCTCTCCTTAATCTAACTGTTTAAATATAATGAGCTTATTATCCACTTTTTTATTCAAATAGTCAAAGGAATTTATAAAATCTTTATACTTAAGCGCCGTAGCGAGCTAAGAAATCTTTGTATGCTATTTTTAAGCCTTCTTCAAGCTCAACTTTGCTGCTCCAGCCCAGAGAATTTATCCTTGAAACGTCCATAAGCTTTCTTGGTGTACCATCGGGTTTTGTTTTATCCCAAACAATCTCGCCCTCAAAGCCAACTGTTTTTTTGACAAGTTCAACGATTTCTTTAATAGTTTTTTCTTTGCCTGAGCCTATATTTATAAATTCACCAATCTCATCGGCATTTTTATTTTCCATAAGATAAACACAAGCACTTGCTAAATCATCCGAGAATAAAAATTCTCTTAACGGCGTACCCGTACCCCAAGCGGTAACTGTTTTATCCCCTCTTAATTTTGCCTCGTGGAATCTTCTTATAAGCATAGGCACAACATGGGCGTTTTCAGGGTGGTAATTGTCCCCGATGCCATAGAGGTTACAAGGCATAACGCTTATGTAGTTTGTACCGTATTGACGATTATATGCATTTGCAAGTTTTATACCGCAGATTTTTGCAAGAGCATAAGGTTCATTTGTAGGTTCAAGTTTTGAAGACAACAAGTATTCCTCTTTAATAGGCTGAGGAGCGTTTTTTGGATAAATGCAAGATGAACCCAAGAACATAAATTTTTTAACATTGTATTTAAAAGAACTTTCAAAAATATTATTTTGAATTTTTAAATTTTCAAGTAAAAAATCAACGGGATAAGTGTTGTTGGCATAGATTCCGCCCACTTTTGCAGCGGCAAGAAATACCCAATCAGGCTTTTCTTTGCTAAAAAACTCATCAACAGCTTTTTTATCCGTCAAATCTAACTCGCTGTGAGTCCTTAGGGCAAAATTTTTATAACCTTTTTTTTGGAGCTCTCTTAAAATTGCTCCGCCTACTAATCCTCTGTGTCCTGCAACAAAAATTTTCTTTTCCATAATTAAAAATTATAAATTAAAAATACTGTATGTTTTAAATTGTTTCAAAATATTAAGAAAAATCTTACCAATTTTTTGTACAACTAAAAAACGGTAAAAAATTAAATTCTGTAAAATTTAATTGAATTTATGTTAACATTGGAGGATAATTTCATCAGGAATGCTTTACATATAAAAGCTTTTAAAATATAGTAAAGTTAAATAAAAGAAAAAATGAGGGTCATTTAAGTGGAAAAGTTCAAATTAGACAATTACGACAGGCAAGCGTCTGATTACAGCAGATATGCCTCTCAAGCAAATATAAAAGTTATCGGTGTAGGCGGTGGCGGCGGAAACGCAGTTAACCGAATGATAAAAGCAGGCTTATCAGGAGTCGAATTTTGGGCAATGAACACTGATGCGCAAGTTCTTGAGATGTCTGCAGCATCCAAAAAAATTCAACTGGGTGCGAAATTAACCGCAGGTCTTGGTGCAGGCGGTAATCCGTCAATCGGTGAAAAGGCGGCAGAAGAATCAAGAGAAGACTTACTTGTAGCACTTGACGGCTCTGATATGGTCTTTGTAACAGCCGGTATGGGCGGCGGTACAGGTACAGGTGCTGCTCCCGTTGTAGCAAAAATCGCCAAAGAACTTGGTGCACTTACAATCGGTGTTGTTACAAAACCTTTCCAATTTGAAGGCAAACGTCGTATGACACAAGCTCTTCAAGGTTTAGAAAAATTAAAAGAAAACGTTGACGCTTTGATTGTTATTCCTAACGACAAATTAATCGAAGTAGTTGAGCGCAGAACAACAATGAGAGATGCATTTAGCGTTGTAGATGAAGTTCTTCTCTGCGGTGTTCAAGGTATTTCAGATATCATTACCGTTCCCGGTCTAATCAACGTAGACTTTGCTGATGTTAAGACTATTATGCAGTCTTCAGGCTCAGCACTTATGGGTATCGGTAAATCATCAGGTGAAGGCAGAGCAATGGAAGCTGCCAAACTTGCAATCAACTCTAAATTGCTTGAAACTTCAATCAATGGTGCAACAGGTATCATAATGAACGTAACAGGCGGTCCCGATATGACTCTTCATGAAGTCAATGAAGCTGCAAGTGTAATTCACGATGCTGTTTCAGATGATGCTGAAGTTATCTTTGGTTCTGTAATTGACGATAGAATCCAAGGTGAAATTATGATAACAATCATCGCAACAGGTTTCGAACTTAAAAACGGTGACACAGTAACTGCTAAAGATGACCTTAAATTATCTGCGGCAAGTTTCTTTGGAGGCACTGCTTCAAGCGCGTTGTCTTTTGGAAACATTGGAACAACATCTTCTTCAAGTTCTGCACCGTCAGAAAATCAAAACCATGAAGCAACCGCAAACAGTCTGCTTGATATTCCGGAATTTTTAAATCCTAAAAACAGACTATAATAATTAGATACAAATCAAAATATCACCTCCTAAAATAAAAGGAGGTGATATTTTTTGCATAATGATAAAATTAACATATGATAATAGGTTTAATCTCAAATTACCTCAGCTATCTTGAAATCGAACGTGCTTTAAGTGAAAACACAATTGAAGCATACAGAAGAGATATCTTTGCCTTTTTTGAGTTTTTATCATCAAATACAAATATCACGGACATAAACGACATCAAAAGAACACACATAAGTTCATACAACAGATATCTTGCGCAGCAAGGAATAAACCCCACAAGCATAGTAAGAAAAATTGCTTCCATAAAAGGTTTTTTCAGATACTTATGTCTAAACGATGAAATCAAAAAAAATCCCGCCCTTGCGCTGTCCTCGCCAAAAGTTACAAAAAAGTTGCCAAAGGTAATAAGTATAAAAGAAATAGAAAAACTCCTGTCAACCCATCTAAACACCATGGAAAAAGCACTTTTTGAACTTTTTTATGCAACAGGGCTTAGGGTATCTGAACTTGTAAATCTTGAAATTAGAAATACAGACCTTAAAACAAACATAATTAAAACCCTTGGCAAAGGTTCAAAAGAGCGCATAATACCTTTTGGTTCAAAAGCCAAAAATGCACTTAAGGCATATTTGAAAGAAAGGGAAATAATTCTTTTGACATCTAAAGAGGGAAGAAAATACGAAAAATATGTATTCCTTAAACCCGACGGTTCAAAAATCACACGCCAGTTTGTATACAATTTTATACACAACCTCGGCAAAAAAATAGAAAAAGACATTTCCCCTCACACCATAAGACACTCTTTTGCAACACACCTTCTTGAAAACGGCGCAGATTTAAGGGTGGTACAAGAGCTCTTGGGACACTCAAGCATTGTTACAACACAGCTTTATACACACATTAGTAAGAAGCGGCTTCGGGAAGTCTATTTTTCGATAAACAATCATTCGTAGCTTCAAAAGGAATATCTACAAAAGTCTTGCCGTCACCTGCAAACAAAGAAACACTCTTTGCTTTATCTGATGAGAAGAAATAACAACGTTTTGGCATATCATTTGAAGCACCCAACCAAGCTTCCTTAAGGTCGCCATTTTCATCATATTTATATCTTTTTAAGCATTTTTTGCCCTTATCATCAGGCAAGCAAACTGTTTTTAGCGTATTATCATCAGGATTAATGTTAAATATCTTCCTTAGCTGACCGTTATTATTGCGAGCAAGGTATGTTATAGCTTTGCCGTCCTGATTATAAACGATAGTACCTGAATTTACACCGTTTCTGATGTCGTATTTAAAGAAGTGCGACATATAGTTTTCATCAGAATCTTTCTTTTTGCTAAATCTTGCCTTTTGTTCAAGGACGCCGTTTTTGAACTTTTCTATCTGTACGGGTTTGCCGTTGTTATAAATAATTTTAGCGCTTACAACACCGTTTTTGTCATACCAAATGCATTCAATATTATCTGCCTTGCCTAATTTTACTTCATATTGTTTTGTTTTACCATCTTCCCTAAATATAGTATAATCTTCTTTCTTTAAGTTAGGGTAAAACCTAAGCGCACTATCATACATTTCATTCAACCTATCAGCATATACTGCGGTTTTCTGAATTGCGGGGAGAATATTTTGATTGAAATTACTGTTATAGTGCTTTGATTCTTCATAAGTTGCAGGGAGCTCTTTATCCATCATATAGGCTTCTTTTTCATAAGCCAGTTTAACAAGCTCCTTATCAGAATCTTTTTTGCCAACCAGATTTGAAACACCTTTTGCAATTAAACCAAGACCAAACATACCGGCAACAAAATTGCCGTCAGTTCTACGGCTTGCGCGTCTTACCGTGCTTTTTGAAACTCTTTCTGCCACTTCTTGTGCATTTTCTTGTATTGTTTGTTTTGCAGTATCTTGTGCAGTTTGTTTAAGGTTATCTGCTACTTTATGAATTTCAACCCTTGCAGTTCCCTTTGCTACATCTTCAGCAGTACTCTTAGCGGCATTTATGGCTTCTTGCACCGTATTTTTCGAAGCGGAACGAGCTTCTTCAAGCACATTCTGGGCTTTTGCATAGTAATCTTTTGCTTCTTGCACCATTTTTTGAGCATTTTCCATGGTTTCTTGTGCAAGCCTTGTACTTGCTTCGCTTTCAGCTTGTATTTTTCGCAAAGTGCCCAATATAGGAATTTTATTTTTAATTTTTTCTAAATCTAATTTGCCGGTTTTTACAGCTACAACAACACCTGCTGTCGCAAGCGCCACAGCACCAAGAGCGCCGAAGGCGATTTTTTTCTTGTTATTTTTTTGAACAACAACAGGCGGCACAACTTCTTTTGGAACTGCCGCAGCATTTGAACTTACCTCAACTGCCGGCTGTTGCTGAATTTTAGCAGAAGAAGTGTTATTATCCGCACTAAAACTTGTTTGCGCATTTAACTGCGGAGTTTTAAACATTTGATATGGGTTACTTTTAAATGAAGTAATTTGTGCCATAAAATTAAACCTAACACTTAACTGCTTGTATAAAAACATTCAAGCAAAAAAGTTGCGGCTAATGCAAAAAATTAACCGCATTTATTAAGAAATGTTAAAACAAATTTATGCCCTTGGGCGCATTGTAGGAAATGCAATTACATCTCTGATAGATGGAGAATCTGTAAGCAACATTACAAGTCTGTCTATACCGATACCCATACCGCCTGCAGGAGGCATACCATGCTCAAGTGCACAAATAAAGTCTTCATCTATACCGCAAGCTTCTTCATCACCCATTGCCTTTTCTCTTGCTTGTGCTTCGAAGCGGTTACGCTGGTCAATCGGGTCAGTAAGTTCAGAAAATGCATTAGAGATTTCCCAACCGTTAACACGAGTTTCAAAACGCTCTGTAAGTCTTGGGTTATCTCTGTGAACCTTAGCAAGAGGAGATATATCACGAGGATAATCAAGAATATGTGTAGGTTGAACAAGTTTAGGCTCAACTCTTTCTTCAAAAATCTTATCTAAGATTTTGCCCCAGCTGTCATTTTCCTCTACTTCAATACCAAGTTTTTTAGCTTGAGCTGCAGCCTCATCCACAGTTAAGTATTCGTTAAAATCAACACCCGTAAACTCTTTTATGGCACCGAGCATGGTTTTTCTGTCCCACGGAGGAGTAAGGTCAATTTTTTGACCTTGATATTCAATAACCATAGTACCCAAAACTTCTTGAGCAACTGTTGAAACCATATTTTCCAAAAGAACCATCATATCGTTGTAATCAACATAAGCTTGATAAAGTTCAATCATTGTAAACTCAGGGTTATGGCGGGTATCGATACCTTCGTTTCTAAAGTTACGGTTCATCTCAAATATCTTTTCACTCACACCGCCAACAAGAAGTCTTTTCAAGTGAAGCTCAGGAGCAATCCTTAATACCATGTGCATATCTAAAGCATTATGATATGTTTCAAAAGGTCTTGCAGACGCACCGCCCGCTTGAGCATGGAGCATTGGTGTTTCAACCTCTAAAAATCCTTGATTGCACAAGTATTCTCTTATTTTTTGAATAATTAAAGAGCGTTTTCTAAATGTATCACGCACTTCAGGATTCATTATCATATCTACATAGCGCTGACGATAGCGAATTTCTACATCAGTTAAGCCGTGAAATTTTTCAGGCAAAGGCAAAAGTGATTTTGATAAAAGTTTAACATCACGCGCTTTTATACTTAACTCACCTCTGGGTGTGCGGCGCACATCTCCTGAAAAACCAACGATATCGCCCACATCTAGCATTTTTACTATTGCAAGTTTATCAGGGTCGAGATTTTCTTTGTGAGAAAAAATCTGTATTTTACCTGACGGGTCCATAAGGTCAATGAACATGCCCGTGTTACGAATTGCCATGATTCTGCCCGCAACATTATATGAATCGGTTGTTTCTTCTCCTGCCGGCAAATCAGCGTATTTTTTCTGCAATTCTGCAGCTGAAATATTTTTGTCATACGAATAAGGATATGGGTTAATTCCTTTATCCGTAAGGTCGTTAAGTTTTTGTATTCTGTTCTCTCGAATGCTTGAGATAGTGCTGTTATTTGTTTGGGTAGATTCCATTTTATCTCTCCTAATTAAAGTGATTATAAAAAAATTTTATCACAAAAATAAAACAGACAGTGCAAAAAACACTGTCTGTTTAATATTAAATTTGTATTCTTATTTAATATTGCTGAATGTCCAAGCATCAAGATTTGGATTTTCAGCGATTTTTGCTTCGCATTGTTCTTCATCTTGACCTGCTTGAGAACCACCGTGAGCGATTGGTTTGTACACACGGTTATAGTATTCAATAACCATACGGTCTGAGTTAAAATAAGCCTCAGCAGTTCTTTTAGCTTGACGCATAAGTCTTGCCCACTCATCAGGGTTATTGTAGTATGTCGGGATGATTTCATTTTCAAGGGTGTTCATTACGCACTGATGGTCTTTCCAGTGACGTTCTTCCCATGGAATATCATCATCTAAGCCGGGGTATTCAACAGTGTAGCCGTTGATACCGGGGAATGTACCTTCAACTGTCCAACCATCGTAAGTTGAGAAGTGAAGTGCACCGTTTAAGTTAGCTGACATACCTGAAGTACCTGAAGCTTCAAAAGGTCTTAAAGGAGTATTTAACCATATGTCAGAACCTTTTTTAAGTTTTGCTGAAAGTGCAAGTTCATAACCGGGAAGTACAACAACGTTTTTCATGTTGTAAGATTCTTTTAAAATCTTGTTGAACATTTCTTTACCCATTGTATCATCCGGATGGAATTTACCTGCAAAAATCAACTGAACTTTGTTTTCGTTCAAAAGTTTTTCAATACGCGGTTTATCCATCAAGATTAACCAAGCACGTTTGTAATCCGCAAATCTTCTTGCCCAAGTAATTGTAAGAACATTGGGGTCAAATCTCTTACCTTGAGTGTCAGAAATGTATTGGAACAAGTCTTTTTTCATTTCTTTTTTTGCATCAAGCAACTCTTGGTAAGATTCAGCAGAAGCAAATCTGGGGTCTTGCCAGTAGTGTTGGTTTACAGCGTTTGTAATAGCGCGGATAGGGCATCTGCCTTGAACCCAATCCCACATCTTGTTGGCAACAAGACCGTGCAACTGAGAAACAGCGTTTGCAACTCTTGACATTCTAAGAGCAGCAACAGTTAGCGAGAAGTTTTCGCCACCGAGTTCGATTGCTCTTTCTCTTGGGCAGCCTGCAAAGAAACCGCCTTCAAGCAATGTATCAACCCAGTGAACTTCGTTACCTGCAGCAACAGGTGTGTGAGTTGTAAATACTGTTTTCTTTTTAACAGCATTTAAGTCGCCGTTAAATTGTCTTAAAAGTTCAAATGCAGCAGGAAGTGCGTGTCCTTCGTTCATGTGAACTACATCAAAAGGATATCCTACTTCTTGAAGAATTCTAACACCGCCTACACCTAAAATTGTTTCTTGAGCGATACGAATCTTTTCATCTCCGTCATATAGTTTATGAGAGATTCTTCTTGCCCATTCAGAGTTACCATCAATATCAGTTGTCAGAAGATAAACGGGGCATGAACCGAAAAGGTCACCTTCAACCCTGTAAGCTTTAACTTTTACATCTTCGCCAAAAACTTTAACTGTGGTATATACATTTAAATCTGTTAAGAAGTCATAGTGCTTTCTAATGTAAGCAACTTCAACTTCGCCGTTTTGATTGATACGTTGGTCATAATAACCGAAAGACCATAACATAGTAACCCCAACCATAGGCATTTGCAGATAACCTGCAGATTGCATATGAGCGCCGGCTAAGAAGCCAAGACCGCCAGAGTAAGTTGCTAATGATTGGTCGAGAGCAATTTCCATTGAGAAATATGCGACATTTGGTAAAGCCATTTTCTGAATCCTTTAATACTTACTACCATACATACAAAATCTTAGCACAAAGATATTTTCAAGTCTTTTTAAGCAAAAAAATAATCCAAAAGTACTAATTAATTTTGCCATACCATTATATTCAAAAAGTAATTTTCTAACACCCGATAAATTATTTTTGAAACAAATCTTAATATATATTACTCGCCTCTGTATACAACTACTCTGTTTCTACCGCCCTCTTTAGCCTCATATAGAGCTTTGTCGGCATTTTGATACAACTGTTCGGGGTCTTTCATTGTTTTATCATACAAACTTACCCCCACAGAAATTGTAACACTGAGCTGTTTTACACCTTCTATTGAATATTCTTCAATGTTTATTTTTTTCTTTTCTATTGCAGCTCTTAATCTCTGCGCTACAAGAGTAGCCTCATCAAGTGTCGTATATGGCAACAAAATTGCAAACTCTTCCCCGCCGTAACGAGAAGGGATGTCGTTTTCGCGCAACTCTTTTTTAATGGTGCGTGCAACATTTTTCAATACGCAATCACCAACCGCATGACCGTATGTATCATTTACTTTCTTAAAGAAATCAATATCTGTCATAATGCAGCACAGGGGCTTATTTTGCCTTTTTGCAAATGCTGTTTCTTCTTTTAGCCTCAGGGCAAATTGGTGTCTGTTATTAAGACCTGTCAAAGCGTCAAGTGTTGCGTCTTTTAGTATTTTCATATACTCGGAAGCTCGCTCTATGGTGATTGATGCCTGTTTTGAAATTTCATCCAAATAATTTATCTCATTCTCGTTAAGCTTATCAAAAGGGTTATACGCAACTATTGCCCCTAAAAGCTTTTGCTCGCTCAATAAGGGAAAAATTCCAACTTTACCTTCTCTCTCAAGCATAACTTGCGATTTTGGCGTAAGCTGTTCCAAATAGTCATATATTTTTATATCTTTAATGTTAGTTGGCCAAACAAGCTTGAACTCTTTTTTGTTTTTGTTTTTTATAAATATATATATCAAATGTTCATAGATGAAACTATCTATCATCTCGCCCAAAATCGGCAAAATGTAGCTTAGTTCATACTGAGTTTCAATAATTTTTGCTATATTTCTTATTGTCTGGTAAAACTTCGTATTAAGCTGCATTTTTTCTCTTGATTTAAGATTCAAAACAGCATAGGAAATTTGCTTTTGCACAAGCGGAGCAATTTCAAAAAAGTCTGACTGCTCGTTTATATCCTCATCCGGAACAATTTTAAGTGCGCCAAGGATTTTTGTATCATCTAAAATCGGCATATATATGACATTTTCAATGAGTTTTGCACTTTCTTTTGAACCCACAAAAGAATTCAGAACTTTTTGTATGTTTTGATTCTCCTCTTCATCACTCATATTTTCCCAAGGTTTCTCAAAATCTTTGAGCACAAAAGAAAATTCATCCAATACATAGATTTTTACTTTCTCTACACTTAAAACCTTTGAAAAAGCAGCCTCAAGACTTAGTACAAAATCTTTGCGAGATTTTGATTTTTCAAATGCAAAAGTAAGTTTTGACATAAAATTATAAAAAGCTCTAAAATCCATTAGTTATCCTCATCTGTTATTTCAAAATGTACTTTTGCCGAGCATGTTTTAAAGTTTTTAAGCATTGCTCTGTCGAATTCATCGCTAACCACAAGTTTTCCGCCGACATAAGTCAATTCAGCCTGATTATAGCCGTCCTTATGCCCTTCTTCATCTATATGCTCCACAAGATATTTATAATCACCCTGCTGAGCCATCTTTTGCGTTACTTCGCTAAGTACATCATAAATATACCTTGTTTTAACACTATCTCCGTCAACATCAAGGATAAGACCGGCTTTTTTAAATTCTTCTATTGAATCACGGTACAATTTCATATCTCTTAAAAGTATGGCAAGGTTATAGTGTGCCTCGTAATTAAGCGGGGCAAGTTCAATTGCCTTGCAGTAGTTATTCCCCGCTTCTTCATTATTTCTTAAAAGCTGATTTGCAAGAGCGAGGTTGTAGTATATGTCATAACTTTTAACGGTTTTTAAAGCCTTTTTATACGCTTCAATTGCATTATAGAGATACTCTCTTGCACTGAATTTATTTTCTCCGACAAGCAATGACTTAGCACGCCATGCAAGTCCCATATTGTAGTATGCAACAGCAGAATTGTATTTATATGTTTTTCTGTTATTTATAAAAAACGGTATATAAAGCCACTTTGGCTTATTTTTTATTGCAGTGTTATATTCATCTATTGCTTTGTCATGGTTAAATGTAGCACCGGAGAGCACAAGAGCATAGTCAATGCGCGCCACCATAAAATCAGGCTTAATTTCAAGTGTTTTTGAGTATTCGTCAAGCGCTGAATAATAATCTTCATAAACGACGTAAATATTTGCAAGGTTATAACGAGCCTTGTAATGATTCGGGTGATACTCGAGAGCTTTTTTGTAGCAATCAATAGCTTTTTGCGGCTTGTTGTCTTTGTAGAATTTATCTCCTTTATACACCCAATAAAAACTTATTCCTTTTTTAACCTGTTGCGTATATACATCAAAAAACAGGAAAATGCTCAGCAAAAACAGAACAAGCAACAAAATGCTTATCACTCTTACTGTTGTATTTTTAAAAAATTCAAGAATCTTTTTCATCTTGGACGGTTATTTATGCTTCAAACAATTTGTAGAGCATATCCTCTATCATTTGCGACTCAATTTCAGGGTTTATTTTATTTAAATTAAGGGCAACCTGATATTTTTTTGCAGCTTCTATTTTCTGACCCATAACTTCGTATGCTCTTCCTATATTAAAGTGAGCCAAAACATAATTCGGGTTTATATCGACCGCATTTTCAAAATACGCTAACGCACGCTTAGCATCGCCTAATCCGTCAAGGAAAATAACACCAAGATTATTGTACGCTATGTCATACTCAGGGTCGAGGTCTATTGCTTTTGAGTAGTATATTATTGCTTTTTCTATATAATCTTTTTCCCAATATGCCATAGCAAGCCTTGAATACGCTTTTGGATTATTGCAATCTCCGTCAAGTGAATGGTTATAGTATTCAATAGCTTTGTCTAAATCTTCAATATCATAATAAATATCTGCAATAGCTTGATATATGGGGGCTTTTTCTTTTGTTAAAAGCAGAGCATTTTGCAACATTGAAATTGCAGCCTCATGGTTATCTTTAACCTGATGATAAATCGCAGCAAGCGTCTGCGCCACAACGGCAGACCACTCATTGTCAGGATTTATACTGAGCGCTTTTTGATATAATTCAATTGCACTGTCATATTGTTCCAACTGAACATATGCAAAGGCGAGTGAATTTAGATAAAACGGATTTTCACTATCTTGTTCAAGGGCAATTTTAAATGCATTAATTGCACTCATTTTATCTTCTTTTTTCAAATACAAATGCCCCAGTTCATAATAACAGCGGGGGATATTAGGTGTTTGATTCGTCAAGATAGTATATAAATCAATAAGTTCATCAACTTTATCGGGGTAATATTCCTCAATAAATTCAATCGCGCTTACAACGCTCATAGGATTACCGCTTGAGAGCGCTACCGCATTTTGATAGCATTCAAGCGCAACACTATAGCGTTTTTTCTTGATGGCTATTTGAGCCATTTTTTCATAAAACACGCTTTTATTTCTTGTCTTATCAAGAGCGTTTGCATAAACATCATAGGCAACCACGTCATTGTTTGTTTTCTCTAAAATTTCACCAAAAGCCTTGTGTTTTATGTAGCTGATATCGTCTGCCACGTTTTTAAAGAACATTTTTATACTTGCTTTATCAAATAAGAATAAAAGCGAGCCTGAGAAAATGTAATACAAGGCAGATGAAAAATCGGCAAACGAACTTCCTTTTGTTTTATTTTTCTCCAATAACGTAAGAGCAAGAACAAGTCTTGTTCTTGAAGAAGCAAAAGGTTTCAGTTTAATTGCTGTTTTAAAATGTTCACGCGCTTCGTTAAACTCACCGTTAAGCGATAGAAAATACCCAAGATACATATGTGCATTAGGGTTTTTAGGTTCTATATTAACAGCTTTTCTGCACTGTTCAATAGCAGATTCAATACCGATTTGACCGTTATCATGCAAAAGACTTGCAAGCCTAAAATAAGCACTTGAGGTGTCAGGATTATTCTTTAGTGCTTCTATATAAAAATTAATTGCGCTTGTTAAATCCTCGCTTGAAGAATGCAAAAGATAGCGCTGGTGTGCAGCCTGTGCCATCTGCATAGAATTTTTTGACCCATCGTGCGAGTCAGCGTGTGAATTATCGGGAGTTTTCTGCTTGAACATGAGAGTTCCTTTTGGATTAAATTAAAAATATACAATTAATTTTAACGGGTTAAACTGATTTTGCTTTATTTATAATCGACAAAAATCATCCAAAAAGATGAATTTTTTAAAAATTAACCTAAAATCGTACCATTATGGGATAACTACAACAATACATGTATTGTCAGAGAAAAAAAATAGTTGTAATATTAGCTTAATGGTATAGTAGCGGATAAAGGATTTTATTATTATGGGTATACATATGCAAATATTAATTGCCATTCTTTTGGGCATAAAAAGAAACTGGCACATATTTTTCGGTCTTATTGCAGGTATTGCGGTAGGGATACTTTTCCCCTCTTCAAGCTATCCTATGATACATAAAGTTCTTAATTTTATAGGTCAAGGCTTTATTAATATTATCCAAATGGTTGTTATTCCGCTTGTAATAAGTGCAATTATTATAGGCGTTTCTAATATCGGAGATAACAAGCAACTTGCTAAATTCGGTAAAAAGATGATATTTTACTACTTTATCATCACTACAGCAGCCGTTACCATCGGTGCGGTTTTGGCGTTAATATTTAAACCCGGTGTCGGTGCACAAAACTTTATTAATCCTGATGTGGCTCAACAGTTACAAGGCTTTGTTGCAAGCGCCATTTCAGAACAAAAAGCAAACATGGCAGGTATGGTTCTTGATATGATACCAAGAAACCCGTTTAATTCACTTGCTCAAGGACAAATGATACCCATTATAATCTTTGTTCTTGCATTTGCAATTGCTCTTGCAAAAGTCGGTGAAATTAATCGCCCTGTTGTTTCTTTCTTTGAAAGCGTATTTGCAGCAACAATGAAAGTAACGGATTGGATTATGTATTTGGCAGCCCCAGGTGTTTTTGCTCTCACCGCAAGTTCTGTTGCAAGCTTTGGTATGCAAATGTTCTCTGAAGTTTGGAAATATTTCCTTGTAATATGCTTGGGTCTTGCAATACAGTTTTTTGTAGTTTATCCGCTTTTAATGAAAATATTCTCAAAAGTCCCCGTAGGAAAATTATATACCGCAATTACAGAAGCTATAATGGTTGCCTTTGGTACAGCTTCAAGCTCTGCAACCTTGCCTTTAACAATTACATGTTGTGAGAAAAGAGGTATTTCAAATAAGATTTGTTCTTTTGTACTTCCGTTGGGTGCAACACTTAATATGGACGGAACAGCTCTTGTTCAAACCGTTGCGGTTATATTCCTGACTCAAGCATATGGTATTGAACTTTCTTTAGGTATGATAGTTCAAATCGCCATCTTAGCTATGATAGCATCTTCAACATCAGCAGGTATCCCCGGAGCCGGTTTAATCACTATAGCCCTTGTTCTAAACGGTATAGGATTAACTCCTGAGCAGCTTGTAGTAGGTTTCTCATTCCTGTTTGCGCTTGAAAGACTTGCAGATATGCTTCGCTCAACGGTTAACGTAGCTTCAGATGCTGTTGTTGCGGCGATAATTGCTGATAACGAAAACGAAATAAACTACGACCTTCTAAACAATCCTGACGGCTACAAAGAAATAGTTTAATGAATATAAAAATAATACTTGAAGGAAAAATCAAAGAACCTTACTTTAAGGCAGGAGTAGACGAATTTAAAAAAAGACTGCTGAATAAAGTTGAGGTTCTTGAAGTTTCAGACATTTATGAATTTTTAAAAGGCAAAAAAGGAGCGTATATAATTACTCTTGAAATAGAGGGTAAAATGCTCTCTAGCGTTGAGTTTGCAAATAAGATAAGAGAAATTGAAACAAGTGGTGTAGCAAATGAAATACTATTCTTAATAGGCGGCGCAGAGGGTCTTACAAAAGAAGTTCGCAACATGTCTGATTTTAAATTTTCAATGTCAAAGCTTACATTCTTGCATCAGGAGGCAACTTTTATCCTCATTGAGCAAATATACAGAGCATACAGAATTTTAAACAATGAACCGTATCACAAATAGGAGTAATAATGAGAGCAGTTGATTTAATACAAAAGAAAAAACTCGGTCAAAAACACACTCGCGAAGAGATTTACACTCTTGTCGAAGGTTATACAAAAGGAGAAATCGAAGACTATCAAATGTCAGCATGGCTTATGGCAGTGTGCTTTCAGGGGCTTGATAAGGAAGAAACCGCATATCTTACCGAGGCTTTTGTAGATTCAGGCGAAGTTTTGGACTTTTCCTCAATAAGCAATTTTGTTGCAGACAAGCACTCTACAGGAGGAGTCGGAGATAAAGTAACAATAGTTTTAATCCCCTTACTTGCAAGCTTGGGTATAACCTGCGCTAAGCTATCGGGCAGAGGCTTGGGCTATACGGGCGGAACAGTTGACAAACTTGAATCTATACCAAATTTCAAATGTGAAATGTCAAAAGATGATTTTATGAAGCAAATAAAAGAAATCAACGCCGCTATTTCTTCTCAAAGTCCAAATCTCACCCC
>CALUYX010000029.1 GCA_944325115.1 Candidatus Gastranaerophilales bacterium | reverse complement strand
AGCGGTTCTCTATCTTCCACAAATTCCCCGTAGCAGTTATCTACAAAGCAAATTGTATCAGGGTTTTTTTCTTTAATTGTCAGAACTATCTGCTCAATTTCTCTTATAGAAATTGAATGCCTCAGGCTGTAGCCTCTTGAACGCTGAATAAGAGCCATTTTAGTGTTTGGCGTAATTCTTCTTGAGATTGCTCCGTAATCAACAAGCGTATCATCAATCAAGGGTACTTCAATGTAGTCTACACCGTGTCCTTTAAGCGAGCACTCAGGATGTTCACCCTCTCTTGAGTGCCCTATTATCTCATCCAGCGTGTCATAGGGTTTTCCTGCAACAGACATTAGAGTATCTTGATATCTTAAAATGCCAAAAAGCACACAGGCAAGAGTGTGTGTGCCTGATACAAAATGCGGGCGCACTATTGCTTTTTGTGCTTTAAAAACATCCGCAAAGACATTATCTAAAGCTTCGCGTCCCATATCATCGTGCCCGTAGCCTGTTACGGTGTAGAAATGTTCCTCGCCTATTTTATTTTTTTGAAATGCGCGAAGAACTTTTTCCTGATTGTAGTCGCATATTTCATTAATTTTGTCAAAATACTTTTTGACTTCACTTTCGGCTTCTTTGATTATTTCATCTGCAGACAGTTTGAGTTTTTTCATTATCTTGCGCCTATTTCTTTGTGTTTTTTAGCTATGGTATGAGCAAGAGCGTCAACTCTTTCAATATCTTCTTCTTTTGCTCTGCCTTTAAATGTTATGTAGTCGAGTTTTTCTACCTGCAAGAGGTTTGTATTTTCTTCGATTTTGCCGACCAAGTTTCCGCCCCAGCCGTATGAACCTATTATAGACATAAATTTAACATTAGGTCTTAGAGCGTTTGTCAGATAAACTCCAAAAAATGCGTAAGGATGAGGCATTGCAAGCACCATTGAAGCGCCAAATACAACCGTTGCCGCATCAACAAGCTCAACTGCTAAATCGCCTATATCATCTGAAATTAAGTCAAACTTATGTACTTCGACGTTTTCTTCTCTAAGCTTTTCAACAAGCCTGTCTACCATACGCTCTGTGTTTTGATACATTGAAACATAAGGAATAACGACTTTATTTTTTGGTGTATCACATGTCCACTCCTGATAAGCGTCAAGTATAAAATCAGGGTTTTTGTAGATTCCGCCGTGGCTTGGGCAAATTATTGAGGGGTTAATTTGCCTTACTTTTTCAAGGTATTTTTTGCAATGAGGTCTAAAGGGCATCATAATCTCAGCGTAGTATCTTTTTGCACTGAGCAGATACTCTTGAGTTTCTTCGGCAAAGATGTTTCCGTGTTCATAGGTAATGTGTGCGCCAAGATAGTCGCAAGTAAATAAGATATTATCTTCAACAAGATGAGTAAACATGGTATCTGGCCAGTGAACCCAAGGAGTTAGGTGAAATCTCAGGGTTTTATTTCCAAGTGATATTTCATCGCCCTCATTTACTATGTGAAATTTTTCCTGAGGAATGCCGTATTGGTCAACTAAAAGCTCTGCACATTTTTTGTTTGTGACAACTTTTGCATTAGGATTCATTTGAAGTACTTTTACCAAAGCCTCAGAGTGGTCGCCCTCGGCGTGATTTGCGATAACGTAGTCAATAAATTCGCCCTTGCCGTTTAGTTTATCCAAAAATTCTTTAATGGTTTTTGAATAAGATGTATCTATAAGAGCACGTTTTTGTGACCCTTCAATGTAGTATGAGTTATATGTTGTTCCGTTTGGCAGCGGTATAAGCTGGTCAAAAATTCTTCTGCCAAAATCGGCTACGCCGCAGTAATATACGTTATCTTTAATCAGTTTCATGTTTTCCCCTCGACTATTCTTAATACGCTAAGGGCGTAAGATACGCCCTTAGTAAAAAATTATAACACTTTTTCAAACTGGTCTTTACCTACTCCGCAAATCGGGCATAGCCAATCTTCAGGAAGGTCTTCAAAAGCTGTTCCTGCTGCTACATCGTTAGCCGGGTCGCCTGCTTGAGGGTCGTATTCCCAACCGCACACTGTGCATAGGTATTTGTCCATAATTGTTCCTCCATTTTATTGTCTTATTAATTATACAATAAAATACTTCTATTACAATTATACATTTTACCCTATATAAGAGGCAGTTCAAGAAAGTCTTTAACAAAAAATCCTGCAAAACCTTCGCAATATTGTGTGTTTTGTTCTATTGCACGGAATTTATTTAACCCTATTGCTCCATCAATCAGTTTCTCATTTTCGGCATAGTAAAATTCAAGCATTTTTTTCTTTGTGGAGATAATGTTTGACACATCTGCCCAATAGTCTGTATATGAAAGAGGGTTATCGCTTTCATACATTAAAATTTGCAGTGTTTTTTTGTACTCTTTTGTTTTCAGAATTTTTTTGAAATGCTCTAAAAGTGCTACAGTGTCAGGGTTAGCATCAAAAGGATTGGGTACAAAAATAAAATCAACTTCGCTTATGTCGATTTTTGCCATCTTTTTGTATTCGTTTTTTAATTCTCCCGAATTTATGTCAAAAACCTTATATCCCTTGACTCTTGCATATTTCATTGCATCAAAAAATTGTTCTTTTTTGATGTTTATGGATTCAATGCGACTTACATTTTTGACCATAGAAGAGCCGTTTGTAAGCGCAAGAACTTCAAAGTTCTTGGGGTATTGAGCTATTAAACCGCCCAGACCTAAGCTTTCAGCGCCTATGTATTGCGCAAGCACAAGACATTTTGTTTCGATTTTTACTCTGAATTGCCTCTTTGGCATTTTTGCTTGAGTTAAAAAACGAAAGACTTGCTTGTTGTATTTTGTTTGCAAATTATAAGTTAAATTTTGTATAAAATTTTGCATATTTTAATCCGTAAAAAAAGTATAAGCCGACAGGAATGTCTGTCGGCTTAAATTATTTTTAGCTGCAACCTGAGTATCCGCAGTTAAGGCATATAAAGCAGCCTTCTGCCATTTCAATTGAGTTGCCGCATTCGGGACATACAACGGTTTTAAGTGTTACACCGTTTTCATCCGTTCTCTCCCCTATAGTTTCCAATTCTTTGTGTTCTTCTTTAAACTCGGGCAAGCTCACGCTTTGAGTTTCATTTGAAACTTCTTGAGCGTTTTCTTGTTGAGCTCTCATTTCTGCTTCTTTTTCTTCTCTTGTTTTAACTTTATCCACTACCATAGGTTGTGACCATCTGGAGTTGTTACGATAAACGGTTAAGCCTTTAAGACCCGATTTAAAGCCGAGCATATATGCTTTTGCAACATCTTCAACAGTAGCGCTTTCAACAAAGTTAATTGTTTTTGAAACAGCGTTATCCGTGTGAAGTTGGAATGCTGCCTGCATCATAATGTGCGCTTCAGGAGAAACGTCATGAGCTGTTGCAAAGATTCTTTTTGTTTGCTCATCAATACCGTCGATGTGAGCTATTGAGCCTGTTTTTGCAATTTCTTCCATTAATTCTTCACTGTAGAAACCTTTTTCTTTTGCATAGTTTTCAAAAATCGGGTTAACTTCAAGAAGAATAGTGCCGTCCATGATGTTGCGTTTAAATACAAGACCAAACAGAGGTTCAATACCGCCTGAAGCACCTGCTATCATTGAGATTGTGCCTGTTGGTGCAATGCAGGTTGTAGTAGCGTTTCTGATGCCTGATTTTGCTATTCTGTTGTCTAAATCTTGCCACATTTCATCAATGATAACGCCGGCGGATTTTCCTTTGTATTTGTTGTAAAGGTAGTTGGGGCGTGAGTAGACGCTTTCGTCAAAGCCTTTGAATTTACCTCTTGTTTCACTCAGGTTAATACTTTGAGCTTTTGAATGGTAGTCGATAAATTCCATTATCTTAGCACCCAAGTTGCAGCCTTCTTCAGTGTTGTATGGGATACCGAGTTTCATAAGCATATCAGCTAATCCCATAACGCCAAGACCGATTTTTCTGATGTTGCCTACCATTTCAGCTATTTGAGGCAGCGGGTAGTTATTAACTACAATTACGTTATCTAAGAAGTGAATAGCGCTTCTTGTAACGCTTGCAAGCTTGCTCCAGTCAACATCCAAGCCGCCTGCGGGGTTTTGTTTAATCATTTTTGCAAGGTTAATTGAACCTAAGTTACAAGCCTCATAAGGTAAAAGCGGAACTTCACCGCATGGGTTTGTAGATTCAATCTCGCCTAAAGCAGGTGTCGGGTTATCTTGATTTATTCTGTCAATAAAGATAATACCGGGTTCGCCTGAGCTCCAAGCGCCTTTAACTATTATGTCAAATATTTCTCTTGCTCTTACTTTTTTAACACACTGTTTTGTATTGGGGTGAATAAGTTCAAAGTCCCTATCTTCTTCAACAGCGTGCATAAATTCATCGGTTACTGCAATTGAGATATTAAAGTTGTTCAGTTTACTAAGGTCATCTTTGCAGTGAATAAATTCTAAAATATCGGGGTGGTCGATTCTAAGTATACCCATATTAGCGCCGCGTCTTGTACCGCCTTGTTTAACAGCTTCAGTCGCTGCGTTAAATACTTCCATAAATGAAACAGGACCTGATGATACGCCCATGGTGGAGTGTACTACGTCATTTTTAGGTCTTAATCTTGAAAAAGAAAAGCCTGTGCCGCCGCCTGATTTGTGAATTAGGGCGGTATTTTTTATTGTTTCAAAAATTCCTTCAAGCGAATCTTCAACAGGTAATACAAAACAAGCGCTCAATTGTCCCAATTCTCTTCCTGCATTCATAAGAGTTGGAGAATTTGGCATAAAATAGCACTGGGTAATCATTTCATAAAATTCTTGCGCTGTTTTATTTATTTCTTCTTCGCTTGCTCCAAATTGTCTGTCAGCAGCAGCTATTGTGTTTGCAACCCTATGGAATAAATCTTCCGGACTTTCAACAACATTGCCGTTTAAATCTCTTATTAAGTACCTTTTCTCAAGCACTTTGTGTGCGTTTGGACTTAACGACAACCCTGAACTGTTTGCACTTTCGCTAAGGGAATTCACTTTTCTATACCTCCAACCAATGAATACATTAAAAATCTGATTTCTAATAATTATATCTTAAAACTTTTTTAAAATTCATGCCTTAATGTAACGATTTGTAATTTCATGCAAATCATGCACCATGTCATGTTTTCGACCTTTTTATAAAAATATACTAGCCCTTTTGTCCTAACTGTTTATACAATGAGATTAAAGAGGATTTGACAAAATATTTAAAGAACCATGCAAGTTATAAATTTTTTGGCTGAAAAATACTACAAAATAGCCTATGACACGTTTTTTTATATTGAAGATAATAAAAAAGCGCACAAGTACATTGAATATGCACTTGAAGTTTCTCCAAATCACATAAAAACCCTTAAACTAAAAGGCAGAATGTTAATTTTAGAGGATAGAATAACAGAGGCGCTATATATCTGGGATAAGCTATACAATATGGGCGAAAAGGATTTTGAAACAACATCAAAACTTGCATATTGCTGCGCTCAAAAGGGTGAATATTTAAGAGCGCTTGAATTTTGCGAAAAAAGCGCCATGTGTGTGGATTTGGGCGAGAACGAGAAGATGTTTTCTTTGTATCGATTAAAAATTGAAATACTTCTCGGCGCAAAAAAACCGGCAAGCGCCTTTAAACTGTTTAAAAATGCTCTTAAAATGCTTGGTTCAACATATGCTTACGAACTTAAAAACAGCTATTCTTTCCTTGCTTTCTACAATGACAGCGTCATCAGTTTAAAAAACGTAAAAAGAGCTTTTTAAAAATTGCAAGTGACACATTTTTTGTGCTAATCTTTCAAACATGGAAGAAAAGATTTTTGATTTAATAGAGAGTGCGAAAAAGGTTCTTATTATAACCCATGTTAACCCTGATGGCGATACTTTAGGATGTGCCTGTGCGCTAAAGTCTTTTATGGGTGAAAAGGCGGATATTCTTCTGCAGCTTTCGAAAGGCAAAAGCTGCCCCGACACATACTCATTTATGCCTTATTTAGATAAGGCAAAAACCCTTGAGAGTGTTCAAAATATTTATGATACGGTGATTTGTGTTGATGTTGCCTCAATTGACAGGATTGTAGAGAATGCAAGGGATGTTTTTAACTCTGCAAAAGTTACCATAAACATTGACCATCACAAAACAAACAAAGGCTTTGCCCAATATAACCTTGTAAGGGGTGGAATTTCAAGTGCGGGTGAAGTTTTGTATGAAATGTTTGATTCATCAGGTAAAGAAATTACTCTTGAGATGGCAAATTGCCTGTATGTGTCTATTTTAACAGATACAGGGTGTTTTAAGTATGAAACTCTTACACCAAGAACACTTGAAATTGCCGCTAATCTTGCAAGATTAGGAGTTAATACTTCTGAAATTGCAAGAAAGTGTTACGACCTAAAGGCAAAGGCTATGGTTATGTTTCAGGCTTATTGCGTGTCTGAGGCAAAATTTTTGTGTGATGATAAGATAGCTTACACTATCGTAAGAAAAGCTGACATGGAAAGATTTGGCGCAAAAGATGAACATACGGAGGGGATTTGCGAAAATCTTCGCTCCATAAAGACTGTTGAATTTGCCTGTGTTTTAAAAGAATCCGCAGCAGGTGCAACAAAAGTTTCGCTTCGCTCAAAAGAGAAAGACGTGACGGAAGTTGTAAAAAAATTCGGCGGCGGAGGTCACATAAGAGCTGCAGGATGTACAATTAGAAAACCGGTTAACGAAGCGGCAGAAGTTTTGATTGATGAGATAAGAAAACATTTGTAGGGAAGATGATAAAACTTTTAAAAGAATATGTCGTAAATTTAAAAAATTCCATTGTAAATGAGGATTTCCCTGGTGCTGCCTCAGAGATGGCATTTATGCTTGTTTTGGGCATTTTTCCTTTTATGTTATTTTTAATGGCGGTTTTTGGATGGCTGGGTAAAAAGTTTTTTGTCGACAAAGTAATTTATGTTATTTCAACTTTTACCCCCCATGGCGTAACGGATTTATTCAGAAGCGTTTTAAAAGAAGTTATACTTTTTCAAAATGGCGGGACAATGGCTATAATAGGTTTTCTTGTTACGCTTTTTTTAACTTCAAATGCCATAGCGGTGATTATAAAAGGGCTAAATCGTGCAAACAAAATTCAGGAGAACAGAAGTTTTATAAAGACTCGTCTTTTGTCTGTTTTAATGGTTTTTGTGGATACTTTTTTCCTCTTTATTTCAGTAAACTTGATTATCTTTGGGAAGGTTATACTAAATTTTGTTGCCTCGCATGTCCACCTGCCTCAAAGCGTTGTTAATACTTTGCTTATAGGTCGTTGGCCGCTTGCGTTTGTTTTGCTTTTTGTACTTGCATACATTAACTACTATGTTCTTCCCGCAAGAGATTTTTCCGTTAAAAGAAAAAGTGTTGTCCCTGGGTCGCTGTTTTTCTGTGTGTTTTGGTTATTGGGTTCATGGCTGTTTTCTTTATATGTAAATGAACTTGGCACATACAACAGGGTTTATGGGACAATCGGTACTTTTGCGATTTTAATGGTTTGGCTTTATTACACATCGATTATTATGCTAATCGGGGGCGAAATTAACAATCAAACCCTTGTTAAACTCACCGGTAAAAAGGAGCAAGAGTGAATTTAATAAAACTTTACAAAATGTATTTTTTATAATAAAATTTGAAAATGCTAGACTTAAATGCCAAATACGAAGTTGTAAATTTTATTGTAGGAGATACAAAAGCAGGCACCAAAATGGGCAAGCTGCAGTTGAAAAATGTTTCTGACTCCTCTTTATTAAACTGTATTTTATGGGAAGAAACCCTAAATCGCCTTGAGGGTAAGATTTTTAAGACGGGAAATATTGTAAAAATACTGACCGCAAGTTATAACGAAAAGTACAACAATTGCCTTGTTAATAATCTTGAACTTGTCGAAGAAGCCATATGCGGTTTGGAGATTTCTCAGTGTGAGCAAAAGTATCAGGAGCTTGTTTCTTTTGTTAAAAGTTTTAATAACGAGAAACTGAAAACTTTTGTACTTAATGTTCTTGAAGAAAATGAAGACGCTCTTAAGGTTGCGCCTGCGGCAAAAGCAATGCATCACAACTACATAGGCGGACTTTTGGTTCACACGCTTGAGTGTGTTGATTTTGCAAAAATTATTTATCCGAAATTAAATTCAAAAGTTGATAAAGAAGAGCTCTTTAGTGCCTGTATTTTGCATGATATAGGTAAAATTTTTGAATACAAAATAGACCTTGAAACAGGTTTTATAGAGTATAATGAAGATTTTAGAAAAGATTGGATAAGTCATTCGCAATACGGCTATACGCTCTGCATGAAAGAAGGCTACAAAAACATAGCAAAAATGATAGCCGCTCACCACGGCAGAGCTGAGTGGGGCGCTATGATTGATTTATCCGAAAAAGACTTAGAGCCGTTTTATTATATAGTTCATCACATTGATGACTTATCGGCGAAATTCGGAAAGATTAATGTCAGAGAGCTAAAGAGCGGGGAGGAAAATTGATGAGAAAGATATTCCAAAAACTTTTTGCACTTATAATGACACTTTCAATGTGTGCTATGTCATCTTTTGCATATCAAATAAAGGCTGATGCTCAAACGCGCAGACTTCCAAGGGGTACAAAGCTTAATCTTGTTATGGCTGAGCCTCTTTCTACCTCAAGTATGCAAGTAGGCGATATGTTCTCGGCAAGACTTACAAACGATTTAAAAGTTGACGGCAGAACGATTCTGCCTTCAGGTTCGCTTGTCAGAGGAACGGTAGAAGATTATAAAGGCACGGGCAGACTTTCAAGAAGTGCTCTTTTGTATTTGACATTTGACCATGTTGTAACGGGACAAGGTAAGCAGCTACCCGTAAGTGCAGCTGTTTGTTCAAATTTTGAAATACTTGAGGACGGCGCTATTTCAGGCGGCGGAAATTATTGGGATGAATTAAAAAGAAATACCAAAAAAAGCGGAAAAATAATATCAAGGACAACTCAATGGGGTATAAAATCAGGTGATGAACTTTTCCCCGGCGGAAGATTTCTTGTAACGCCAATTGCTGCAATAGGCGGTACTATAGGCGGCGGAGTTTATCTTGTGGGAGATAGCATTATAGACTTATTCAGAAAAGGTAATGATGTAATTATCGACCAAGGAATAGTCTTTGACGCTATTTTAATTGAACCTCTTGATGTACCGATATCGTAGGTTTTTATGGAAAAAGAGGAAATACTTCAAAGCATAAAAGAAATTCTTATTAAAAACGGTCTAAAAATCGCCTGTGCAGAATCTTGCACAGGTGGTTTAGTGAGTTCGTATCTTACAGACATTGCAGGTTCGAGTAATTTTGTGGAACAAAATTTTGTAACTTATTCAAACGAAGCAAAGATGCATTTTTTAAATGTTAAAAAAGAAACACTGGAAAAATTTGGCGCAGTAAGTTCTCAAACAGCCTACGAAATGGCCTTGGGACTTTTAGATTATGAACCTGTTTCAATAGCTACAACAGGCATTTTAGGTCCTGACGGCGGAAGCCCTCTAAAGCCTGTCGGGCTTTGCTATATGGGATATGGAATTAAAATTGGTGATAAAAGTATAATCAAAACAGTAAAATTTAATTCACCTTTTGCAAAATCGGATGTTGAAAATAAAAGAGTGGTAATAAAAAAAGATATTGCAAAAAATGCGCTCATAAACCTGATTGGATTTCTAAACGAAAATATTACAACATGTAATGAAACTTAACGATTTTTCCAATTAAGCAAAATATTGTAAAATATTAGCGGGTACTTGTGAGTTTATGAGTATAAAAAAGAATAAAAACCAACTTATAATTTCCATAATTGTGGGGATGGCAATTGCTGTCATCTCTTATCAGGTTATTATAAAATTAAAAATTGAAAATGATAACCTCAAAAAACTTGCTCAAACAAGCTCAAGCGTACCTTTGAAAAAAATAACATATGTTGTTGCCAAAAATGATATTAAAAAGGGTGACAGAATAGAAACTGATAATCTCACAACCAAACAATTCCCCATTGAAATCGAAGGAGCGGTCACAAATCCTTCCAAAATTTCGGGAGTTCGTGCAATAAAGGATATAAAAGCGGACTCACCAATTGTCGAAGATTACTTTAGAGCTTCGGATTTAGACTTTTCGCAAAATGAGCCAAGAAGCGGTTTTAGGGCATTGGGTATAAATCCTGATGTGATACCCTACTTTGTAAAAGCAGGGGTTTTGGTGGATGTTTATTTTGCCAAAAATTCTATTCAGGCTCAAGGTGTAAGGGTTTTAAGTGTTGATGACACTCAAGAAGCCTCCAAAAAGACAATTATGCTTGAAATTAAAGACAGAGATGTGCCCGTATTTTTAAATGCCATGAGTGGTGATAAACCTGTTTTAGTGCAGAGAAACAGGCATGAAAAAACAGGCTACAGGTTTTCTTATGATTCTTCGCCAGTGCTTTCTCAGCTGCCTCAAGACGATAGCGTTCCTCCCGAACTTGTCGAAGTGTCTGATGTTTCATATAGTGAACCTGTTAAAAAAACCGCTTCAAAACCTGCTCCAAAGCAGGAAAAAGAAATACCAATCGTAAAATCTCAAGCACAAAAAACGCAAGAAATAGAGTTGATAACAGGGGATAAAAGGGTAATAGTCGGAGCGATGCAGTGATGTTTAGAAAATATTTTAAAAATTTCATATTGCTCATTGCTTGCGTACTTTTTGCTACGGCAGCTCTTGCACAAAGCTCATACAGGGATATAACCCCGTCTGTCGGCGGTTTTGATTTTTCATCGGACGATTCTTCTCTAAAAAATTACAACAATGCAATGGTTGTTAAAAATGCCACTATTGATAACAATCAAAAGCTGTACGGAGTTGTCGGAAAGTCAAAAATGCTTAATTTTGATACTCCGGTAAAAAGAATCTCCATAGCTGACCCTGAAATTGCCGACATTGTTATACTTACTTCAAAGCAGTTAATGATAAACGGTAAAAAAGCAGGCACAACAAGTTTAATTTTCTGGGGAAATGAAGAAGAGCCGGTGTTTTACAACTTGGTTGTGCGCAAAGATGTTGACGATTTTCTAAAAGCGGTTGATTATATTGCGCCCAACGAAGACATTTCAATAATGTTTAATGACAACGGCGCGGTTTTATCGGGAAATGTGAGTACTACCGCTACAAGGGATAAAATAAAAGAATTGGCAAAGGCATATAATATCAACCTTGTTGATATGGCAGAAAGTGCTACAAAGCAAGTCTTGCTTGAGGTTAAAGTAGCTGAAGTTACAAAGAATTTTTCAAGAAACTTGGGTACGGGTATTAGTATAGGCAATAACGGAAAATATCAACAGGCGGGCGGAAGCATATCAGGCAGCGGAGCAATTGGTGATATTATACCTCTTGGCAAGTTTTCACGAGTAGTTGTGGACAACGGCGTAAAATACTTTTTCTCAAACAAAGCGGGTGATATAGCTTTTGAACTTCAAGCGGCCGAAACAAAAGGCGATGCGCAGATTTTAGCCGAGCCAAAACTCCTTGCGATAGACGGTGAAGAGGCAAGTTTTAATGTAGGCGCTGAAGTTCCCGTGCCTTCCGATATGGGTCAATACGGGCAAATTGCTTATGAGTTTAAAAAAACAGGTGTAATTTTGAATTTTACGCCTACAATTATGGAAAAAACAGGAAGAATCAAACTGAAACTTGCTCCTGAAGTTAGTGAAATAGATAGAGCCTCAGGGGTTATGGATACACAAAATGCCGTTGTGATACCCGGTTTTAGAACAAGAAAGGTTGAAACAACGGTTGAGTTAATGGATGGCGAAACGCTTGTTATAGCGGGGCTGTTGAATAATTCAAGTTCAAAATCCAATAATCAAGTTCCGTTTTTAGGGGATTTGCCCGTTATTGGGGTTTTGTTTAAAACTGTAGAAGATAAAAAGAATGATACGGAGTTAATGATTTTTATTACTCCAAAAATAGTTGATGCACCACGAATAGAGAGTATTTAAGCAATATGAGCATAAAAATAGACACTGTAATTATAGATTCGGATGATACAAGCAGGGGGCTTGTAGCAAGTTTCTTGGAAAAAGTTCAAGACATAAACATTGTAGGAAAATTTCAGGACGCGATTAATTCTTATGGCGAGATAATAGAATTGCATCCAAACCTTATAATTGTTGATATCTCTCAAAGGACGCAGCTTACGCTAGATGTCATAGTGAAATTTTCAAAAAATCTAAGAAACGCAAAGATTATAGTTCTGTCTTACGATACTGACTCTGAGCTTGTAATAAAATCTTTAAGAGCTGGTGCAAGAGAATTTTTGGTAAAACCGCTTATAGAAAGCGATTTCATTGATTCAATAGAGAAAATGAAAGACCTTATTTTGGGTAACATTAATGACACTACAAAATGTAAGGTTATAACAACTTTTTCAAACAAAGGCGGAATAGGCAAGACCTCTATTGCTACAAATTTGGCTTTTGAGCTTGCAAGTCTTACAAACGAAAAAGTTGCCCTTGTGGATTTGAATTTTCAAATGGGCGATGTTACGACATTTCTTGATTTAAACCCGTCTTTTGATACTTCATATGTTGTGAATAACCTTGAGCGGATTGATGAAACTTTTTTGCTTTCCACTCTTGAAAAGTACAAAGACACTTCGCTCTATGTTCTTGCAGACCCGCCTGATTTAGAGCAGGCAGAGGTTATCACAAGCGAGAATATAACCACTTTAATAAATGTTTTAAGGAGTGTTTTTTCTTATGTAATTATCGACACTACAAGCTCTTTTGACGGAAAGACCATAACAGCGCTTGATAATTCTGACTTAATTTTACTTGTTGCGATTTTAAATCTTCCCTCTGTCAGAAATTGCCAGAGATGTTTTGACCTTTTTAAGCGCTTAGGGTATCAAAAAGACAAAGTAAAATTGATAATAAACAGGTACATGGAAAATGATGAAATAAAAATAGAAGACGTTGAGGACGTTTTGGGGCATAGTGTTTATTATAAAATACCAAACAATTATTTTACAATAATAAATGCCATTAACAAAGGTATGCCAACAAGTGATATTAATCACCAGTCAAATATAGCAAAAGCCTTTAGAGAGCTTGCAGCCTTGTTGTCGGATAATTATACTTATTCGGCTTCGGGACAAAACAAGCAGCATGAGGCAGGTTTTTTGGGGTTATTTAAGAAAAAGGAGAAAAAGTAATTGTCACTCAAAGATAGATTAAACAATAATGTTAATAAAAAAAATGCGGTTAATTCTCAGCAGATACAACTTGGCACATTTGTGGGCGATATGCCCCTTAGTGAAGAGTTTAGCGATTTAAAGGAAAAATTGCATACTCTTTTGATAGACAAGGTAAATACTACTCCAAATTGGAGCGAGTATTCAGATGTTGAGCAAAAAAATCTTATAAAACAGTTTATAGAATTTCAAATTTCGACTAATTTTCGCTCTGTACCGTTAAACAAAATTGAGCATGACAGGCTTATAAGAGAAATTATACAAGAAGCAAAAGGTTTTGGACCTTTAGACCCTCTTTTATCTGACCCTTCAATAAGCGATATTCTTGTTAACGGTGCAAAAAATGTCTACGTTGAAAAAAACGGAAAGCTCTACAAGACATCAATTACTTTTAAAGATAATAATCACCTCAAAAACATTATTGAAAGAATTGTATCAAAAGTCGGCAGAAGAATAGATGAAAAATCCCCCATGGTGGACGCTCGTTTGCCTGACGGCTCAAGGGTTAACGCCATTATTCCTCCGCTTGCAATAGACGGACCATCTCTTTCAATAAGGCGCTTTAGAGCAGATTCGGGCACTATGGACAGTTTGCTCAAGTGGGGTTCTGTTTCAACAGAAATTGCAAAAGTTCTTGAGGCTGCGGTCGCTGCAAGGTTGAACATTATAATAAGCGGCGGAACAGGCGCAGGTAAAACAACTCTGCTAAACAGTTTGTCCGCAAAAATTCCAAACGGCGAGCGTATAATAACAATCGAAGACTCAGCGGAGCTGTGTTTGCAGCAAGAACACATTGTGCGTCTTGAAACAAGACCTCCAAACATTGAAGGTGAAGGACAGGTAACGGCAAGAGATTTAGTCATAAACAGCCTCAGAATGCGCCCTGACAGAATAATAATAGGTGAGTGCCGCGGGGCTGAAACTCTTGATATGCTTCAAGCTATGAACACAGGTCATGACGGTTCGCTAACAACACTTCATGCCAATTCTCCGCGAGATGCGCTCTCAAGGCTTGAAACCATGGTTATGTTCTCGGGAATTGACTTGCCTGACAGGAATATAAAAAGCCAAATAGCCTCTGCCATAAACATTGTAATACAGGCGTCAAGACTCTCTGACGGTACAAGAAAAGTAACCAAAGTGTCTGAAATTGTCGGTATGGAAGGTGATGTTATAACCATGCAGGATATTTTTGTATGGGAGCAAACAGGTGTAGGCGTAAACACAGTTATGGGTATGCACTCATCGACAGGCATAAGACCTAAATTTTTAGATAAAATTACTGCTAAAGGTATTGAAATAAATCCGCAGATATTTGATAAAAATTACAGGCATACCTATTTAACAAAAAGCGGCAATGTAAATCATAAGCCCTCTACTCCTGTTCCTGCCGAACAAACTAAGGCAGAAAGTGCTCGTCAGGAAGTTGTTCGCAAAGGGGCAACCCTAAACGTTGATTTACTAAAAAGGCTTAAGAGATGACTCCTTTTTTGGCTTTGACAGTTTCTTTGGTACTTGGTTTTTTAAGCTTTGTTTTGCTTTTTAACCTGTTTTCCATGAAAAGCCCAAAGCATCTTGCCGTGCAAAAAAGATTGGAGAGCCTTAAGGACGCAAGCAGAAAAAGCCGAGGCGAAACTCAAGCAGGAGAGCTTACGTTTCTTTATAATAACTTTAGATATAAGTTTTTTGCAAAGTATTTTGGCGGCTTTAAATTGGTTGACAAAATAGAAAATCAAATTGCTCTGTCGGGAGTTAATATGGAAGTGGATACTTTTATAATTTTAAGTATCATGTGCACTTTTCCTTTTATTGTTGTATCTTTTCTTACCTCTTTAGTAGTTCTGCCTGTTTCTCTTGTCGGGCTGTTTTTGCCCTTTGGTGTGCTTAAATACAAGGAAAATGCTCGCTACACGGCTTTTGCGCGTCAGCTGCCCGATACTTTGGATTTATTATCCAATTCACTTCGTGCGGGACACTCGATATACAGCGCATTTGAGGTTATAACAAAAGATATGCCGATGCCTATAGCAGGAGTTTTTAAGTCGGCACTTGATGAACTTGCGGTGGGCTCAGATTTTAAATCTGCAATATTGTCGCTTTCAAAAACCGTTCCTGATAACATGGATTTAAAATTTTTCATAACCGCTGTGGTCTTACAAAGGGATGTTGGGGGTAATCTTGCAAAAATTTTAGACGGGTTGTCCATAACAATTAGAGAGCGCTTTAAAATAGCGGGACAATTAAGGGCACAAACTGCTCAGGCAAGGTTTTCGGGTTTTATGTTAATTTGTGTACCTCCCATAATAGCAAGTATACTTTTTGTGCTCTCGCCTGATTATATGCAGCCTCTTTTAGAAACACAGCAGGGAAATATGGCGCTGTCTTTTTCTGTCATACTTTTGATTCTTGGAATGTTTGCCATAAAGAGGATAATCACAATCGAAATTTAGGGAGTTAATTTTGCTGCTTAAGATATTGCCAATATTAATAGGATTATGGTTCGGATATTTCATATATATCTTGCAGAGCGATGATGACAATTTTATAAGAAAAAGACTGAGAAAAGCTTCGGGCAAAATAAAAAAAAGAAGTCTTTATGATGCGTTTGCGGATATATTGAAACCATTTTCAACAAAAAATATTGCAAATCAGGTTTCAAAAAATAAAATACACACTATGTTATACTCTCTTGGTGTGTCTTCAAGCGATGAGGATGTTTTGGAGTTTGAAAACAGAAGACTTTTTTCGCTTTTAATAGCGTTTATTTTCTGTGTTTTGTATTTGCTTTTTTCTTTTAATATTACAAGCGTTTCTTGTGTGCTTGTTGTTTGTTTTGTTGTTTATAAGTATCCTGAGTATAGAATACAAAAGATTATTGAGAAAAAAAGAAAAGAATTTACACGCTTTTTCCCTGATGCGCTAGATTTGCTCTCTGTCTGTGTTGAAGCAGGTCTTGGTGTTGATGGTGCAATAGAGCGTGTGGCACAAGAATTTAGCGAGCTGTCCAAAGCTGTAAGCTCTGAATTTACACGTTTGTCTAAAGATGTAATGTCAGGGCTCAGTCGGGAAGATGCGCTTAAAAATATGGCAAAAAGAATTGATACTCAAGATATACGTTCATTTTGTGCTATGCTTGTCCAATCGGAGAAAATGGGTACAAGCATAGCTCAGTCTTTAAGGGTTTATTGTGATTCGCTGCGCACAAGAAAAAAGCAGCGAATTGAAGAACTTGTGCAAAGTGCCAGCGCAAAGATGACAATTCCTATGATATTGTTTCTTTTGCCGGCTTTGTTTATAGTTATTTTATATCCGGCGGTAATTAAAATTATGGAGAACATGGCAGGTTAATATGATGGAAAAATACGAACAATTAATGAAAATGTGCTTGGATTTGGCTTCAAAATATCGTTTTGAAGTTGCACCAAATCCTATGGTTGGAGCAATAGTTTATGATGAAAACGAAGATAAAATAATTTCACAAGGAGTGCATGAAAAATACGGTGAAAACCACGCCGAAAGAAACGCTATACTTGCTGCATCGGATTGTGATTTTTCTGATAAAACTCTTATAGTAAATCTTGAACCCTGTACTCATCAGGGTAAAACCCCGCCGTGTGCTGATTTGATTATCGAAAAAGGCTTTAAAAAAGTAGTTATAGGTATGTATGACCCAAACCCCATTGTCTGCTCTCAAGGCGTTATGAAGCTCAAAAACGCAGGTATTGAGGTTGTAACAGGTGTTTTAGAAGATGAGTGCAGGGAGTTAAATAAGGTATTTATTAAAAACGTCACAAAGAAACTCCCCTATGTGCTTGTAAAAATTGCAACTACGTTTGATTCAAAAATTGTAACTCAAGGTGGTGAGTCAAAGTGGATAACAGGAGAAGCCTCAAGAGCGTACGTTCAAAAGCTTAGAGCAAAGAGCTTTGCAATTTTAAGCGGCTCAGGTACAATACTTGCCGACAACCCCGCTCTTACCTGCAGAATAAAGGGCGAGAGAAATCCGGACAGAATTATAATAGACAGGCATGGTAAAATTTCCTTTGACTATCAAGTATTTAGAGATGACGGCGCAAGGGTTTTTCTTGCTACAAATAATATGGACAGAGATTTTCCAAAAAATGTTATTCCTATAGCGTTTGCAAATTTTAGGGATTTGTTTTCAAAACTTTATAACTATGGAATATATTCAATACTTGTTGAAACGGGAAAAACAATGCTTACCGCTATTGTAAAACAAGAGATGGCAGATGAAATTTATAAATTTGTTTCTCCTAAAATTTTTGGCACAGGGCTTGATTTTGTCGGGAATTTAGGTGTATACAAAATAAGTGATTCTTACAACTTGGAGTTTTGCGATATGGAAAAAGTTGAAGAAGATGTTTTAATAAAAGCAAAATTCCGCTATGATGATTAAAAAAAGGAGAATGATTTGAAAATTCTTGTAATAAACGGCCCGAACCTTAATATGCTTGGTGTTAGAGAACCTGAAATATATGGCTCTTTTACACTCAATGACATTGAAAAAGAGCTTAAGCAATACGCTCAAGAGCTTGATAATTCTATTGACCTTGAGTTTTTTCAGTCAAATTTTGAGGGCGAAATTGTGGATAAAATTCAAAATGCCCTTGATAAATTTGACGGCATAATAATAAACCCTGCCGCTTACACTCACACAAGCGTTGCAATAGCAGATGCTATAGCTTCCGTCAACATTAAAACAGTTGAGGTGCACTTGAGTAATGTTTATTCAAGAGAAGAGTTTAGACATAACTCCTATATCGCACCAAAGTGCTTAGGGCAAGTTGCAGGTTTTTCAAAAACAGGCTATAAAATGGCACTTCTTGGGCTTTATGAAGCACTTAAATAGTTATGCAAAATAAAGAGTTAAAATTTATAGAAATTATAAAAAACTCCCTCACCGATTCAAGCTATTTGGGGGATGATTGTGCATACCTAAGGGACTTTAACCTTTGTGTGAGTACTGATTCGCTTGTTGAAGGGGTGCATTTTGACCTTTCTTTTATATCCCCTTATGCGCTTGCAAAAAAGGCGCTAAAGGT
>CALUYX010000028.1 GCA_944325115.1 Candidatus Gastranaerophilales bacterium | reverse complement strand
GTGTCTGTGTCAGTATCTGTATCAGTGTCAGTATCCGTATCAGTGTCTGTGTCAGTATCTGTATCAGTGTCAGTATCCGTATCAGTGTCTGTGTCAGTATCTGTATCAGTGTCAGTATCTGTATCAGTGTCAGTATCCGTATCTGTGTCTGTGTCAGTATCTGTATCAGTGTCAGTATCGGTATCTGTATCTGTATCCGTGTCTGTGTCTACGTCTGTGTCAACGTCAGTATCGGTATCTACATCGGTATCGGTATCAACGTCAGTATCTGTATCAACGTCGGTATCAACATCGGTATCGGTATCAACGTCAGTATCAACATCTGTGTCAACGTCAGTATCTGTATCAACGTCGGTGTCTGTGTCGATATCAATATCTGTGTCTGTGTCTGTGTCGGTATCTGCAGGAATTTCTGGTGTGCCGTCAAACATTACATATACATCATCGGTACCTTTGCTTGATTTTAGGTTATATGCGGCATCACCAAGTTCAACTGAGTCTACAATTGGTTTCCCGTCTTGGATGAGTTCTATTTGTAGAGCTTGTTGAGCTGTTAAATCTTCGCCTTTTACTTTTTCACCGTTTATTTCAAATTCGGCAGTACTAAAGTATGGGTCATTTTGGATTATGTTTTTAACTGCAACAAGTATATATGCTTGCGTTTCAGGGTCTTCAGGGTTTTCATTGTATCTGTCCAGTAAAGTTTTACCGTTGTTTTTGTATCTGTCTCCAGGGTCGGAATAGAATTGCATTAGGTCGTAGAATGAATTGTATTTATAGTCGCCAAATTTATCTTTTTCATTTAAATCAACTTTGTCTACTTTTGATTGAAGATATGAAAAACTAAAGTCTTGTCCGTTTGTAATATTTTCTTCTGCGCCGTGCTGTTCGCATCCTATTGCAATTCTTTGTGCTTCAACATCGCCCAAGTGAAGAACCATTTTGTTGTTAAATTCTGTATTTCTTAAGTGCTGTAGAGCCTCGTCTCTTGACATGCCTTGGAAATTGTCTGCATTTATAGCATCATCCCTTAAGGCGTCTAATATATCAGTGTATGAGTCGGTCCATATTGATTCAACAAGTTTTCCTTCTTTTTCTGCATCAGTACTTCTGTAGTTTGTCAAAATTGCGGCTTCAACTGATGTGTATGTCGGCATGCCTGATTCATCAGTAGATTTTCCATCCCAGTTGGGGTCAATTACTACATACTCGTTGTCTGAAACAAATCTTTCCTGATCAACATATGTTGTCATTGTGTGTTCGTCTTCAACTGAAGTAAAGTCTTCGTGTGTTGAGTTTACAAGACTTAAATTTAAATCTTTACCTTTTGGATTTAGATTTGTATTTAGTAATACTTCTGCGGGGATATTTGCCACATCATCATATTTAACATTATTATTGTTCTTATTTACGGCATCAAGTACTGTTGAAGCATTGGCTTTTGCTTGGTCAAGCGCAATTGCATACATGTTGTCTTCGCTAATACCTGCAAAGTTTTCTTTTACAATCGAACCAAGAGTTTGATTGTTATTTAATTTTATTTCTACATCTTTTGCGCCATCTTTATCGCCGCCTTTTGGTACATAAACATATCTTACAGTTTCATGTGGTGTTGTAATTACGGTAGCGGCGTGTATATGGTCTTCAAGGTCAAGCCCTTGATTTACTGACTCATCTGTTTCTGTATCGTTATTATTGAGAAGGTCATCATAGAAGTCTGTTGTTGCTTCTTGCTCATATGTTTCTTGGGTTGCAGTAGTAGGTTCAGTAGGTTCACTAGTGTCAATTTTTTTCTTATCATCATCTTTGCAGGCTGCTAATGTAAGTGCCATCATTGCTGCTGCCAGTGATGCTTTTGCTCTTGTTATAAATGATGTACCTTTTTTTGTGTACGGTTTAATAGTATCATTTTCGTTTTCATCTGACTTTTTACCAAAGTTGATATTGCTTTGGCTGTTTATTAAAAGCGGGTTGCTTTGATATTTTTTGCTGTTAATGCCTCTAACATTGCTCTTAGAGCTTATGTTAGCCGTAATTTTAAAATCTGACATTTTATCTCCTGTCCTTGCTAGTAAATTACATATGCGATTGTACAAAACCGATGAATTTTATCTTTGCACATTATTGCCTAATATGTGAAAAAAATTTACAAAAATTTACACAAAAAAAATGAGCGATTTCTCGCTCATTTTTAATTTTGTATACTGTTACCTTTTATTCCAGATTTTCTTCTTGATTTTCTTCTTCTTGTTTTTCTTCAAGCAGATCGTCAAGTATATTTACTGTTTCATAATCATTGTTGACAAACGGATTAAAGTTGTCATCTACGTTACTGTCCACTTCTGGGGGTGGTGCGCAATCACCTTCATCTGTGTCTGTATCAGTATCTGTATCAACATCGGTATCAGTGTCTGTATCGGTATCAGTGTTGTCTCCGGTATCTGTGTCAGTATCCGTATCAATGTCTGTATCTACATCAACATCGGTATCTATATCAGTATCAACGTCTGTATCGGTATCTGTGTCAGTATCTGTATCAATATCCGTATCAATATCCGTATCCGTATCAACATCTGTATCAGTATCTATGTCGGTATCTGTATCAATATCCGTATCCGTGTCACTGTCGCTATCGGTATCAACATCCGGATGGTCGGGTTCTTCTATGTCAATATCTGTATCTGTATCAACATCGGTATCGGTATCAATATCCGTATCTGTGTCTGTGTCGGTATCTGTATCAATATCAGTATCTGTGTCGGTATCTGTATCAACATCGGTATCGGTATCTACGTCTGTATCGATATCCGTATCAGTATCAACGTCTGTATCTACATCAACGTCGGTGTCACTGTCGCTATCGGTATCAACATCCGGATGGTCGGGTTCTTCTATGTCAATATCTGTATCTGTATCAACATCGGTATCGGTATCAATATCCGTATCTGTGTCTGTGTCGGTATCTGTATCAATATCAGTATCTGTGTCGGTATCTGTATCAACATCGGTATCCGTGTCGACGTCTGTATCAGTGTCAATATCCGTGTCGGTATCCGTATCCGTATCTGTGTCAACATCAGTATCTGTGTCGACGTCGGTATCAGTGTCGACGTCTGTATCGGTATCTATGTCGGTATCGATATCCGTGTCAGTGTCGGTATCAATATCAATATCAGTATCAGTATCAACGTCTGTATCGGTATCTATGTCCGTATCTGTATCCGTATCAACATCGGTATCTGTGTCGACGTCTGTATCGGTATCTATGTCTGTATCGATATCCGTGTCAGTGTCGGTATCTATGTCTGTGTCCGTGTCTGTGTCCGTGTCGCCAGGTTCAGGTGTTACTATTGGGGTATCATCAGGCGGCGTGTCGTCAACTTCTGGTGTTTCAACTGCAGGAGTGTCATTATCTTCGCCAAGAGGCGTTATATTGTATGCTGCATCACTCATTTTCAGTTCTTTTAGGAAGTTTTCAGCATCTGCACCTTTGAAGTTAAGATGTAATGCTTGCTCTGTTGTTAAGTCTTCACCCTTGACTTCTTGACCGTCTACTGTAAATGTTGAGTTCTTAATGTAGTCGTTGTTTGATATTATATCTTTTACCGCTGCACCTATTAATGCCATTGTTTCGGGGTCATTTGGGTCTTCATTGTATCTGTCAAGCAAAGTTTTTCCGTTTGTCAGATTTTCATCTCCGGGGTCTGCATAATTATTCATTAGATTGAGCAGATTTATTTCTTCAACTTCAACTGAGTCAGTGACTTTATCTTTTTTAATTACTGTCCCGTCTTTATATGTTATAACTACGCTTCTGCCGCTGTCTGTAACTTCTTGTGAAGCTATATTGTTCCTGTCTTTGTCAAGTGTTTCAACAAAGTTTTCGTTTTTATACTTGTCAATAATCTCTTGCCCCGTTTTATTTTCTGCTTGCAGATATGAAAATTCAGTATCTGACCCATTTGCAAAGGCAGCTTGTGCATCTTCAGCGTTATCGCAACCTACAGCTACTCTTTGAATTTCAGTAGGCTGAAGATTTAATATTTGTTCGTCGCCCAAGTTTTTAATGGCATCAAGCGCTTCTTGTCCTGATAATCCTTTTACGATTTCTGCGTTTGCTGGATTATCCTTTAGGCCATCTAAAATTACCGCATATGCATCGGAATCCAATTCGACATTTTCGCCGTCTTTTTGGCTTACATAGTTTGCAAGAATAGCTTCTTCTGTACTTTTATATACTTTTATACCCCGTCCATTATCTGTACCCGATTCACCTTCGTAATCCGGGTCAATTATAACTTGTGTTGATGTAGGCTTAAATGTTTCTTGGTCTACGTATTTTGAAGATGTTAAATCTGTATCTGTAGCAAAATCTTCATGGTATGATTCAACTAAAGAAATTTCTGTCCTGTTGTCTGCATCTGAGAGCTGAAGATTTAGAAGTTTTTCCTTTGGAATGTCTGCGACATCCTTGTATTGTTCATCTCCATTTAAACCTTCATTGACTTTTGCCAGAATTGTATCTGAGTTTGCTTTAGCTTGGTCAAGAGCAATTGAGTATAAGTTGTCATCATTTGCATCTTCAAAGTTGTTAGAAACTACATCTGCAAGGCTTTGTCCGTCTTCAACAGTTGCACTGTCGGACTTTGGTGTATATGTGTATTCTTGTGTACCATGTGCACTTGCAATAACTGTTCCAACGTGCGTGTGTTCTGATGAACTTTCGCCATTAGTATCAGCGCCAGCTGCTACCTCAACGCTTTCAATTCTTTCGCTTTGTGTAGGAATGTTGATAGTATCGCCTGCTTTTATTTGCGTATTTTTGCGTTTTTCAAAGCTTGTTTCTCCGCTTGTTTCTCTGTCATTATCTGTGACATATTGATTTGATACGTTATTTATCTCGGTTCCAAAAATTTCGGGGTTTGCAGCCATTACTTCTTTTAGAAGACTTTCTTGCTCTTCTTCATCAAGCTCGCTATAGTTGTATGCTTTTTCAAGTATACTTTCAATGGTATCTCCTTCTTCTGCTGTTGTGAAGTATTTGCCGTCTTCTTCTTGGACATAACTTTCGTTATTAATAACAAGTTTGTCTCCCGTGGAGTCACCATTGTTTAATTCTGATTCAAAAACCGTATTTTCGCCAACTCCGTTCTTTTCTGGATTTGAAGCACTGCCAAATACATCAATATCCTCAACATTTTCTTGTTGAGTTTCGCTTGTTCCTTGCGTTGCATTTCCTGCACTTGCTAAGTCTTTAAGTGTTTTGCTGATACCATCTAAGAATCCCATCTTTTATCTCCTATTTTACTGCTTTCACACACCTTATTTGTTTTTTTAATCACTTTAATCACTTTATCGGCTTTGTTGTGCAAAAAGTTTATAAAATTAAAGATAAAATTTACAATGGTTAACAATTTTGAAAAATATCTTTTGCTACGGCTTCACCCATTGACATGCAGCTTGATTGAACTCTGAGAGCTGCTTGTGATTTAAAATCAGTACCTGCAATTTTGCCTATTATATATAAATTTTCATAGTCTTTTGACTTTAAAGACTCGATGGGGAGCATATAAGAGCATACCTTATGCAGTGTTGAACCGTCTTTTTTGTCTGAATGAATGTCAACAGGATAGTCAGAAACAAGTGCGGGATTGTCAAATTGTTTCTGCTCAAGCAGGTCGTTAATTGTGTAGTCATACTTGCATTTTACCCGTTTTGTTTCTCTTTTGCCGATTTTTGGTGCAATATTTGATATGTATGAGTTTTCAAAACCGGGGATATAATTTTTAACAAAATTATAAATCCTGTATATGCTTGCTCTGGCTTCAATAATGGCATTAGAGGACTCAATGGGGTTATTTTTGTCGTAATTTTGTATTCTGGGGCAATTAAACGCCACTGAGTTAGCCATACCCGCTATTGTAAAAATCTGGAAATAAGCTCTATCAGTGTCTTTTAGGACACCTTCCTTAACAGCCTTTTCAAAATACGGTGCTAGTGCCCATTTTTTGTTAGTATCCCAAGTGTAAGCTGTGCTTAGATGAATCTGGCTATCTATTCGATAGGTAGTGGTAACATTTTTATCAGAGTCAATTTCCTCCAAAAAGTTTGCCAGTGATTCTAAATCTACTCCTGAAACAATAAAACGCAGACTTGGAGGTTGTGTCATTTGTGTATCTGACCAAAATTCACAATTTAAAAGTTTTGAAAGTTCAGCATTTCCTGTTGCATCAACAAAGTATTTCGATACGATAGGTAATGATAACGCTTCGAATGAAAAATTTACTTTTTCAATAAAATTTTCATTTTTTTTAAAATTCACGGGTACAGATTCAAATAAAATATCGGCACCAACGTTCTTTAACATTTGGTCAAAAACATTTTTAATTAATATCGGATTAAACCAACCGGTATTTCCGTCTGAGTACGTTATTTGTGAGTCAAATTTTTTTGCATAGTTTACTAAAACATTATAAAAGTCGCAATTTATATTTGAATTGTTATTTTTCATAACAGGAACAACAAGTGCGCCTGTCACATCTCCGCCCAGATAATTTTCTTTTTCAACAAGAAGAGTCCTGAGTTTTTTCTTAGCGCAATTATATGCACAAGAAATTCCCGCGACACCTCCGCCAACAATTACAACATCGTATTTTAAATTCATCACCTGCTCCGTTTTTTTAATAATTATAAAAGATTATTTTTCATAAATCAAAACGAACTTAAAAGAAACATTAAAAACGTTTAAATATTTGCCATTTTCTTAATTAAAATCCTATACTGTTATTTACTAAGTAAAAAATGCCGAAGTTGCAATTTTACATTCCTTATATGAAATTTAGATATTATTGACTCTTAACCCAAAATACATGCTTATCGATTGGTAGCTATAATATATATTATGTAAGAAGGCATTTAAACACCCTTTGACATAGATTTTTATCTGGGAAAACAATTTGCGTTAAATTATGCCTATAATTTTGTTTAATGTTATCGATACATATCGTATCGTATGTTTATATTGTTTAAATTTTAAAACTTTTTGTAATTAAACACTAGCTATCGTAAATTACGATGATTTTTTTTGTTCTAAATCTTATACTCATTTAAAACGAGTTATAAAGGAGCGAGTATGCAAGTTCAAAATAATAATATTCAGAGTAAAAAAATACGTGTAATTTTAATTGATGACCACAAGCTGATGAGGGTTGGTCTGAAATCTTTATTTGAAAAATTTCCTGATATTTCAGTAATTGCTGAATCGGAATCAGGCAAAGAAGGAATAGAAAAAGTTCGTGTGCATAATCCTGATGTTGCAATAATTGATGTCGGACTAAATGATATATCAGGTGTTGAAGTTGCTAAAAGAATTTTATCAAATAATCCTAATGTTAAAATTATTATGCTAACCTCGCACTTAGATGAGAATAATATTATGGAGTCGCTCAGAGTTGGAGTTAACGCGTATGTTTTAAAAGATATTAACTCTGATATGCTCGCAATGGTTTTGCGCAGTGTAAATGACGGTGCTATGTGGCTTGACCCCAAAGTTGTACCCATTATAAGAGAGTCAACGGGGGGTGTAATTCCTGCAAAAAATAAAAACAGGGCAAATTTTAAAGCTTCCCATGCTAATTTAACCGAGCGTGAGTATGAAGTGCTAAAACTTGTTGTTGATGGAAAATCAAATTATGAAATTGCTCAAATATTAAAAATAAGCGAGCATACCTCAAAAGCGCATGTGTGCAACATTATTCAAAAACTTGTTGTAGACGACAGAACTCAAGCTGCAGTGAAGGCATTAAAGGAAGGTATTGTATAATGTTATCAATACGTATCGAAACGAACGGAATATAAAAAATAAAACGCAAATCGATTGATTTGCGTCAAATAAGCACAAAAAATAAAATCTTTTTTAGTTAATTAGTACTTTAAAACTAACTTTCACTGCCTTCTGAATATATTTACGACAGTTTTTTGCAAAACTTTAAATTTTTGTGCATTATTCTTTACAAAACTTAAAAAAGCGGTGCCTTTATTTTGCACCGCTTTTTGGATTGGAATTTTATATTATCTTTTTGAGTATAGTTTATCCATAACAAGCGCGGCTCTTTTTGAGTGAGCTTCAGGGTCTATGTACTTTTTGATTAAGTCTAACATAGCTACACCCTTTGTTCTTGATACTCTTTTATTTGCTACGTTTTTATCAAATAGGTCCATAATTGAGCCTACGAGCGCTTTTCCGTTTTCTGACATCATATCAAGATTTCTTGAATCACCAATGTTGCGACCTTCGGATTTTAAGAATTTATTTATAGTTTTTCTTGATGTTAATGACATGATTTGTTTATTAACAAATTCTGCATTCTTGTCTGCAAAGCTTGTTTGACCGTGTGAGAATATTTCTTTTATTGAATCGGGAGTGATTACGCCCTGTTTCCCTTTTAAAAATGACTTTAGAACTCTTGGCTTGCTGTACAATTTGTCGTTTGAATATGTTGGCAAATCGCTAATAAAGTCTTTTGCTGCATCAAGCCCTCTTTGTGTTAATTTTGCCATACCAAAAGACGGCTGTGCGCATCGTCTGCATTGTGTTTGTAAGTTAACTTGCATTTTATTTACCTCTTATATTATTTTTGAAACATTGTCTATAATGCCTCTAAAGATATTTATTTGCAAGATGACAATTATTTTTACATTGCTTAACAATGTAACTATCAATTGTCTTTCTGAAATTTTTTGCTAAGATGACAGTAAATGGAGGAGATTATGAAAAAAATTGCTTTATTTTTATTTGTTTGTTTTTGCTTTGTTTTTTCAAATCAAGCAAAAGTTTACGCATACAACCTTGAAGACAGGCACGATGTCTTTACACCGGCATTTCAGCTTGTTTGGAATGATTTAAAGAATTTAATAGCAAGAAAAAAAATTAATTTTAAGGGTATTGACCCAAAAGTAGCATATGTTTTGAATGCAAACAAATTCACTTCTGATGATATTTCAGAGGATTCATATTATAAAATTGTTGCTCCAAAGACATATGAACTGAAAGCAAAAATCCAAAGAGAAATTTTTGAAAAATTCGGTGAGAAAAGCAAAATCCTTGACAGTATTGACTGGGAGCCAAAAGGCGTAAATGAATACATTCTTTATTCATTGCTTGTAAAAAATGTTGAATTCCCAAATGAGTATGACATATTAGATAGTGCTCCTTTTAACGGTTCAAAGGAAAGTTATAAATTCTTTGGTACTAAAAAAGGCGCTAAAAGGGCTATTTCCTCTCAAATTAAACCCTTATTTTACTTGAACGATTGGGATTATGCCGTATCTCTTGAAACAAAGACAGGTGACAGGGTTATCCTTTACAGGACAAAATCGCCGCAAAATGTATATGATATCTATTCACAAATGGCAGTTAAAACAAATAAATATCTGAGATTCACAAAAGACGATGAATTGATTGTTCCTTTTATTTCTCTTAATGAAAGAATTGAATATGATGCACTATGCAACAAACGCATCAACGGAACCAAATATTTAATTGCAAAAGCTATTGATGATATTGAGTTTAATCTTGATAACAAGGGTGCAAAGTTAAGAAACGAAGCAGCTATGGATGTTGTTGAAATGTCTATGCCTATACCGACTAAGGGTATTAAATATGACTTTTCAAAGTCTTTTGTACTGTTTATGGTTGAAAAAGACAAATCTCTTCCTTATTTTGCCATAAGGATTGACGGACCTGAGTATTTAGTTAAGTAATGTTAATAGAATAGCAATTTTGCTGATTTACGTACATTAAAAATACAGAATGAATATTCGGTTTAAAAGTTACTATAGTGCAAGTAAGTGTGATTTTTCCAATAAAAATAACACTGCTTGCACTGCTTTTAATAATAAAAATCTTCCAAAAAACTCTCCTTCTTTTTTGGGTAAAATGCCTGTTTTACTCCCATTGTTGCGTGATACTGTTGCTTTTGGTTCAAAATACTCTTTTGACTTAAAGTCGCCAAGGGGTATACCATGCGCCTATTGTGGTAATGAAACCGTATCCAGAGATGAAATACGCTACATTACAACCCTTAAAGGGCAAAAACTTGCTGATGAGTTAGATAGAATTACCACCATAAATAAAGCGCATTTAAAGCCTCAGATAGTTGGTGCTATAGAGCGTATTGAGAAAACCGCAATAGATAACCCTGATAAAGATGCACAAAATCTTCTTCCTATTGCATATATACGTGCCAGAAACAGGATGTTAATTAAGCAGACTTCAGTTTATTCTACTGTTGAAACTTTGGCAAAAAAAGTCGACTCTAAAGAGCTTATTGATTATATAAATAAAGTTAAATCTCAGGATATACTTTTAAAACCTGATATCGGAATTAAAGAATTGTCTGATTTTCTTATTAATAAGATTCATATTGATTTTAGGAAAGACATTATAAGCCATGTTTTTGATATTGCTACAAAAAATATGACATCCGGTAATACTGATGAATGGGTAAAAATCATAAATGCAATTTCTACTTTGCCTTCTTCAAAAACCGACCCTGATGCATATCTTGTAAAATATATTTCTCAAGCATTAAGAAAAGACCCAAAAATGCAAAACCAGCTCTTTTCTTTAAACGAAAGTGAAAGCGCGCTGTTTTTTACTCAAATGCTTAGTTCAATATGTTCTTCTGCAGAACACATAAAACCTTTTTCAAAAAATGGAGAATCTTCATCGAGAAACTATCTTGTCACTCATTCTTCTTGTAATTCAAAGCGTGGTAATGTTAACTGGAAAGATTACATGTTAAAGAAACCCTCAAGATTTGACAGTGTTTTGAAGAATTTGAACACTATAGCAGGAGACTTAAATATCGCAAAAGCTGTACCTAATTTTTCAATACCAAATTATCTAAAATCTGTTAAAGAAAGTATATCTGCCGAGCTTGAGGGGACACAGAATGTCGGACGGGTTGAAAATTTCCTATCAAAGCTGTCATCTGTAGCACCAAAAAAACCCTTTAAGGATGAAGCTAACTATTCAAACGAGCTTTTATGTATTTTTAGACCATTTTTAGAGGAGAAAAACCCAAAAGAATCAGAAGCAATTTTAGATAAAATATTCTCAAGGACAGTTGATAATATTGTAGAGCACAGAAGAAAAATATTCTTAAATTTTATGGCAAATATACCTGAAACTAACGATAAAGAGAATATTCGAGTGTTCCTTGAGCAATTATTGCAAAAAGACAGGGTGCTAAAAGCAAAAAGACTGCCAAAGCAGAAAATTAACTTTTTTACCAGAAAATTCAGTGATATGTATTTAGAAAATTACGACAAAAAAGTAAAATCTATGCATATTGATATGAGAAACCCAAAAACCAACGAATTTATAACTAATCTCAGACGAAAGGTTTCAACATTAAGAAAACCTGAGGACTTCTGCGCCAAAATGATTCTTGACTGCACAAATCCCGATGGCAGCTATAACACAGAGATGTTGCGTAAAAATCTGGAAGAATTGAAACCTGAGAAGTCTAAAAAATAATTTGCTTATTTAGATGAAAGCGTAGTCTGTCAAGTGTTCGCTCAACATTTGGCTCCCTTAAGACATTATAGGCGCAAAATGTATCAAGTTTTTTAAGCCCGCAGTACTGGTGCGTTTTGTGCAGCGGTAAAAATAAATCATCTATGCTTCGCATATCAAAGAAGCCGTCGGATTTGTTAAAATCGCTCTCTTTAGCGGCACAGGTTAATGAGAACATATATTTTTTATCGCTAAAAAGACCACATTCGCCATAATCGCTGCATGTTTTATAGAAAATATTTGGCAAAAGTACTTCATCAAAGTACTTTTTCATAGTCCAAGGGACGCTGTACCAGTTGATTGGACATTGATAAATTATAATGTCTGCCCATTTGTATTTTTCTATTTCTTTTTCAACGCTGTAACCCAATTCAACAATTGTGCTTTTAGTTTCATGATTATTTGATGACAAGGTGTTAATAATTTCTTCAAAAAGCGTCTGATTAAGCTTGCCTGTTGAATACCAGTAGTATTTGTGACCGTTAATAACAAAAATTTTCATAATTTTCTCCGAACATTAAAATTATGAATTATTGTTGTGAAAAATATATTGCCTTGTGGGGTTATATTTTATATATTTTCCGTTATCTCTTTAAGGTTTTTGCCTCCGACACTTTTATAGAGGCTAATTACGCTTATTAGAGTGTTTATTTGGGAATCAATTAGGTTTTTTTCCACCGCAAGCTCTCTTTCTCTTGCTAATAAAGCTTCAGGAAGTGTTCCTCTTCCTGATTCATATTCTTTTTGCGCAATAAGCTCGTTTTCTTTTTCTAAAACCAGTCTTTCCTTTGCGCTTTGAAGATTTTTATTGTATATTTTTGCACTTACAAGGGCGTCATTAACCTCTTTGTAAGAGTTTAATACTGTTTTTTTGTAAAACTCAAACGCCTCATCGTATTCATATTTTTTAAATCTTAAATAAGCAAGTTTTCTGCCGCCCGTAAATATATCAAGTACAGGGGCAACGCCAAATGAGGATAAAAGTGCATTATTGTTGAATAAATTGCTTAAATGATATGCATTAAAACCGAACTGTCCAAAGATTATAAATCTCGGGAGAAGATTTTTCTTTGCAACTTTAACATCTAACCCCAGCCTTTCAAGATTATGTTGTGCCATAATATAATCAGGGCGGGACTCTATAACGTCTGAGGGTATTGAGTTTGGGAAATTTATATTTGGAATTTCCGTGAGATTTGTATTTTCAATGGTTTTAATCTCATTATCACTGAGTGCCAGCTTTATTTCTTCCTCTACTAAAGTTCTTTCTTTTATCATTGTATTGAGCTCTTCTTCAAGGCTCTTTAAGAGTTTTTTCTGTGCTATTACATCGCTTACAGAGGTCTTTCCTGCTTCAAATTTTATGTCTGTTAGTCGCAGAATTTCTTTTTGAATCTGCACCAGTTCTTCTTGAATTTTTATAAGTTTATCAATTTTTACAAGATTATAGTATGCGCTTGCAAAATTTCCCGTAACCGAAATATATTTTGCCCTTTCTTCTTCTTTTACTATATCAAGTTGCTTTTTAACACTTTTTGTTTTGGTGTGATTCATGCCCCAAATGTCAAATTCATAGCTTGCGCTAATAGGAAATAGCAGATTTGTTTGGGAAAAGTTTGGTATAAGCATTTTTGGACCAAAATATTGGTCACTTGAGCGCAAAACACGTTCTATGTTTGCGCTCAGACCAATTTGAGGGAGTTCATTTGCAAAGCTTTGTTTAACAATTTGTTCGCCTTCTTTTATCCTTAACTGGGCGATTTTAAGGTCATGATTGTTTTTAAACACCTTTAGCATATATTCGTTTAAAACAGGGTCATTAAATTCGCTCCACCACTCGATGTTTAAGTATTTTATTTCGTTTTCTTCTGAAGGTTTCTTTGTATTTTTTGCATATGCACCTGAGCTACTTAGCGCAAAAATTAATATAAGTATTATTGTTGTTAGCTTCTTCATATTTTTCCCTAATTGTTTGTAAAAATTTTTCTTGTGTTATAATCATAACACAAGAAAATAAAAGAAAAGTATTTTTTATGCAAACTATTAAAAACGAAGCGGAAAATTTTAAAAAAATACCGGGTGCTATGCTTGTTGCTGCAGGCATTTACACAAGAATTTACTCAAGGCAATGCTTTAGAGATTTAGGTTTTGACATCACTCCAGAGCAGTTTGTCATAATAGAAGTTTTAATGCAGCGAGACGGACTGTATCAAAGGCAATTGAGTGAAATTACAATGAAAGACAGACCAAATATCACGCGAATCATTAATATTCTTGAAAAAAACGGCTATGTTCAGCGCATTAGTGATAAAAATAAAAGAAAAGTCTTTAAAATTTTTCTTACGCAAAAGGCAAGAGATATATTCCCCCCTCTCTCGAAAGCTGCATCTGACTATAGAAACACCATGATAGAAGGAATTAACAAGGAAGAACTTGATATATGCCTTAGCGTATTAAATAAAGTTTTAAATAATCTGCTTGATAAAGTAGAAATGTGTGTATAGTTCATTTTTTGGAGAAATTATGGCTGAAAATAAAGAAAATAAAGATGAAAACAAGCAAAATCCCAAGTCTGAAAAACAAGAGAAAAAACAAAATAAACATGCTCATAAAATAAAAAAGAGAATAATTGTTCCCGTATTGACCTTTGCAATACTTGCACTTGGCGGGATTTATGCGCTTTTACATGCTCATTACTATCAATCTACAGATGACGCATTTGTTGAGGGGCATATAATCTCTGTTGCGCCAAGGGTCTCGGGTCCTGTTGTAAAATTGCTTATAAAAGATAACCAAGAGGTCAAAAAAGGCGATTTGTTGCTTGAAATTGACCCAAATGACTACATTGTTGCACTTGAGCAAAAGGAAGCAAAACTTGAAGAGGTAAAGGCTTCATTGAATGTTTCGGATAAAAACATTCAAGAAAATACGACGGTTTCAAACAAAACCGTAAAAGATATTTCAAGTGTTAAGTCTAAATTGGATTACGCAAAAAGAACCTATGAGAGAGATTTAAAACTTGCTAAGGATGGTATTGTTTCAAAAGAAGATTTGGATAAGTCAAAAACTGCTTATGAGTCTTTAAGCGCAAATTATCTTGCAGAGCAGGAGAAAAAACGCGCAGCTGACATTGCCATTCAAAGCTCTAAAGCTAAAAAACAAGAAATAGAAGCACAAATTAAAAGACTTGAAAGTGAAATTGACGAAGCAAAGCTTAATTTATCATATACAAAAATATATGCGCCACAGGATGGTAAAATTTCAGCAAGAACTGTTGAAGAAGGCAACTATGTGCAGATTGCACAACCTTTGATGTCTATTGTTTCAGATGAAGTCTGGGTTGTTGCAAACTATAAGGAAACCCAGTTGGAACAGGTGAGAGAAGGTCAGGATGTAACTATTAAAATTGACACTTATCCTAAAAAGAAGTTTAAGGGCAAGGTAGACAGTTTACAAAGAGCAACAGGTGCCAAGTCAAGTCTTTTCCCGCCGGAGAATGCCGTTGGAAGTTATGTAAAGATTGTTCAAAGAATTCCTGTAAAAATTATTTTCACCGAAGATATTTCAGGTTATAATATTGCACCCGGAATGTCGGTAGTACCAAAAATAAAAATTAGGTAAGTTTATCGTTACCTATCGAATCGCATGTTCTTTAATATTAAGCAGCTTAAACTGGCTAAAACCTAGTTTTTAAGCTGTTTTTTTACATCTTCTCTTATGTCTGATAATGGTCCGTTGTTTGGCTGTCTTACGTTTTGATAGTAATGTTTTGCATAGGTAAATGGGAATTTTGGCAGCCAGCTTAATTTAAAGATTATATTAACAGCTTCTGCACCCTGAGAAAACATTAATTCATCTATTGTCTGTTCGTATGCGGGTGAAATCGAGGTAAATAGCTTTAAAAGATAATCTGCAGCTGTTAGTGCACCATAACCGGATGCAAGACCTGTGTCTGCAATAACTTTTGTGATTTTTAGTTCGTTGCCCTCAACACTTATCTTGCTTGAATTATCGGGTAAGGCGATTTCATTTTGTTGTACTCTTTCTATTTCATACCATTCGCCATCATATTTTATTCTCAATGTGTCAGGGTCAGGCATGTAAATGTCATCGTATTCATTTTCAAGAATTTCTTTGCCGTTTGAGTCCACTATGCCGTATTTATAGTTTTTACATGTTAAAAACATTTGACCAAAAAGCGGGTCAATTCTTGAATACTCGGGCAGTATTATTATCTCACCTTTGTCGTTATATAGTCCGTAATCATTTGTGTTGCCGAGTTTAGCATATTTGCCAAAAAATCTGTCTGCATTTCTGTACTTTGGCTGAACAAGAATATTCCCGTTTGAGTCTATTAATCCAAATTTAGAGCCTTTTTGGACAATCCATGAGTAGTCACCAAGTCTTATCAGTTTTTTATATTGAGGCTCTACAATTACATTGCCCTGTTTGTCTTTTAAGCCAAATTTCTCATCTTGTGAAAATACATCCAAATCAGCAACCTTGAGGCTGCCTGTTAAGACTTGTGCATTGAGAGGCAGACAAAGTGAAAATATTAAAAAAAATGAAAAAACTATCCTTTTCATAATTTAATGATAGCATAAAATTAAATTATGATATTATTTTGTTAACGGAAATTGACTTATGGCTAAAATAAATAATGTAAAAAAGATATCGCTTTATGTGGCGCTTGTGTTTACAATTTTGGTTGCGCTTTTGCTTTTTCTATATCTAAAGTTAGTGCCATTTCTTGTTTCAAGTGCTTTTGTTTCAAATGCCCTTATTGACTATGGTAAAAAAACTTTTGGAATAGACTTAGTGATAGAAAAACCTTCTTTAAAAACTTACTTGAGTCCAAGGGTTGTTTTTTCTGTTGATAAGGTCTTACTAAGTAAAGATAAGCAAGTTATTTTGGATGTCAAAAAATTTAACAGTGATGTATCTTTTGCTAAATTATTCAAAAAAAGAATTGTAATAAACCAGCTTGGGGCAGATTTTATTTACGTTGATGTTAACGCTCTTTCACTAATCACCTTGCAGGAAAATAAAGAACAGAATAAGAAAAGTGACTGGCGTCCCGATTTATTTAATTCGTTATTGTACATAAAAAAATGTATAGTTTTATATAAATCTCCAGATAATGTTGATGTAAAATTTGATGGTAATAACTTAGAAATTACTTCAAGCAGAAATCCTAAGTATGTTCATTTTGACGTTAATGTAGAAATTAAAAACAGGGGCAAAAAACTTGCCTTTAATGTAGCTGATAAAAATTGTGTTTATGCAAAAAATCGTAAATTTATAGTTGATAACTGCGAATTGAACATAAATAAATCTAAAATGTTTATTAACGCCCAACTAAGTGAATCGGGCTATAATCTTAATTTTTCTTCCAAAAACTTTAATGTTGCTTATGTGACTGACTTAATAAGGACAAATTTTATCATTCCAAACGGACAAGAACTTCTTTCCTATTTTAAAGATATAAGCGGCAGTTTTGATTTTGATGTCAATGTTTCAAATAAAGGCTTAAACGGCTTTGTAAACCTTGATGGCGGTAAGCTGACCTTAATTCCGCTTGCTGATTTAAAAACAACTATTGTAAGCGGACATGTTGACATTAAACCCGATATTATAACTCTTTCTGATATTAAAGGTTATTATGGTAGCAGTAAAAATAATTCTATTGACATAAAAGGCTCTATAAAAGACTATTATAAGTCGTTTGATACTGATGTTGTAGTTAAGGCTGTTGCAACAAAAGAATTTTCAAAAAACCATCTTTCTAAAATTGTCGGTTATCCTCTTGAAATTACGGGAAATGCAAACTCTGTTATTTATTATCAATCAAAATACAATGATATGAAGCTTTGGTGCGCTTTTGTCCTTAGAAAGGGTAACGACCTGCTTGTTGACGGTGCATCATTGACCCCTGTAAATTATGACAGGGTTGCAACTGTCGAGATTGATTTAGACCCTGATGTGATTGATATTAAAAAAATAAATTATTATATTGCATCTACAATTGACAGGAACAGTAAAATTAAGCCATTATTGACAATTTGGAGTAAAATTGATGCTAAAACTCTTGCTCTAAAAAACATTGGTTTTACAATTCCAAAACCGCTGCCAAGTGAATTTTTAAACGTACTTATAGGGCAGAAAGTCTTTAGAAAGGGTACAATAGCGGGAAACCTTGAACTTATAGCAGATTCAAAGGTTCCATACATAAAGACTGACATGTCTATGGAAAAAGTTGCTATACCTGCGCAGCGATTATTTATTAAAAAAGCTAATCTTAGCGCTAACGGTAAATATATAACACTATCATCAAGTGGTCGCTTTAAGCGTTCTCAGTATGACTTAGACGGGTCTATGCTAAATGAAATAAAACTCCCTATAGTTATAAATGATGTTAATTTAACTCTTGATAACCTTGATATAGAGAGAATTTTAAAGTCAATGAACGCTCAAAATAATGAGCAATTAAACAAGCAAAATGCTCAAAATCTCGTGGTTGCAGATAACAATCACCTTGATGAAAATTCAGATATTGATAGCGCTCCTGTTTTTGATACCGGTTTTTTAATTGTCGAGAATTGCGTATTTAATCTTGTAAAAGGAAAATATAAAGACATAAATTTTGGAAACCTTAAGGCTACACTTACTCTTGACAAGAATGGAATTTTAAACGTACATTCAAACAGGTTTGATATTGCAGAGGGTATTTCTTCTTGTAAAATTAATTGTGACTTAAAAAAACATAAGTATAATTTAGTCCTTGGTGTAAAAGACATTAATTCCGATTTAATGGCGACATCAATTTTGGGTTTAAGCAGAGAAATTTATGGTAAGGCAAGCGGTATAATAAGCATTAACACAGATGCTTCGCTTAAATTAAACGGTTTTATTAAATTTGCGGTAAACAATGGAACTATAGGAAAAATAGGGCTAATTGAGTATGTACTCAAGTTTGCTGCATTATTTAGAAATCCTCTTGCTATGATTAGCCCCGCAACTATTACGGATATTGTTAATATACCCGAGGGAAATTTTGATAAAATTGAAGGTGATTTAGAGATTAAAGATAATGTAATAAAAAAAATAATAATAAAGTCCAAATCTTCACAACTGAGCGCATTAATTGTCGGTAGATACGATTTAATGACAAAGGATACTACCCTTAGAATTTATACTAAATTTTCAAGTATAAATAAAGGTTTTGGCGGATTTATGAGAAACATTTCTCTTAACAGTATTGCAAACAGAGTCCCCTTGAATTCCAGAAATGACAGCGCTTATTACTCTGCAGAACTTAAGTTCTTACCACCTATTGATGCAGATGAAAAAGACTGCCAGATTTTCCTCACTAAGGTTGAAGGGGACGTTGAGCACAATAACTTTATATCGTCATTGAAAAAGATAAAGTAATTCGGAGAGTGAGGGATTCGAACCCTCGGCAGGTAATTAGCCTGCACGGACTTTCGAGATCCGCACCATAAACCGCTCGGACAACTCTCCGTTTAACATTGTACAAAGAAATAGCACTTTTTGCAATTAGTGTTTGCATGTGTAATTTGTTTTGATATAATAGGCGCTATGAAAACTGCTATTTTATACTGCATCTTTAATCGTCCTGATGTTGTAAAAGAAACTTTTGAACCGATAAGAAAAGCTAAACCTCCAAGACTATATATTGCCTCAGATGGTGCAAGAGTCGATAAAGAGGGTGAAGAAGAAATTGTTAACAGAACAAGAAAGTATGTGCTTGATAATATAGACTGGGA
>CALUYX010000027.1 GCA_944325115.1 Candidatus Gastranaerophilales bacterium | reverse complement strand
GAAATGCTTCAAAAAATCTCTAAAGAAGTTTCTAAATTTGATGAAACAGTAGAAGCTCACATGAGATTAGGTATTGATGTTAAGCACGCAGACCAACAAATTCGCTCTACCACAGTACTTCCTGCAGGTCTTGGTAAAGAAGTAAGAGTTTGTGTTATCGCAAAAGCTGATAAAGCAGCAGCTGCAAAAGAAGCAGGGGCTGATGAAGCAGGTGCGGAAGAAATCATTGAAAAAATCTCAAACGGCTGGTTTGAATTCGATACTTTGATTGCAACACCTGATATGATGGCTCCCTTGGGTAAATTAGGTCGTGTTTTGGGTCCTAAAGGTTTAATGCCTAACCCTAAAACAGGTACTGTTACACCTGATGTAGCTAAAGCTGTTAAGGACGCTAAAGCAGGTAAAGTAGAGTTTCGTGCCGACAAACAAGGTATGGTTCACGTACCTATCGGCAAAGTTAAATTTTCAACAGAAGATTTAATGAAAAACTTCTCAACTTTAGCAGATGCTATAATTAAAGCAAAACCGTCCGCAGCAAAAGGTACATACATTAAATCAATGTATCTTACAACTACAATGGGTCCTTCAATTAAACTTGAACCCAAAGATGTTGTTTCAGAAATAAAAGAACATGTCAGCTAATTTAATAACAAAGTTCAAAGATAGCACGGCGGGGAGATTTATCCTCTCCGTGCTTTCAAATATTTTTAACTATATACACCAAAGGGCTTTTTTTGGAATTTTCAAAAGAGTGGATAGAAAGTTTATGAAATTTCTCTTTGTAGGCGCGCTCAATACTGCCTTTGGCTATAGTGTGTATGCGCTTTTTGTTACGCTTCATGCTTCACATAATGTTGCGCTTACAATCCAGTACATTTTGGGTGTTTTTTGGAATTTCAAAACGACGGGTACAATAGTTTTTAAAAACCATGACAACAGCCGTATTATTAGGTTTTTCCTATCTTATGTTTTTACCTATTCAATAAACCTTGTTTGTCTTAATGCTCTTGTAAACCTTGGTGCGGGCAAATATTTGTCACAGGCAATTATGGTTTTACCTATGGCTGTTTTATCGTTTTTAATTTTCAAAACCTTTGTCTTTAAGACAAAGCCTCAAGGAGAGTAATATGCTAATAATGCGATATAACGGTGGTTTGGGAAACCAGATGTTTCAATATGCCGCACTTGTATCTCTTGCAGATAAATTGGGCGTTGATTACGCTTTTGATATGGATTTTTTTAACAAAAACTACTCTCGCCCCTTTGGTTTGGATGTTTTTAATATTAAAAATAACGAGGTTAGCGGGTTTAAATATAAAGCTTTGTGGGCTTTAAGAAAGTACATTAAAGATAGATTCTTTGGTCTAAATGTATACGCCGAAAAAGATTTTGATTATGAAAAAAGATTTGAAGAGATTCAAGATAACACCTATATTTACGGGTTCTTTCAAAGTTATAAATATATAAACGAAGATTTAATAAAAAAACATTTTAGTTTTAAAGTTGAGCCTGATAAAGAAAATGCTTCAATAATAAATGATATGAAAAAAACAGATTCAATATCGCTTCATATAAGGCGCGGCGACTACGTCCAAAAGAAGCGTTATGCAAGCATTTACAATCATTTAGATATGAAATATTACAACTTTGCGCTTGAGATAATTGCAAACAAAGTGGAAAATCCCGTAGTATATGTTTTTTCAGATGATATTGATTGGGCAAAAGAAAACCTGAGTTTTGATGATTGTCCTATTTGCCTTAAGAAAAATGCAAGGTTTGAATTTGTTTCACACAACATAGGTGATAAGTCCTATGAAGACTTAAGGCTTATGTCAAATTGTAAGCATAACATAATAGCAAACTCAAGTTTTTCATGGTGGGGCGCTTATCTTAATTCAAATCCTCAAAAAATTGTTGTTGCACCAATAAAATGGTTTCAAAAAATTAAGAATAATCCAAAAGATATCTACCCGCAAAGTTGGGTTGCAATTTAGAATTTTACCGCTTTTAGATAGTTAGTGCTTATTTGCTGGTTGTACTTTTTGCAATCACGCATAGAAAGTACAACTTTTACACTCTGCTCTGCAGGTTTATTTTTCTTTGCCTTGCTTATGTTTGCACTTGTATATGCACCCAACATGCCTTCAACGGTTTTAAACGGAACGTTTTTGATATCAGCTTTAAAGTTTACATAAGGTATGCTTTTGCCCTTGGCATAAATTGTTCCTCTGCCTGTTATTTCAAGGTTTTCAAATGTAATTAACGAGTCTTTTGTGAAATTTAGTGCGTCGTCAATTTTTGAATCTATCTTTTTTGTTGCAAAATCATTAGGAGTTATTATGTTTTTGTCTTTAAGGTCTATTATGGTAATTTTTTGCCCCGTAGGCAGATATTCCGAGTTAAATTTTCTATATCCCCCGATATTTAGCGAGCGAGTAAGTCTATAGTCGCTTGAAACCTGAGAAAAGTCACCAAAGTCTTTTGACTGCTCAAGAAGTTCTTCTCTTGGCGGGCAGGTAAATTCGTTATATTTTGTGACAACAAAATCGCACCCTCCAAAAAAGAAAAATGCAATTAAAAGTGCTATAAAAATTATCTTCCTTACTATGCTTTTAAGACAGCCCATAATTTAGTGCTCCATATGCTTTGTTTTTTAACAATTTTATTTTATCATACAAAAATGGATGATAAAAAAATAATTAGTTTTAAAGACGCGGATATTAAAAAAGCTACAAAAGGCATGAGGGGCTATCTGGACTTAAAAAGCGCCTACCCTGATACTATTCTTATGTATAGAATCGGGGATTTTTACGAAACTTTTTATGAAGATGCCTATGTTATATCACAAGTTTGCGACATAACTTTAACAAAAAGAAAATATGGCGAGCTTGGTGAGGTGCCTCTTGCAGGCATTCCACGCAAAAGTTTTGATATTTATCTAAAAAAACTTTTGGATAAAAACTTTAAAGTTGCTCGAGCAGAACAATATAGGGGTGATGATGGCGAGTGTGAAAGAAAAGTAGTTAGGATATACACGCTTGCAACTGTTTATGAAAACGAATTTCTTGATGCCGACTCTAATAACTATTTGGCTGCCGTAAATAAAGATGGTGACTTGTTTGGGTTTTCATACTGTGATGTTTCAGAGGGTTCGTTATTTGTTTCATATGGCACAAAGGAGGAAGTGCTTTTTGAACTTGTTAAAATCTCCCCTCGTGAATTGCTTCTTGCATCGCAAGATTTAATGTTTGTGTTTAGAGAAGTAATAGAAAGATTTGACAATACTTACCTATGTCCTCAGTACTTTAATGCTCAAAGCGCTCAAAACGGGGACTTTAAAAACGGATATGTGTGTGCAAACGCAATTATTGCTTATTTAAAAGATAGTCAAAAGAGTTTTGTTACAAAACTGGATGAAATTAAAAAATATTCCATAAGTGATTTTATGTCATTGGATTTTAATACAAGACGTTCTTTAGAATTAACAAGAATGCAGGCGGATTTTAAGAAAAAGGGGAGCTTGTTGTGGTTTTTGGATAATTCAAAAACTCCAATGGGCAAAAGACTCTTAAAGCAGTGGATGAATGCTCCGCTTTACAAATGTGAAAAAATTCTAAAAAGGCAAAATGTACTTAGGGAGTTTTGCTCTAAACCTCAATTACTTTTAACGTTAGAAGGGTTTCTTGATAATCTTTGTGATATTTTGCGCTATAGTGCAAAAATTTCAAACAAGACAATAAAATTTAAAGAACTTGTCGAGATATCTCAGACATTATCAAAAGCTGAAAAAATAAAAGATATCCTATCCGAACTTGAGAGTTTTGACTTGGAAATTGATACTGAATCTTTAAATCTTTTGCTGGATTTTGTCGGAATAATCGAAAGAACTTTTGATTTGGATTCTGAAGAATCAGAGTTTTTGCCCATAAAAGAATATGTAAACGATAGGCTTGATATTTTAAGAGTTGAGCTTAACGCTCTTGAGGGGCAATTATGTGCTTTAGAAAAAGTGCAGGCAGAAAAGTTCTCAAGCTCAATAAAACTGAAATTTATGCCCAATTTGGGTTATTGCTTTGAGGCGCCGATAAGTTTGTATGGAAAAATTGACAACAGCTGTCTTGTAAGGCAAAAATTATCATCCGTATTTAGATATACAACAGATGAAACAATCAAGCTTGAAGAAAAGATGTGCTCTTTAAAATACCAAATAGGAGAGCTTGAAAGGGATATATATTCTAAAATTAAGGATTATTCAAGCGAATTAACATCCAAAATAAGAATGTTTGCTCGTGATGTAGCATTCCTTGATGTCATATATTCGCTTACAAAGTGCGTATTACAGTTTGGTTTTTGTGCCGTAAACTTTAGACAAGATAATGTTCTTGAAATAAAAGGCGGTTTTCATCCTTGCGTCAAAAAAATACTTGGAAAATATACTCCAAATGATACAAAAACTTCATTTTTAACCTTACTTACAGGCGCCAATATGTCAGGTAAATCTACTTACTTAAAACAAAATGCGCTAATTGTAATGCTTGCGCAAATGTGCGGTTATGCTCCTGCAGAATCTGTGAATATGGCGCTTGCAGATAGGATATTTTTCCATGGCGCTATTTTTGATAATTTAAGAGAGAATGAATCTGCTTTTATGGCAGAGATGAAAAATATTGCAAGAATCTTGAAAAATTCAACGGATAAAAGTCTTATTCTGCTGGATGAGCCTGTAAAGGGTACAAATAGTGAAGATGCAAGCGCGATTTTACTTGCTTTGTGCAAGTATTTTGCTTGTAACATAAAGTCTAAGACTATTGTTTCAACGCATTTACTAAATGTTGCAAAACGTGCTCTCGGGGAAGAAAAATTTGACTTGTTTTATATGGATTCAAAAACTAAAAAAATTAAAAGCGGTATAGTGCCTTCATCAAACGCATTTGAGGTTGCGCTAATGGCAGGTATAGATGAAAGTATAATTGAAGAGGCAAAAAAATATACTCTTGGCTAAGTGTAAAATACTTTTTTTGACGGATAATAAAATCCATAAAATACTGCGATAATGTACTTATGAATCAAAGAAATTTTATTGCATACATATGGAATAATTTGCATCCTGTCACTCACTTTTGGATTATCATAAGCTCCGTTGGTGTTATGTGCCTTGGTGCGCTGTTTCATATGGGTTAGATGAAAAATTGAGTTAAAAAGTAAATGGCGTTTTTGTTTGTGTTTGTTTTTTCGTCATTTGAAAAAACATAGTTAAGCGCCAGTCTTAGTCTTTGTTTGAAAACAAAGTAGTTAACTCCTACGCTGTATTCGTGGTTTACACTGTTTGATTCATCAAGATTGTAGTTAAAGTAGTCATATCTTGCAAGCAGTTGCAATTTTGGCGTAAAGTTCCACCCTACGGTTGTAAAAAAGCCCTGTCTGTTTCTTGGGTCAAAGTAGTCACCGTTTGAGCCGTTGGCATGAGCGTATTCAAAATTCATAAGAAATTTTTTGTACTTGTATGTCATGGCGGCACTGTATACGCCATAGTTTTCGCCTCTGTGTCCGACATCTGCCCCGACGTAGAGTTTTAGGTTTTTAAAATAACTTCCTTCTTGTTTGTAAAAGGGTTTTACGCCAACTCTACCTATAAATTCGGCGCCGTCTTTAAAGCCTTGGGTAAATCTTGTGCTTGTGTAGCCGCCGAGGTTATATTCAAAAGCACCTTTGTTTCCTATAAAAGAAACACCTGTTGATATGGCGTCGCCAAATTCTCTTGATATTTGCGCTCTTTGGGCAAAAGGAAGAGAAAATGAGCTCATAGACCCCTCAAGTCCGATAGGCGAGCGAGATACACCAAAGCGCATTTTGTGGTTTTTGTTGAAGTTGCGCTCTATATACAAGTTGGAAAACTTGCCAAAAAATTTATTATCCATATCTTCTACATTTCTTGTAAAAGCGTATTCGGTAAAGAATCGGTATTTTTCATCCCCAAATTTTGACTCAACAACTGCGTTTATATCAAAAGGGTATGTGGTATTCAGGTTTCCTTTTCTCTCTTCAAAGCTTGTTATACCTTGAAAACGAAGCTCTCCTGATATTTCGTTTATAAAATTATTGTCAAATTTTAATGCCTTTTTTTGAGCAAAAGTTTTTTCCGCAAAAAGTCTAAAATCCCAGTCGTCATCATCGTCAAATTCAACATCTGTTGTGGTATCGCCGTCAATTGTTTCATCAAGGGTGATAATTTTATCCCTTAAGACCTCTCCTTTTTTGACATCAGGAGCTATCTTCTCATCTTCTTCTATAGCGCAAACGCAGAGGGGAAGTACAAAAAAGCAAAAAAGAGTTAGGACAGTTTTTATCAGGAAGTTGTTCATATGGTTTTAGATATCCATTTTAACATAAAACTTAAAAATTTGTTGGCTTTTACTCCTTTTATGGTATACTTAGTTTAGTGCTTCAGGTAAGCACTCGGATTATTTAAAGAAAAATTCCGGAGCGGCTCTTTTAAGAAACCGTTCTTTTTTTTCAAAAAAATAAGGTAGAAATGAGAGAACATTTTAATAAAAAAGAAATATTAAACAGTTTGATACCGGTTGTAGAAAATACTGCAATGCGCTACAATCTCATCCCGCTAGAGGTTTCTCTTGAAAAGGAAAATGCGCACTGGTTTTTGAGGATTTTCATCTATAGCCCCGACCATCCCGTATCTCATCAGGATTGCGAGAATATCACAAGAGGCTTAGGGGATTTTTTAGATGAACTTATTCCTTTTAAATATTATCTTGAAGTTTCTTCTCCGGGGTTGAATCGTAAAATGAAAAGCCCGAGAGAATATGTGATTTTTAAAGGAAAAGATATTATTGTTAAGGTTAAGAACCCTATTGAGGGACTTAGTGCAAAAACATTTAGGGCAAAACTTGTTGATTATCAGGAAAATATCGGACTTATTGTTGTGCCTGAAGAAATCCAAGATGAAATTTGCATAAGTCTTGATAATATTTTTAGTGTCAAACTTGATGAAGATATAAATATAAACAATCAAAATAAAGGAGAAGATAATGATTAAAATAGGAACAGCTCTTTTTGAAGCTGCAGAACAGCTTGAGCGTGAAAAAGGGATATCTAAAGACGTTCTTGTGAGCTCTCTTTGTGACGCACTTGTTGCAGCTTATAAAAAACACATAAGAGATAAAGACGCAGAAAACGTTGAGGCAATTTTAGATGAAAGCACAGGCGAAATAGGTGTTTTTAGAACAAAAGTTGTTGTAAGCGAAGTTGAAAACGAAGATTTGGAAATTTCTCTTGAAGACGCAAAAGAAATTGACGAAGAAGTTGAACTTGACGATGAAGTAAAAATCGAAGTTACTCCGGAGAACTTTGGCAGAATCGCTGCGCAAAGTGCAAAACAAGTTATTACTCAAAGAATTAGAGAAGCTGAGAGAAAACTTGTTTTGGATGAATTTTTATCTAAAAAAGGCACACTTATTACAGGTATAATTCAAAGAAGAGATGACAGAAATGTTATAGTAAATATCGGTAAAACAGATGCCATTATGCCATCTCGTGAGCAAATACCTGGTGAATACTATAAACCCGGCAACAGAATAAGAGTTTTTGTTCTTGATGTTAAAGAAACATCTCGTCTGCCTCAGGTTATAGTATCTCAAGCACACCCTGAAATTGTAAGAGAACTTTTTGAACTTGAAGTTCCCGAAATTGAAGACGGTATTGTAGAAATTAAATCAATCGCTCGTGAAGCAGGCTTTAGAACAAAACTTGCCGTATGGTCAAATGACCCCTCGGTTGACTCTGTTGGTGCTTGCATAGGTCCTCGCGGTTCAAGAATACAAACAATTGTAGGCGAGTTAAAAAATGAGAAAATTGATATTGTAAGATATTCTCAAGACCCTGTTGAATACATTGTAAACGCTCTATCTCCCGCTCGTATAATATCAGTGGATATTTTAGCTGATGATGAAAACAAAAAAGAAGTCTTTGTTATCGTTCCTGATGACCAGCTTTCTCTTGCAATAGGTAGGGAAGGTCAAAACGTAAGACTTGCACACCGCCTGACTGGTTGGAAAATCGATATCAAATCCGAAACTCAGGCTCGCGCTTTAGAAGATGAGCGAGAAAAACAAATGCTTGAAGAAATGAAAGCGCAGCAAGAAGCTCAGGAAGATAGCGAAGAAATCCAGCAAGAAGTAGAAGAAGTGCTAAACGAGGATGAAAAAGTTCTTGAAGAAGCACAAGAAGAACAAGCACAGGAGGAAAATGCTTAGAGTTCTTGTTGTCGGATATGACAAAATGCTCTCTGCATTAATTTCCGGATGTGTGTATTCCGGTCATAAGGTGGTCGGTGCACTAAGATGTGACAGGGTAAATTATTCAAAATTTACCCTGTTTTTAAAAGATATTTTTGCACCAAGCCATGATTATTCTCTAATCAAGGCTTTTGGCGTGTATGATATTAAAGCTCCCTCAATTAACTCAAAAGAGTTTATAAAGGAGTTTAAAAAAATAAAGCCTGATGTTATTTTGGTCGGCTCTTGGGGAGAAAAAATTTCGCCAAAGGTCGCTTCTTTACCTAAATACGGCTGCATTAACTGTCATCCTTCGCTTCTTCCAAGGCACAGGGGTGCTAATCCTTATTTTTGGACAATATTTATGGGCGAAGATTTGACAGGGGTGAGCTTTCATTATGTAAATGAAAAGTTTGACCGTGGCGATATTTTGCTGCAAGAAGCTGTAACAATTGATAATGATATGACAGCCGGCGATTTAAGGGACAGATGCTCCAAGTATGCTCAGGGGCTTGTAGGCGAGCTTCTAAACAAGCTTGAAAGAGGAGAAATTAAAGCCCAAAGGCAGGATGAGAGCCGCGCTACTTATGAAAAACAAATTGAATTTAAAGATACACTTATTGATTTAAGAAAGACAAGAAAAGAAATTCATAATCACATAAGAGCGCTAAGACCTTGGTATATGCCGATTTTTAGAATTAACAACAGAAAAATAGATATAAAAAACCACAGATTTCTTGCTTTGAATGACAAGTATAAAGACTTAAAAATTGGTACAAAGGTTTTTGAAAATCGTAAAATAATAATTGTGCGCGCTGCGGATTGTCTTGTTGAAATTACTAAGTAATGTTGTCTATTATCTCACAAGAGCTGCGTGCTTTGTTTAGTGTATAAAAATGTATTCCTTTTGCGCCAAAATCCAAAAGTTTTTCACATTGAATTGAAGCAAATTCAATGCCCGCTTTTATTGTGTCTTCTTTTGAGTCTTTGTATTTTTCAAAAAATTCAAGAGTCTTTGGCTCTATTTGAGTGCCCGAGAGTTCTACTATTCTGCTTAGTTGAGAAAAACTTGCAACAGGTAAGACACCCGGGATTATAGGAAGTTTAATTCCTTTTTTTGAACAGAGGTCAAAAAATTTATAAAAATTTTCGTTTTTGAAAAATAACTGTGTGTATGCAACTTTTGCTCCAAGGTCTTGTTTTTTCTTTAAAACATCTATGTCATCTTCAAGAGTTTTGGCTTTTGGATGTTTTTCAGGATATGCGGCAACTGCAAACTCAAGTTCCGAGTGGTTTTTAAGATACTCAATAAGCTCAAGTGCGCTTTTAAAATCTCTGTAGCAAACGTCAATATCTTGAGGTTCATCCCCCCTTAGAGCCAGAATATTTAATATTCCAATGTCTTCTATTTCTTGAATGTAATTTTCTATGTAATTTTTGCTCAAGCAAACGCAAGTAAAATGGGGCATAACAGGCTGCTTAAGGTGCGTCTTTAATTCTTTAACTATTTCAAGAGAAGTATCTTTATTTGAACCGCCCGCACCATATGTTACAGATATTAAAGCGGGTTTTTTCTCAACAAGTGCACTAAGTTCACAAAAGAGATTTTTCATTTTTTTGTCCAAATTTTCACCTTTGGGCGGAAAAACCTCAAAAGAAAATATGGGTGATGAGTTGTCTTTGTATATTTCACTTAAGCGCATAATTTTTTATCCCTTTTTCTATGGCGTAAAACATATTTTTATCACTAAATTCTGCCTTTAATTTAAGGCACAAAAAATCGGGTCTGCTGCTGTTTTTTATGAGATTTTTAATTTTAACTTCATCTTTTTGTGTTGTTACTAGTGTATTTGTTTCTAATTCAAGTGTTTTTTGTGTTAGTTGGTCTATGTCTTTTTTGCTGTACATATGGTGGTCGGGAAAGCTCTTTGTATAAACAACATCAAAGTATTTATTGAGATAATCATAAAACTGTTCAGGTTGTCCTATTGCGCAAAATGCTGCTGCATTTGTTTTTTGAGGAATTACTTGCAGAGTGTTTTTTATGTTATACAAGTAATCCGCAACAAAGTTGCAAGAGGTTATATGTTTTGTTTTAAGTATATTTGAGAGTTTTTCAACAGCGCAAGAGATGTTTTCGTTGTTTTTATTTGAAACAACTACAAAATCAGCACGCTTTGCCTCATAAACAGGCTCTCTTAAAGGACCAAGGGGGAGCAGGAAGTTGTTTCCGAACATTTTTTTGGAATCTGCAACCAATATGGTAAAATCTTTTTTAATTTTTCTGTTTGAAAAACCGTCATCTAAAATAACTACCTCGCATCCGTAGTTATTTTTGGCAAATTTTGCTGCTTTTACCCTGTCTTTGCAAACAAGTACCGTGACGTTTTTTGTATTTTTTGCAAGCAGATAGGGTTCATCTGCACAAATTGTGCCGTCATCAAAGTATGTTCCGTTTGTATCTTTTATTATGTTTACCCTGTTATTATCAAGTTTAGAGTTATAGCCTCGAGAAATTACCGCAGTTTTTTTCTTTAAGGTGTTTGCGACATAATTTGCCACTTCGCACACTATGGGAGTTTTTCCCACTCCTCCTGTTGTGAGGTTGCCTACACAAATTACATAAGGAGGGACGGACTGTTCTTTTAGGAGTTTTATTTTATATAGAAAATTTTTAATAAATATGATTAAAAAATAAAAGATACTTGGGATTAGTGACAAGGCAAAAAATAGTACATAGCCAAAGCTAAAGCTATTTTGATAGTGGTATTTGTTAACTAATACTTTTATTTTTTCCATATTTAAAACATTAACCTAAAGAGCAAGAAGCGTTTGTTGAGCTTTTCAGAGAATTTTCTCAGGTTTCTCGAAATTACTAATGTATCCGAAATTATGCAATCTACACTTGCTTTCTGACTTGGGTCAAGATTGTTTAGATTGTTTAGGGTTTTATTTATGTTTGCCGAAATTTTGCTTATATTTGAAACGGTATTTGAAATGTCATTTTTGAGTTTGTCGTCTTTTGTAAATTCATTCATGTAAGATGAAATATCTGCCAAATTTCTCGAAATTTCATTTAAGTTAGTGACAATTTCTTTTGTCTTTTTGTCTTCAAGAAGTGTATTTACGTTCTTAGACAGTTCGCCGACGGATTTTGTTGTTGTAACTATGGATTCTTTTAAGTCTTCATCTGTTACAATTTCATTAACGCTGTCAGTCAGGACAATTAGCTTGGATATTAGTTTATTTGACTGTGCCAGAACCTCTTCAAGCTCTTCTTTTGATGAGTCAATAAGAATTTGTGCTTTATCTAACGTATTTGTAGCGGTTATTGTTAATTCGTTTATGTTTTTAATGCTTTCTCTCAGTTCCCCAATCATTTCATCGGAAAGAATTTCTGATATTTTTTCGTTTGTTTCGTTTAGTGATTTTGAAGCTTTGTAGTTTATTTCCATAAAATCACTCATTCTCATAGGCTCAACCACTGTGTATTTAAGGTTTTGGTCCGGTGCATAAAGTTTTTCGCCGTTGAGTTCATAAAATACAAGTTCGTTGTTGACAATTTTTGCGCCAAGACTGTCATTATCAAGGATTAGCCCGGGCATGGTGATAGTGTATTTTATTTTTAGGGTATTTTTTGTACCTATTTTATTTTTTAAATCAAACGGAATTTGGCTTGTGGGCAGCACTGTGCATTCTTCTACATAGCCTATTTTATACATTTTGTTTGATAATTCCATAAAAATGCTCTGCCCTTTTTCTATGGCAGTTGTAGATTTTATGGTTTCAACAAATACGGTTTGTATTTCAGGTGGTGTAATTTCTAAGAATTGTTCACCTATCAGACCTGATTGCTGAATTGATATTTTGGATGCCAAGGGGATTTTTACCCCTTTTTCCGTTATTACAAATCTTAATTTTATGTAGCTGTCTTTGCCGTTTATAACAGGTGTAATTTCTTCTACCTGACCGATTCTAAGACCCATCATCTGAACACCTGAGCCTGCACGCATACCGTTGACGTCTTTAAACACTACATCAATTCTCTCACCCGATGAGAGGCTTCTGCCTTTAATCCACAAAACAGTGAAGATTAAAATGAATATGGCAGTTAGTGTTAATATTCCTACTTTTAGTGATGATGATGTTTTTTTAGATTCCATAATACTTTCCGATTTATTTTATTATTATACATAAAAAATATTACAATGACTTAACTTGCATAGGTCCTTTAATTGATGCTGTTACAAATTGATGTGTGTATGGGTTTTTACCCTCTAAGAGCTCATGGGTTGAGCCTTTGTAGACTATTTCACCCTCATATAACATAATCGCCTTATCCGTTGCACGCTTTATTGTTGACAGTTGGTGCGTTACAACAAGGCAGCTTGCGTTTAGTTCTTTTTTTAACTCTACTATGTAATTTTCAATCAAAGTTGATGACACAGGGTCAAGACCTGCTGTCGGTTCATCATAGAGAATAATTTTAGGGTTAGTAACTATAGCGCGCGCGAACCCTACACGCTTTTGCATACCGCCTGAGAGTTCTGAGGGGTACTTGTCCTCAATTCCTTGCAAGCCTACAATTTTTAATTTTTGTGCTACGATTTCAGCGAGTTCTTTTTTGGAATATTTTCCTCTGAACTCTTTTCTTTCAACAAGCGGGAAAGCTATGTTTTCATATACGGTAAGAAAGTCAAAAAGCGCACTGTACTGAAAAGTCATGGCTATATCAGCGTCCGGAGGGGTTATGATTTCTCCTGAATTAGGATATAAGAGACCGCAAATGATTTTTAGCAGTGTGCTTTTACCGCTTCCTGAGAACCCTACAACACCAAGTGTTTCACCGTCTTCAACTCTAAAGCTTATGTTGTTTAGAACTTTCTTGCCGTTAAATTCTTTTGTAAGATTTTTTACCTCTATACTCATTTTCTACCTTATAGATAAAATACCGTTGCAAATATGTAATCCCACAGTGCAATTGCTACAAATGACCACACAACAGCACGTGTAGTAGATGTACCTACCTCAAGCGCTCCGCCTCGTGTTGAATATCCGCAAGAGCAACTTATAAGTGCTATTGTACCTCCAAAAAACGAAGATTTTAATAATGCTACAAAAATATCTTTTATGAAAAGCCCATGCCACATTGAGTTTATAAAGTTCAGATAAGTTATTTCTGCCGTAACATTTGAAACAATTGCAGCGCAGATTAAGCCGCAGAACGTTGAAACTATTACAACAAAAGGCATCATAATGACACCTGATAAAAATCTGGGCACTATTAAATACTGAACAGGGTCGACTTTAAGAACTTTCATGGCACTTATTTGCTCTGTTACTGCCATTGAGGCAATTTCAGAGGCGTAGGATGAGCCTATCATAGAAATGATTGCAAACCCTGACATAATTGCGGATAATTCCCGAACCATAACAAGAGCGCTTAGGGAGCCTACATAGTTGCCGGCTCCTTGCTTTGCAAGTTCGGGAGCTATTTGCATGGCGATTATTATCGAGGTCATAGCAACAATTGTAAGGGTTATGGGTAAGGAGTCCACAGAGAATCTGGAACATTGCTCAAGCAGCATTTTTTTGTCTATTTTAAACACCGCCATTGCTTTAACAACACGCATAAAATCTTTGCCGATGTTGCCCAGAGTGATTAAAAACCCCTTTATTTCAGACCAGAATAAATCCAAGCCTTGATAGAATAATGTTTTTTTAACGTTAATCATCACTACTATATTATATTATTAACATTTTATTTGCAAAATAGGGTAATAAAAAACCCGCCCTATGGTGTAGGACGGGTTTCTTAAATGTTTAATATTTATTGTAGAGCTTCTTCTGCTGCTTTTTTAATTACATTGTCTGTATTTAATTTTGGTCCGTTTTGAATAATGTCAGACACTTTGTTGTCTCCGCCATTGGCGATTATTGTGTCGTAATTTCTTTGCCAAGGTTTTGCTTGGTTAACACTGCCCATTGCGGCTTCTTTTAGTTCTTCTTGAGAGGGTTTTTTGCCGAATTTAGATTTGACTGATTTTGCAAGTTTAACTATTTCTTTGCCAATTTCTTTAAAGCCGTCAGCAACGTTTTGGAATATTTTACCATCAGCACCATTTAGTTTTCTGCCTTTTGTGTAAGCTAAAAGTGATACGCCGACTGCTGCAGCACCAATTGTGCCCGCTGCGATTCCTGCAACTGCTTTTTTGTTAAGCTTTTTTTCTGCTTTTTCTTCGCCTGTAGCTGCTTCTGTGCCACGAAATGCTTGAACATTTGCGTAAGAGTTAATACCGTTTACTCGCATTATATTTCCCTTTCCTAGTATTGTTGCCTTGCCTTATGCCCTCTTAACGTTTGTGATTTTTTTAAATTGCTATAAATACTAAAAAAAATCAACTTTTTTTACATAACTTAACAATACATTACCTAACTGAGGAAATTATAACATAAAAAAATCCCTCGAGGAAGTGCCTCGAGGGATTTTAATTTTTATTAAGCTGTTTTTTCAAGTACTTTTTTCAGTGCTTCTGTATCAACCTTGCCATCTTTTACGATTTTTTTGTAAGTTTTGCTGTCTCCATCAGTGTATATTTTATTGACTTGGTCTAAACTTATTTCCTTGCCGTCGCTTATGTCGTTTACCATGGATTTTAAATCTTTATTTTTATCAAGCTTGGTATTAGCGCTATTATAGTTTAGTTCGCTTTGTTTTATTATATCGTCACCTGTTACAGTTTTTTTAGCTTCTTCCATTGCTTTGCTAAATTCTTCTTTGCGTACTTTTTTTGCGTTTTCAAGCGCTTCCCCTGTGAGTTTATTTCCTGCCTCATCTGTAATTGAGGTAAGTTTTACTTCGCCATTTTTGATCTGTTCTGTAACTTTCTTTTTGGCAGCATCTTGCGTAAGAGCTTCTTTTGCTTCCTGTGTTAGCTTACCTTTGGTTGCTGTTTCCATTATATCTTTTGCGCTCGTTACCTCTTTAGAGAATTTATATTCCCTTCTGCCGGCTTTTGTAAATATTGATTTAACACCTGTTGTCAAGTTGTTCCATACGCCTTTCAAACCTTTTGCGGCATCATCACCTAAACTATTAATTGTCTTACCTCTTTTAATTGCATAAGCAATACCGCCTGCTGCTGCAAGAACTCCGCCTATAGCTAAAAGCGGGTTTGTTCCTTCGTCTTTTTCTTCAGTTGCAGTTGTGCCGTAAACTGCTCCTTGGGGATATCCCTGAAAGCTTGTTCCATTGTTAGAATAAGCATATGGATTTGAGTAAGCATAAGAATTGTAACCTGTAACACCATTCATTGACATAATAAAACCTTCCTTCTATAAACAACTAACTTCCTATGCTTTAATAAAAAAAATTCTGCCAAGAAAATTGACAGAATTTTTATCTTTTGTTAAGTTATGTAAACTACACATTTAATTTAATATAGCAAGGTTCATCTATACCGTTGATTTTGGCGATTTTATCAAGAGTATTTTGTTCAACCGTATCATCGGTATTTATAATCATTATGCTCTTTTCATCACTCCTTGCTTGACCTTTTGCATAGGATTTTTGAGCTACTTGCATACGTGAGATGTTAACGTCGTCATCACCTAAAACCGTTGCAACAGCTGCTATCATACCGGGTTTATTTTCATGCGGTACAAGGAGCATGTGTTTTTCAGGTTTAATTGAAGTATTGTATTCGTTAATTTTTACAATTCTCTTAATATGTTTTGCAATTAGTGCACCTGAAACACATGTGCTGCCGTTTTCAGTGTTTAGTGTAACTGAAATTGAACCAATGTAGTCTGTTGATTGTTGAGATTTTTTGGTTGAAATCTCAATACCTCTCTTTTTCGCCAAAAGCGGTGCGTTTACGTAGTTTACGCCAACCAAGTTGCTTGATAGCACACCTTTTAAAATTGCTGTTTCAAGAGGTGAAGTGTCAAGTTCAGCCAGAGTTCCCTTAACTTCAATTTCAATAGATTTTAAATTGCCTTTTGAAATTTGTGAAGCCATTTGAGCTATATTTTCTGAAATTGACATATAGTCTTTAACGGGTTCAAGTTTTTGAGGTTTAAGAGATGGGATATTTACCGCACTTGTAGCGTCCCCGCCCGTTAAGACCGATACGACTTGATTTGCAACATCAAGAGCTACATTAATTTGAGCTTCATTAGTGCTTGCGCCAAGGTGAGGGGTTAAAATTACATTTTTCCCAAAGCCTAAAAGTACGTTATTTTGTATATTTTTTTCATCTTCATAAACATCAAGAGCGCATGATGCTACTTGTCCTGATTCAAGAGCTTCTTTAAGAGCTGCTTCATCAATAATACCGCCTCTTGCGCAGTTTACTATTCTTACACCTTTTTTCATTCTGTTTATTGTGTTTTTGTTAATCAAAGATGTTGTTTCTTTGGTTTTTGGTGTGTGAATAGTAATGAAATCGCATTGTCCCCAGAAGTCATCCAAATGCTCAACGTATTTTGCACCCATGCTCTCAACTGCTTCACGAGATGTATAGGGGTCAAATACAACAATTTTCATGCCCAAAGCAAGTGCAACCTGAGCCACATGGTGACCGATTTTACCAAGACCTATGACACCCAAAGTTTTACCAAAAACTTCAACGCCTGTAAACTTTGAACGCTCCCATTTGCCTTCTTTTACTGATTTAACAGCTTCTGGAATGTTGCGAGCCATTGCAAGCATCATAGCTACAGTGTGCTCAGCTGCTGCATTTGTATTGCCGTCAGGAGAGTTTACAACGATAATACCGTTAGATGTTGCGGCATCAAGGTCAATATTATCCACGCCAACGCCTGCTCTGCCTATGATTTTTAAGTTTTTACCCGCTTCAATAATTTTAGCGGTGACTTTTGTTTGGCTTCTAACCAAAAGTGCGTCATACTCGCCGATTATTTTGCATAATTCATCTTCTTCCATGGTAGGAAGATTGTCCACATGAGCTGCCTTTTCTACTATTTTTACCGCAGCTTCGTTAATTTTATCCGTAATTAAAACTTTTGCCATATTATTTTTCCTTATTTTTTAAGTTTATCAATGGTAGCCTTTAAGCTTGCAAGCGCTGTTAAAACATCACGTTCCGTTACAAAGCCTAATGTACCCATTCTGAAGATTTTATCTTTAAGGTCGTTTTGACCGTTTGCCACAACTATGTTGTAGTCTTCTTTAAGAGTTTTTCTGATATCAGGTACGCTGACGCCTTCAGGAGGCAGAACCGATGTAATTGCCCAGCTTGCAATTGATTCATCTTCAACAAAAAGTTTAAGACCCATATCTTTTAAGCCTTTTCTTAAAAGCTGTGCGTTGTGTTTGTGACGTGCAAAGATGTTATCAAGACCTTCTTCCTTCATCATTTCAAGCGCGCAATCAAGTGCTACAAAAAGATTAACAGCAGGAGTCCAAGGAGTTGTATCTTTGTCTAAATTCTTTTTGTAATCATCCCAGTTAAAGTAGAAACTCGGGTATTTGCATTGTTTATGAAGTTCCCATGCTCTATCGTTTGCAACAAGAAATGCAAGACCGGGAGGAATCATAAAGCCTTTTTGAGAACCTGAAATAAGAACATCTATGCCCCATTCATCCATTTTGCAATCAATAGCGCCGATTGATGTAATGCCGTCTACAACTGAAACTGCACCGTGTTCACGGATAATTTTTGCAAGTTCTTTTACAGGGTTTGTAACACCTGTTGATGTTTCGTTGTGAGTTAGTGTTACCACTTTAATTTCTTTATTTACATCGGCATCAAGAACTTTTTTAAGTTCATTTGGGTCAATTGCTTTGCCGTATGGAACTTCAAGTTTTTCAACTATTGCTCCTCTCATGGCGGCAATTTTTGCCCAGCGTGCGCCAAAGTTACCAATAACAAGAGATAGAACTTTATCGCCCGCATTTACAAGGTTAGAGATGGCAGATTCCATAGCGCCTGTGCCTGATGAAGTGTAGATTTGAACGTCATGTTTTGTTTGAAAAACCCATTTAAGGTTTTCTTCAACTCTCCTTACGACTTTAGAAAATTCTGAACTTCTGTGTCCGATAGGGTGTTTTGCCATAGCTAAAAGCACGCTCTCAGGAACCGGCGTAGGTCCCGGAATCATTAAAAAATCTTTGTCTTTCATTTTCTCTTCCTTTATAAAGCTAAACTACTATCAATACTCTTTGGTAAATATGCCTGAGGGTAGCTGTACGATCGAGTAAAACCTGCATCCTCGTACATTTTAACAGCATGAGAGTTGTCAAGGTCAACGCTTGCATTAAGTTCGGTTAAATTTACAAGACCTGACTGGTTCAGTTTAACAACATCGCCGACTACCGATTTTAATAGCAGTTTAGACAGCCCCATGCCGCGGTGTTCTTTTAATATACCTACAAGCGGAATGTTGCCGATACTATCGCCTGTTACGTTAGACAGGCAAAAGCCGATAAGCTTATTTTCATGCAGCAGGATTTTTGAAGAGTGTGACAAGAATCTGCCGTATATTGATTTTGTTATTTTTTCCGTAATGTCTTTGCAACCTTCAATTGAGCCAAATCTGACATCAAAGTTTATGTCTGATGAGCCCATAAAGCTTTTAAATATTACATTTGAAAGTTCTTCTGCATAGATGTCACTATATGGAACGATTTTATATCCTATGGGGATAGAATACAGGTTAAGCTGTTCAACTTCTTTTAGTAATTTTTTGTCTTTGATATCAAAAACCATAACCCCCAGGTCTACAAACTTGAAACCAAAAGAGGCTGCTCTTTCTCGGTAATCCGTTTGTACACCTAACATTGGGTAGCTTACAAGTGCTTGTTTTCGCTGTTGGGTTGTTTCAAGCATGAAATTTTCCATGAGCGCATCGCGCTTGTCGTTTATATTTTCGCTTCCCAATATGTGAATTAAAAACAGCTCTATAACATTACTTGAAGCACATGAGTATGCCAAAAAGCCTGTTGGGATGTCGTCTTCAAGTAAGATAATGCAGCTTATAAGTTTTTTATTAAAGTACTCAATAAATTCCTCATAACTAAGAGGTTCTATCTCAAACTTGTAGTCTTGAGCGCACTTCATCCTAAAGTCGTTGTAGACGCCTGCAAATATCTTAAAATAATTTTCACTCAAAACTCGAGTCTGGTACATTCCGAACTTTCCTAAATTAATTTGTTGCAATTATATCACAGGGGCACTCTGATATCAAATGGTGCATTTTTTCTTTTTTTGTCATAATGT
>CALUYX010000026.1 GCA_944325115.1 Candidatus Gastranaerophilales bacterium | reverse complement strand
TATCAAGTGCTAAACAAAACGGAACACTGGGTTTATCGTGGTTATCGGAAAATATATGGCTGTGAGTAATGAAAAGCAAAGGACCCGAGCGCAAAAAGCCGTTAATTTTTTCGCCCATTGATTTTATATTTGCAAATTCGCCGTTAACATTTCCGTGCTCAAAGTTTTGACCAAATAAGTTTGGTGCCAATCCAAAGAATACAGAGTAGTTAGAACCTGTTGTAGCACCTGTTTTCTCATACAACATACGTTCTGCGGTTTCAGGGTTGACGTATTTGCCCCAATCGTCTTTCTTGATTGCTTCTGCCAGCTTATTAACTTCCGTTTCGCTGGCATTTCTTCCCAAGATATGTCTTGCTTCGTTTTTATAGTTTTGATTGTTATAGTAGAATGAACCCAAATCTGTAACTTCCGCTACTATATATGATTTAGGGTTAATATCTCTTACATTTTTAACAAACCCGCCCCAGAAGTCTATAATATCGTCCATAGAATCTTCAAAGGTTCTGATACCGTCTCTGTTGGCATTTAAGTCTGCGACGTCTTTTGCAGCATCAAAACGCCAGTTCAAACCGCCACCTGTAGCATTAAACAAAGCTTCTGCCATCTGAAAACCTTTTAGTGTGCATCGGCCCAAATCGGAAACGGCAAACTGTTCAACAAAGTCTTTCTGTTGTTTTTTTGCTCTAAGGTTAAATTCTAATCTGTTATAAATTTTATTTTTTAGCTGATTGCTCTCGTCATTAAATCTGCCGGAGGGCATAACACCTACTTCATACAATGAACGTTTCTTTAATTCATCGGGAATTTTTATGGTAAAGGTTTTTGGGTCAATATAGATTTGGTCTTTAGGGAATATGGCTTTTGTTACCGCATATTCAACAATTTTCGGTGTAAGTACTTCTGCCATATATTTACCGTAGGGAGTAAAGTTTACCCTGTCTTTATAATCTTCATAAGAGAATAATCCGCCATCTAAAATGCTTTCGGCATCTCCCGGTTTTTGGAAAATGGGTTCTTTTACATACTGACTCAATTGAGCCATTGTTTTAAGAACATATTCAGATAACGAATCCTTTATTGAAGCTGAGTCAATAATTTCTCTAAATGACGGTTGAGAAAGAACAGCTTGAAGCTGAGGAGATACATCTAAAGTTTCAAACCTGAACTTATCTATGCCGTCTTTTATCGGACGGTCTATGCCTAGCCTTGCAGAATTAGCGGTTTTAGCAATTTCTTTGTAATTATCAATTGCCCTTTCTATCTCCTGCTCGGACAAACCGTTTTTCTGAGCTATATATACAAATTGCTCCTTGCTTTCTGACGGATTAGACAATGTAACTGCAAGGTCTTCCATGATTGCGTCTTTTGCAAACCTTGTCCAATAAGTCGCAACCGATTGAAGGTAATCAACCGCATCAAAGTGACCTTCGGCATTTCCCGCTATTACGTTTGGATTAGCAAGATTCATCTTAACAAGGTCTACGTTGCCATCCCAGAAAGTAACGCCCCTTGAGCAGCCTTTCCTTGTAATATCAAAATTCTTAAAGGAAAAGAATGCATCTAAATCTTCTTCAATTTCAGGGTCATTCAACATTTTCTTTGAATAGCCGCTAAATCTTTCACAAACAGACTTGTCGTTATAGTCAAGTTCAAAATAAAAAGGTATAACAGAATCCTGATGAGTTGTTATATCGAAATGGTCTTTCGGATTCGAATTTGCATATCTTTTTATTAAGTTCTTTGTATCGTTTTGTTGTTCTTCACTTGCCAATCTGTCATCAAAAAACTGGATATAGCTTGTTTTTTCGGGGTCGTAACCTTTTGTGTCTCTTGGATTTATTATCTTGAAGCCGATATGATTAATAGGTTTTTCTCGCCTGTTATTAGCTGTCATCAATTCATCAGGCAGAACACCCAGTTTTATTCTTCCGTTTGTTTTAAACCAATGATAATAAGGAGATTCCTTGCCGTATTTCAATACATTTTGAAACATCGGGCTTTGAATACTTTGAGATGTAAAAGCACCGTCGGCTATATAACCTTTTCCCTCTTTATAAAGTTCCGAGATTACATTTTTAAATTTTGCTGCGGAAGGCACTTGGAAAAAGTTTTCTCCCCAGTATTTATGTGAAGATTTTGAGTCGTTACCTATATAAGGGTTTGTCATTATATAGTCATAGGGCTCTATTTCACTTTTGTATTTTAAAATACCGTCAAGGTCACCGCCGGCTTTATTGAAGTGGTTTCTTACAAAAGATTTACGGTCTACGCCGTTACTGTCGTATGAATCATAGAAAATGTGAATTGCAGAACCTGACTTTGGCGTATAGCCCATGTTGTTTGAAATAACGGTAAACTCGCCCTTGTCAGTATTTACTCTTGAGCCGGGGTCGTGAATTACACTTATGGTTTCTATTTCATCAAAAGGGCTTTCTTGGCTTTTTGGCTTTATTCTTTTTTCAGCTTCTCTTGCTTGGTCTTTGTCTACCAATCTGAACCTGTAGCCCATAAACTCACTTTTTTCAGGGTTTGCGATACGCACTGTTCTTGGGTATTCTACAAAACCTTGGTCTTTAATTTCTCTGTAAGATTTATTAAAAGTGAAGGGTTTAGCAACATCTTCATCAACACAAAAGCCGCCTTTGCCGTCTTCCTTTACAGGGCAAAGTTCAAGCAAAAGAGCATATTTGCTTTTGTCATATGGCGGGGGATAAAACCTGTAAACATCACCGTAATTTTCGCTTTTTGCTCTTTTTAAACCGCTAAAGGTTGTTTTTGTATTTTCTGTTTTTTGTATCTCTGTTGCTGAAATCTTCACAGTTTTTACCCTTATTGTTCCCTTCATCTTCTATAAAACACCTGAATTGATAAAATTGCCCGAATATACAATTTTATTTTACAGATATTTAAAAAAACTTAACTGCAATGTTTTGCCGCTAAAAGTTTTGCTGCATAACATTTTCGGGTTTCGATAATTTTTGAATATCAGGTGTATCAATCTCAAATACGTGTGCTCTCAGAGGACCTAAATCGACCGTAAGTTTACCGTCATCTTTTTGGAAGTAGCTGGGCTCTGAATAATTTGGCAATAGGTTGTCTAATTTTTGCTCAGCACTAAACCCGGGGATTTTAATTTTTGCGCTTGTTCTTAGATTTGCATCCCTGTTTCCGACAAATAACAATGTCTTACCGTCTTTATGTCTTGCATAAGCTATAACTCTCGGGTTATTGGTTTCAAGTTTTATAAATGAACCATGTTGTATTAAATCCTTATACTCGGGATTAATTTCACCGTTTCTCAATGCAAGGGATGATTTTACGAACTCTTGTATTTGAGGAAAATCTCCGCCCGGTTTTCTTGAGAAGTTGAAAATGTCCAATCTTCCCGTGTGAACAGTACATTCTGAGTTGTCTGTTTGTGTTGTCGGAGATTGAGCATGGTCATATGGGTATAAGAAGTAATCGCCCGTTTGAACACCATCTATAAAATATGGATTCACCATAGGCAGAGTTGACTGCATAGCAGTTGTAAACATTACCCAAGGTGCACCGCCATAGTACATAGGGCTTTGGTCATCGTGAGTTGTCATAGAACCCAGAAGTGATTTAGGTTCATTCTGCCTGTTTGACATATCAATATTTTCTTTCATGTAGTTAAACAGGTCATCAGCTTTTGTCCATTGGTTAAATATGTGGAATTGACCATAGTAAGAATCAAATCCGCCTCTTAATTGGTCTTCGGGTCTGTCATAGGGCATATTTAACTGAGGTGAAGCATCTTCATGCGTGTATGACTCAGCCAACCATCCGAATTGAGGGTCAATAGCATGAGAATAAGGAATAATTACATTCCAAAACTCAATCGGTTTTGCACGCGAAACGTCAGCTCTTATACCGTCTATACCAAGCTCAATACAAGCATCAACGTATTTTTTGTGCATATCAAGAAGATGGGGGTTTAATTTTCTTTTTTCTTCATCATCCCATACTCTGAACATTCTTATATCTTGCCAACCTTGAGGAGTTTTGTCCTGTCCGTCTTTTTCTTTTGCCATTAACTCAGGATGTCTCTTTGAAAAATCCAAGCTTGCGCATGACGGCAAGTCGAGCATAACAGAAATTCCGCGCTTATGGCATTCATCAATGAAAATCTTAAATTGATCCCATGCGCTTCCTTTTGTTTTCGGGTCTTTCAAATTTGGGTCAACTGCCAATTTGCCGTTTGGCTCAACAAACTCATCCGGTGCATACAAAGAACCGGCTGTACCCATAGCAAGAGTTTTACCTGTAGGATGAATAGGAAGAATATGCAAAGTATTAATGCCCATTGCTTTTATTTCATCAAGTCTGTCTATGGCATTAATAAAGTTGCCTGACTCTTCGCCTATTTGAATCAAACCGTTTCCATCCAAGTCTTTTGCGTTCATTGTTCTTGGAATAACGCCCAAAATATTGGCACCGTTATTTTTAAGGGTATCCTTAAAATGATTTTCCCATTTTAGCGGAGGAAGTTTTGATTGATATTCAACGGCACTAACCCCGTTAGCCGGTAAAATCTGGCTTGATTGCTTAATTATATATTTGCTCAAAAGAGGATTATAAGGAGTTTTTTGAGTTTCTTGAGCACCTTGCTGTGCAGTCTTTTCTTCCTGCTTTGCATTAGTTGAAACAGGCTGAGCAACAAGATAACGGTTTGCAATATTATTTATTTGCATCTACCCCTCCTTGAGCATCTTTTTTAGTATAAAGATGTTCATGTTTAGCTTTTCCGAAGAAAGTTTGCGCAAGCAGTGTGATTGCAAGAACGCCGATACCGATACCACCAAACACTTTCAACCAAGTCTTGTCATTGAATTTTTGGCTTGCGGTTTCCATAACCAATTCGCTTACCGACTCACCAACCATAGAATATTGTGTTTTTTGGCACTTGCTTATACCGCCTGCAAGGTTGTGACCTTGTCTTGCATGGTCAAGCGTTTGCGCATAAATATTATAGATATTATTTCTTGTAGCCCTAAGTGATTCAAGTAATTTCTCATTACAATTGCTTATAGTTGACTTGCTGAGTCCATAGAGCGGATTTCCTGTTTGATAATTAACTGTTCTTGAATCACCAAAGAGAAGTTTAATTATTTTTACTGCTTCTTCACCGTTTTCACTCAAATAGAATTTGTTTGAAAGGTCGCTCATTGTAGAATCATAAATTATCTTACGGCAAATAGGTACAACTTCTTTTGTAAAATCAAGATTACCGCCAAGTTCTTTCCAATATTGTTCCAATTCACCGCTTTGTATTCTCTTTTCAAGGTCAGCAGCCAGAATATATCTGTGTCCGGTAGCTTTTATGCCGGCGCTTTTTTCTTCCATAAACAATGATATAACTCTTTCATAAAGAGGTCTTCTGTTTGCAGCTGCTTCTTCGCCCAACTTGCCGACTTCTTTTTTATAGAATGCAAGAGGAGAATCGTCAGGAATATTGTCAAATGCTTTTTTAATGAGATTATTTGCACCTTCTTGTGCTCTTGCTATTACCTTGTCAATTGTTCTTGATTCCAAATCAGCTTGTCTTGTCGTAACGTCAGAAATAAGTTTACCGTAACGTTCATCATTTTCGGCAATTATGGAAAGTTTATCAACAAGATATCTTTTTGCACCGTCAGGAGAGTTTCTCATTATTTTCAACTCTTGTTTTGTCGGGTTAATGTTTTCAAAGAATGCATTTAAAGAATCAAGGTGCAATGTAGTATATGCAGATTCATATTTTTGACCGACAACTGAGTTTATAAATTCTTCTATACCGTTAATTTGAGAGCTGATTGCTCTTGTATCTCTGTTGTAAATTTCTTTAATAGATTTGCAGAAATCTTCAACCACTTTAGAAGAAGCTTTGTTATCAACTGAAGTTTCTTGAATAAAGCCCTTAACGATATCTTTTATTTGTTTATCATCTCTGCCATCTATTGCATTTTTGTATGCTTCCATAAAGTCGCTTAAGCCGATTGTTCTTGCCTTGTTTTCAGCGCCCTCTACAAGAGGTTCAAGTTGAGCTTTAAGACTTTTATATATATCCATATTGTCCCAAGAATCAGCACACTGTAAATCATCGGAACCTATTGTCATTTTTGTATTTTTAAATCTGTCTAATATTGCATCGTAATCCAACAATCCTGAAGTATTGTCTGCGGATTTCAATGTATTAAAATCATTTTGAAGTCTTTTTTTGATTTTTCCCGTATTGCTTGTCAAACCTGTTACAAGATTTAAATCATCAGGGTCATTTCCCGCTATCATATGTCTGAACGGGTCAAGACTTGCCGAAACATTGGTATAGAAATTCTTATCAGGTTCGGCTATCCTGTCATCAAGCATTGCATTAAGACCTTTTCTGACATCGGCATCAAAATTAGGATTAGCTTTTACTCTGTTTGCAATAGCATTTTCCATACCGTTTACTTCTGATAACACTTTTTTGTATTGTGAATTAACGATGTATTTTGTAACCCCTCTTTCGCCGAGATTACAAATCATTGAAGTTAAAAGCGGGCTAAAGCCTGCGGTTAGCATCCATAGAGTATTACCTTGAAGAGCAATAACGCGCATTTTTTCTTTTGTCAGTTGGCGATAATCGGGTATACTTTTATCTATGCCCATTTTGTCGGCAACCTTATCAATTTCTTCATCGCTATACAAATCAGGAATAAATTGGTTATCTAAATATAATCTCTTTTTAGCGCCTTGAGCATTTACATATTCTTGGCGTATATCAAAGCCATAGCGCATTTTTAAAGGAGTAGAAATTAAAAGTCTTGGCCACATAGCCATTGAAGCAAAAAATGCTCCAAAGCCCAAAAATTCCATCACACCTTTTGTTTTTGTACCGCGTCTTGTAGCAAGATAAGAAGCGATACCAAGACCGCCCAATTTTAAACCGAGGTCATTAAACCTGCCGAGTTGGTTATCGTTAGACTTACCCGTAGCAAGAGCTTTACCTAATTCGACAACGTCCTTTACATTATCTGCAGCGCCTATTATAACACTTGAAACAGGATTTCTTGACTTAAGCAAATAAGCTTTGTTTTCAAGCGGTGCAATTGAATTTGCATTTCTGGCAAATTCTTTGTAGACATCTTGTTTAGCTACATCGCTGCGAAGTCTTTCATATTGTTTATCAAGAATAGAGGAATTAATACTGTTGTTCATTAGTGCACCTCATATTCTTTTCTTGTATCAATTTGTGTGTCAGGTTGATTTTTGCCAACCTTGAATCCTCTTGCTGCATTAAATACACCCAAAACAGTGGAGGCAAGAGCAGCAAAGATAAGAGTTCTGCCGACAATTTTAGCTCCTCGTTTAAATTTGAAATTATTTCCGTTGTACAAATCAACAAAGCTGTCTTTTAAGGTCACTGCCATAGACCTTAAGCCGGAAGTAACTTTGTTGAAGCCTTTTGTATTTTCTGACGTAATTCTTGTTTCAAAAGGCACTTGAGCAGCAAGAGCAACACCCAACGCTGCCCATAAGCTTGAGCTTATTGCTTTTGCGGCACTGGATTTAATTATTACGCCCTTAACTTTTTCGTGAACTAAATCGTCAGGACAGTTAAGAGGTTCCCTAAAGCCCATTTTCTTGGCTATTTTATCTTGCCATAAATATCTGTTGCCGTGTTTTTCGCCATATTTATATAACAAATCCCAACGTGGAAAATCCGCACTTTCAAATACCTTGTGGTATTCAACTGCGGTTAAATCTTTATCCCCTTTATGCTCAGGCAGTTCCGTTACAACTTTTCTGTAGAGCATGCCAAGGTCTACGCCTGTTGTTGCCTGAACACCCTTGTCTATTAATTTTGAGCCCAGCCATTTGCCAAGTGCATAAAAACCGACACCAAACGCCATCTTTCTGCCGGGTATACTTGCAAATGTTCTATCCGGATTTCTGTAACTTTTGTTTGCAGCGTTAAATAATGCAATAAGCATGCCGGAACCTATAATGTTCGGTACAAGTCCCAGTGATAAAAATTCATAGAAGTTAGAGTTTCGAGAGCCTTTCATGCCTTTTGGAGCATAAACAAAAATATCATTAACCAGCTTATCTGCTACTACTCTTGCACCTGTCAAAGGGGTTCTTTTGATTATCTCATCAGAGGTGCTTGATAACTCCTTTTTCGGGCTAGTTTGCTTGTAATAAGCGTTCTCGGGAATATTCGGCAAATTTTTTTGACTTGCTGCTTGCACTTTAGTTATAAGACTCCAAAACTAACACACACATTCATGAAAAAGCCTGAAGAAAAATTTTTGACAATATAATTAACAAAATTTACATTGTTTAACATTTCTTTTTGTTTTTCACCAACAACACCAAATAGTAGATAAATGTGCCAAAATTATGTAAAATAAATATATGGAAACATCCAATCTTCAATTTAGTAATGAAATTATAAATAAAATTAATAATTTTTACAACTCGACAGAAGAACTACTCCTGCTGTGGGGTTTTTCGGGTTGTGCAAAAAGCGAAATTCTTAACAAAACACTTGAAGATTTGGATGAAAATACGCTTGTATTTAAACATCTTTGCTTTGAACACACTACAATTGATGATTTTTTATTAAACTTTTATGACTCATTCAGAAAATTTTCCCTTGAAAAAAAAGTAAGTCTTAAAAAAACAATAGGGGAGAGCTTTGCAAACAAAGTAAGTTTTTACTTCAAAGATATCGATAAAAAATGCGTCATTGTAGTTGATAATTTTGAACTTGTATCGGATAACTCGGAAATCTTAAACCTCCTGTATCACATTGCAAGCTTTAAAAACACAAAACTTGTGCTTGTTTCAAGAGAGAAAAATATAGACTTCTTCATTGAAAAAAACTTATCTTACGAAATTATAGAAATTGCCCCAAACGACTATGAAACATTTAAAGCTAAAATTGAATACGAAAATTTAGATGCGGATAAAGAAACTCTTGATGAGTTTTATAGGCTCACAAAAGGTTATGAACTCTACCTTAAAATGGTAATAAGATACGCTAAGATTACAGGCATAAGCATATCGGGTCTGATTGGGGAATTTAATAAAAAATCAATGGAATTTTCCGATTTTATAATACTAAAAGTCGCCTCTCTTGTTCCAAATGTGTACTTTAATTTCTTGAAGAACTTAAGCGGACTCAACCACAGTGTAAGTATAGATTTTATAAGCAATTACAACCTCGGTGACACAAAACAAATAGAATACCTTGAAAGAAACCTCCTCATTGCAAGATTTGATAACGATATTATTTTAAGAAATTACTTCAAACAGCATTTTCTTAATATGCTATCCGTACAGGAAAAATATAAAATCTTTACTCAGCTGGTTGATATATATGAAGAAGAACTCTCCAAAAGCCCTCGCGACAGACTGTTGAGACTATCAAGAGAAAGTATCAGAAAGCAAATTGAAGTAATAAAAGGAAACATCCCAAAAATAGGTTTTGCTACAAAAAATCAAGGGGAAAATTTTTCATACATTTCTCTTTCACAAGAAATTGCAAACCCTTGGTTTGACAAAAATTCAATAGATAAAAAACAAAAATATCTCGATAAAAAAAGAGAACTGCAAAACAGAAAACAAGCGCAAAACAAAGATTTCCTAAGCGAAGAAGATGCGCTTATGCTTAAGGAATATCGAAGAAGAAAACTTGAAGAGAAAAAACTCAGCGAAGAACTTGAAGATAAAACAGACAGTTTTATATTGGAGTTAAAAAAGGCTGATGAATATGAGCAAAATTACCAATACAAAGAAGCAAACAATATATTGGTAAGACTAAAAAATAAAGCAAGTGACGAGCAAACAAAAATAGAGGTATTAGAACACCTTGCTCACAACTGCGAAAAACTAAACAACTTTGAGCATGCTCTTGAATACTACACTCAAATAGGCAGTCTGCATCTTCTAAGGCAAGATTACCCGAGGTACTATAGGACAATTTTAGATATTGCAATTTTATACAAAAGCCTCTATCGCTTTGAAAGCGCTAAGGAAGAGTATTTAAAAATCGTAAACACCGAAAGACCCGTACAAAACAGCCTGAAATCCTCTGCTTATCTTGGACTTGGCGACATATACGAGAGCGAAAACTCAATCTCGCAAGCGCTTAAATACTACAGGCTTGCAAGCGATTTTTCAAACCCCAACGACATAAGCGCAAATGCTGAAATATTCTACAAAATAGCCATCTTGTACGATGACATACAAGACTTTGACAGTGCCATAGAATTTTATCTGAAAAACATCAATATAAGTCAGGATTCTATTCAAAATAAGTGGCTATCACAGTGTTATGTCAATTTGGGGCTTATTTATTCGTATAAAAATGAAATCGAAGAAGCTAAAAAATACATAGAACTCGGGCTTGAAACAGACAAAAATGACGGAAATCTTTCAGGAATTTATTTTGCCTCAAGAGAGCTTTCAAAAATCTATGAAAATGAAAACCTTGAAACATCAATTGAATATCTAAGAGAAGCCCTAAAATGCGCAAAAAATATGCATGACGAGTTTAAAGTTGCTTTTGCATACCTTGAATTAGGCGACTTGTATTATAATTTTAATCAGGACGAACTGGCTCTTGAGAGCTTTTTTGAAGCAAAAAAAGCACTTGGTGCAAATATACTTGAAGAAAACAAACAAATTATTGACCAGAGAATTAACGATATGAAAATAAAAATGCTCCCTGTAGAGTTTCAAAGAATTGAGTCGCAATATGCTGAATGAAAATAATCTTGAAATATTAAAAAAAGAATTTAACCTTGTGCCTGACAAACAAACCATAGAAAGGGTTAATCTCTGGCACAAGATGTTTCTTGAATATAACTCTCACACCAATTTAATGAGTAAAAACGATACGGATAAACTTTTTGAAAAGCATGTTTTTGACTCTCTTGCAATTTTAAAGTGGAAAAATTTTGACGCACAAAAAACACAAAAAATCCTTGACGTAGGTACAGGCGGAGGCTTCCCGTCAGTCATTTTGGCTCTGTTTTTTCCCAATCTTGAAATTGTCGCAAATGATTCAAGAATGAAAAAAATAAATTTTATAATTGAAGTTAAAGACAAACTGAATGTGGAAAATCTTAAAATTTCATACTCAAGAATTGAAGACCTTGAGCCTCTTAACTGCGACATTGCGATATCTCGAGCAGTAGGAACAATAAAAAATGTTTTAAGACTTACAAAAAAACACATCAAAGAAGGCGGACATTTTGTAATTTACAAATCCAAAACTCTTGAGAGCGAACTTTGTAAGCTTAGCAATATTGAGGCTGAAATCGTAAATTACAAATTACCGCTAAAAGAAGACTTTGAAAGACATTTGGCAATAATTAAAATGTAAAATTGCGAACTTCTTTTTTTCTGTCTACATTTACTTCAACCCCTGTTTTTAAAGGGTCTTCAATGTCGTTTCTGCTTTCAAACCTTACATAAGCATCTCTACATTCTTTAAGAAGTTTCTTGTCTTGAGAAGTTACAAATCTTTTACCGACACTTCTTGCCTTTAAAAGAGTCATTATCAAGCTGCTTTGAGGCGCAGGTTGGTATATTCCGTCTTCAGATAAAGTCGGCATGACATAATCTGCAGAACCGGGGGCAATATATTTAAGCTCATCAAGCACATTTTTTGCACTTTCTCTAAATTCATCTCTTTCTTTTATACCTGAAAAATTTGTTCTGTTGTTATATGAAATCGGTGATATACGCATTATTTTCTCCTTTTACAATATTAATTAAAATGTAAATTTCTCAACTTCCTGACTTCTGTCTTTATAAGAATCTCCGCCACCCATCATAGCATCAGCCCAATCCTCACTTTCTTCATACGCAACATAGGCTTCCTTACACTTATTAAGAAGTGCGTAGTCTTGTCTTTGGGCATAATTTTTTCCTACATAACTTGCTTTATAAAGAACATTAAGCAATTCATTTTGCACTGAAGGTTCGGACTTTCCTGTTTCTTTATTGTATCTTGGAGAAACATAATCAGCTGTGCCCGGTTCAACTTGTTCAAGTTCCCTTAAAACCCTTGTGGCACTTTCTCTAAAGTCATCTCTTTCTTTTATACCTGAAAAATTGGGTCTGCAGTTATATGAAATCGGTGATATACGCATTATTCTCTCCTTTTTTTGTTTTGCTGTCGTACAAAAACCGTAAAAAATTTTTTTTGTTCTTTGGAACTAATCTGAAAGTATTGCGTCATCTAATCCATAAAGATGATAAAAAGTTGGAGGAGTAGTACTTTGGGTATTAATATTTGCGAGCAGAGAGATGATTTAATACTGGATGAAATTCTAATTGAAGATAATGATGAAAACGAAAAAGAAGAGGTAAGGACTTTTTCAACCATTGCAAATAAAGATGAAATTTTGCAAATGTATTTAAAGGATATAGGGAGAATAAAACTGCTAAATAAAAACTCTGAAATGGCTCTTGGCAGAACAATTAAAGAAGGTAGCAGAAAAGAAGCGCAAATAGCAAAAAAGAAACTTGTGCAGGCAAATCTAAGACTTGTTGTATCAATTGCAAAAAAATACACAGGTCAGGGAATACTCTTTATGGATTTGGTTCAAGAGGGGTCTTTGGGACTTATAAAAGCAGCACAAAGATTTGACTACACAAAGGGCTTTAAGTTTTCAACTTATGCAACTTGGTGGATTAAACAAACAATAATCCGCGCCATTGCTAATTCTTCACGCTCAATCAGAATCCCCGTGCATATGAGCGACAAGATAAGAATGCTTAAAAAAGCAATGGTTAAATTAAGTGTTGATTTAGGAAGAGAACCGACAGATGAAGAATTAAGTGCTTATTTAAAAATGGATGAAAAAAAGATAAAAACAATAAAAAAATCGATGATAAAAGAACCCGTGAGCCTTGATACTCCTGTGGCACAGGACTTATGCCTTGAAGATTACATAGCAGATTGTGAAGATAAAATGCCTGAAATAAACACGGAGAAAGAATTTTTAAACAAAGATATCACAGGGATTTTAGATATTTTAAATCAGAAAGAGAGATTTATTATAATAAACCGCTTTGGTTTAGGGGGGCGTAAAACAAAGACTCTTGAAGAGTTGGGGAAAACTTTAGGATTTTCAAAGGAAAGAATACGACAGATAGAATGTGAAGCACTAAAAAAACTAAGACGCTCGCAGGAGGCAAAAAGTCTTAAAGATTACTTAACTTAGCAATACACAAGTATAAAACATATGCTACAATTAGCTAAGCAATGGAAAATCTTATTGAGATAAAAAATCTATATAAAACTTACAGTGACAGCACGGGACTCTTTAGTGCAAAAAAAGAGCCCGTGCATGCACTTAAGGGCATAAACCTTGAAATTAAAAAGGGAGAGATTTTAGCTCTTGTAGGAGAATCAGGCTGCGGCAAATCAACACTTGGCAACTGTATTTTAAAACTTCTTGATGCAACATCGGGAGAAATTTTATTTGAGGGCGAAAACATTTTAAACTACAACAAAAAACAAACAAAAGCCTTCAGAAGACAAGCGCAGATGATTTTTCAAAACCCTTATTCAAGTCTGAACCCTAAAATGAGAATAAAAGAAATTCTTGAAGAACCTCTTTTAATACACGGCATCAAAAACAAAAAAGAAACAGTGCTTGAAACAATTGAGTTGTGCGGCTTAAATCCAAATGATTTAAAAAAATACCCTCACCAGTTCTCAGGCGGTCAAAGACAGAGAATTGCAATTGCAAGAGCACTTGTTTTAAGACCAAAGTTCATAGTGGCAGATGAACCTATCTCAGCGCTTGATGTAAGCATAGCGGCACAAATTATAAATCTTTTAATAGAATTAAAAGACAAACTGGATTTGACTTTTTTGTTTATTTCTCATGACTTAAATATCGTAAAATACATAAGCGAACGTATAGCAGTACTCAATAAGGGCACAATTGTTGAGATTGGCTCAACGGATGAAATATTTGAAAACCCCAAAGACAGCTACACAAAACTGCTTTTAGGCTCAATACCAAAGGTGGATATTTAATTATCTTATATCTAAAAATTTGTGCATTTGAGCTATAAGTCTTACATTTTTGTATTTTTCATAAAACTTTTCGAATATTTCATACGGACAAAAATCACTGTCCATAGGCATTTTAGGCTGCAAAACAAGAAGTATGCCGTATTTTTTTGCAAGGTTAACAGATTTATTTATTTCATCATCCGAAATATTTTCATCAAAAATTATTTTTGCAAAAACTTCTTTTTTCCGTGCAATATCCAAAAAATCTCCAAAAGTTATGGGGCTATAGTCCTGACCTGTGGCACTTTTTAGCTTTATATCCATTGATATAATATCAACATAATCAATAATTTTTTCTAACCCCTCGGGATAAGTGCCGTTTGTTTCAAGATAAATTTTCTTATTCAACCTGTTTTTGTAACGCCTTAAAAACTCGCACAAAAAATCAGCCTCTAAAAGCGGCTCGCCGCCTGTAAAGCTTACCGTGTTTGCATCATGGGATTTTAGTTCTTCATAAAATTCATCGTAGTTGTATTCTTTTGAATCTTTGTCACATTTAAAATCCGTATCACAATACTTACAGCTTAAATTGCACCTTGTAGTTCTTACAAAAAGGTGCTTCTCGCCTATGTATGGTCCTTCTCCCTGAATTGAGGTAAAAATTTCTTTTATTTTTATTTTTGTATTATCCATATTTTCTGATTTCTTCTCTTAAATCACCCTTGTTAATGTCTGAAATCTCACGATACAGCTCAACTTCTTTATCTCCCAATTGAGGCAAAATGTCAATTACAACTTTTACCATAAGAGGGTCGCGAGAGTTTGTTTGAGCATTTAAAAAACCGCTCTCCATAAGCTTAAAAACAGTATTAGTCCTTGTTTTTGGAGGAATTTTTAAAATCTTTGTACCGTTATCGGGTATAGGGATTTTTATTTGCGCACCAAGTACGGCTTCATAAGGGCTTATGGGCACTTCGATAAAAGCAAGTCCGTCAAGACTTTTAAAGGCAGCGTTTTTTTCAACATGCACTACAAGGTACAAATCGCCGTTTTTACCGCCAAATTTACCCTCTTCGCCCTCGTTTTTAATTCTTATTTTTACTCCGTCACGAACATTGGGGGGAATTTTTACATTTATTTTTTTGTAATCTGTTTTTTCCCCTTTGCCGTCACAAAAACTGCATTTTGAACCGTTTATAAACTTTGAGCCAAAGCATTTTGGGCATTTTTCGCTTGTTAAAATATTTACCTTTCTGCTTGTACCGCAAAGAGCCTCGGAACTTGTGATGTTGATGTGGGTTATAATATCCTGACCGTTGATTTTTTTAGGATTTTTTTGAGGCTTTTCTTTTTTTATGTTTTTAAAATAAGTATAAAAACTGCTTGTAAAATCTTCGTATGTTTTTTTCTCTTCTTTTTTCTCAAAAGAAGCTTTTGTTTGATAGGTTTTGTACTCTTTCTTTTTTTGGTTAAAACCGTACGCAAAATCGTACTGGGAGCGCATGGTATCATCAAGCAGCGTTTTTGCGGCAAGATTTATTTGCTTAAACAAAAGTTCCGCCTCAAGGGTATGATTAACATCGGGGTGGTATTTTCTTGCTTTAGCGCGAAAAGCGGATTTTATTTCATCCCTTGTAGCTTCGGGGGAAATTTCTAAAATATCATAATAATTTTTCATTTGATATGATTTTAAGGAAATTTTTAAAAAAATCCAATAGTACATAAAAAAACAACCGGACAATTTCTCATCCGGCTGTTTTTATTTGCATGTATATATTTATTTACCTGCAACAAATATATTACCGCGTATGCTTTGAACGCCGTATTTTTCTTTGAACGATTCAAGAGATTCTCTTGCTTTTGGCGAATCATACACAATACCTGATTCAAGGTCTGTATTTTTTGCAAAGTCATTCAATACAAATTCCGGTATACCGAAGTATTTATTCTCAGGAGTTGTACCGTGAAGTCTTACTTCGTTTGCAACGTCTTTGATAAGTTTTAAGTATGCTTCGGCAGTACCGATATCATCCCAAACAGCAGGTTTTCCGCCTTTTGCTTCAAGAGGAACGGTGTAGACTTTCATCTTGTTGCCGTATTTATCAAGAAGCTTGCCTTCATTTGCAAGTTGCACAATTTTAGGCATAACGTTTCCGCCAAGACCCGTGGCATCAGGTGTTAAGATACCTTGAGCCATAAGAACTTTTTGTGCTTCTTTGCTTAGGAAGTATAAGCCGGGGTTAGCCAAAAATCTGTTTTCATCAGTCGGGTCAATGGCTGTTTGAACTTTTCTGTATTCTTCCATTGCTTTATCATATGCACCGGGTTGAGTAAATTCGTTTGGCATTGGTGCATCTGAAGTGTAAGCAGGTTTTTCCAAAAATTCTTTTATTTGAAGATTGCCGTTCTCATCCTGTTCAATACCCAACAAACCAAATGATTTTGCTCTTTGAGGATTTACAGGATAATAAGGAATTACAAGAGCAGCATTAGGAAGAGTTAAAAGTGCCTCATATGCACGGCTTATATCGGCGTCTGTGAAAATATCGGCATTTAAGATGATAGAATCACGGTCATTTCTGATTAAGTCACGCCTCAAGCCTTCGCTTATAGCACCGCCGTCTGTTTTGTATTTAGAAACATAATAAACACCGTTGCCTTCAGGAATTTCATGGTTTTGGCTCAAGTAGATAACATTATCGTTTTCATCACCGTTTAATATACCTGCTGCAGCAGCAAGGTTAAGTGTTGGACCTATGATTCGATATCTGTCATCTGTAGGTAATTTTGCAGAGGGTTTATTTTCATCTTCTCTTGTAATATTAAAAAATCTTTCACCGAATCCGCCTGCAGGGATAATAACCGTCGGGTCATTTTCCATAACAACATCAGCATAATCACCCTTAATTGCTTGTTTTTGCAAACCTGATTCAACATATGAATCAACCGCATTTAGTGTTCTTGGTTCTTTATTTAGAGTTGTAATAACTGTTCTGCCCGTAAAAGAAATATCCTTAAAGCCTCTGCCGGGAGTTGGTTCATACATACCGGGCATTTTAAATGAGAAGCCATCGCCGATTAACTCTGAACCTGCAAACATTTTAACAGCTTTTTTGCCTAAAGTTTCAGGGTCTTTTACGGTAATTTCAGGCATAAACTTACCTTGTTTATAAGTAACTATAGGCATTTCAGCCTTATTTGCATCAACTTTACCTATAAATATTGTATCTCCCTTGTCGTTGCTTACGGTATAAGTATCTACACCGTCTGCTTGCTCTTTTATAACATTTAAGCCTGCAGCGTTAAGTTTTTCAAAGCCTTTTGGCATTTTTTTCAATGGAAGGTCAATATTTTCCGTTAGTTCCAACAAATTTGGTATTCTGATTTCTTTTGGAGTGATGATTGATTTTTCTAAATCACTTAACTCTACAGAGCCTGCAAAATTAACTGTTTTTGCAGTTTGAATACCGTTTAGTGCTTGATAAGCACCTACAAGCTTTGCAGCTTGAGTTTTTGAACCTTCAAAACTTACATTGTTTTGATTTTTAACGGGCATTGTTGCGCCGTTTGAACGAATTGCCTGTTTTTTCACGCCAACAGGGCTTAGAGTAATTTTACCTATCATCAGGGACTTCCTTTCACTACCCTCTCACAACTAACAACATTTGCATAATAAAGTATGCATGGTATCTAACAACCGTAAAAAATTTTTTTATTGCTTTATGCTTAAATACTTTACAAATATTTACAATTTACTTAACAACACCTGAGTCTAAAACTCTTTTTAGCTCGTTTTTTATTGAATTGTGAATTTCCTCCTTGCTCTTTGTGCCGTCCAGTTCAATAAAACCATACTCTTTTTGAAGTTTTTTATACTCATCAAGACATCTTTTTTGGTATATTTCAAAACTTTTGTAGATATCCGTTGATAATCCTATATCTCTGCCAGATTCAAAATAATCAAGACCACCTGAGGCTATTAGTCTTTTTATCAAAATATCGGGAGGCATTTTTAAATAAAACACCAAATCAGGCTCGGGAGCAAATTCGTAAAGTTTTTTTACCCAGTTAATATCATGACCTCTGACTGAATCACGAACAAAGGCAGTGTAGATATATCTGTCCAAAAGCACTACAAAGCCAGCCTTAAGCGCAGGAATGATGACATTTTCCAGCCTGTCTGCGTAATCTGCAGCATAAAGAAGGGAAAAAGTTGTGGTATTAAGAAGGTTTTTCTCCTTTGCCTCGTTAATAAGACCTGAGATAAGCCTTGAAGTTTTCCACTCGGAAACTACACAACCGTAGCTTAAACCCTCAACAAAGCCCTTTAGCATGTTTACCTGTGTGGATTTTCCTGCTCCGTCGGTACCTTCAATAACAACAAGAAGTCCGTCATAACCGTGTTTTTTATAAGTCATTTTCGCCCTCTTTTATCTCAATACCCCTTTTTTTGAGCACATCGCACACAAGGCTTCTGAAGTACTTTTGTTTTTGATGAATTGTTTCATTGGCGTCAATTTTTATAAGACCGTATTCATCAATCATATTTTTATACTGTTCAATAACTCTGTTTTGAAAAAGCACATAGCTTTTATAGGGGTTATTTGAAAGTTTTAAATCCATGCCTGCTTCATAAAACTTCGGCTGACGATTCGTACAAATTCTCTCAAGCGAAACCTTGGCACTTACATCAAAATAAACGCTTAAATCGGGTTTAATTGCAAAGCCGTACATGTTTCTGACCCACTTTGGGTCAACTTCACGTGCAACGTCACGAGCAAAGGCAGTGTAGACATATCTGTCTGCAAGAACTATAAAACCTGCTTTAAGAGCGGGGATGATTGTACGCTCTAGTCTATCGGCAAAATCTACGGCGTGCAGGATAGAAAATGTGCGCCCCGAGAGGAGGTTTTTCTTTTTTGCACGCTTTGTTGTAGTGGAGATAAGCTCAGATGAGTTCCACTGAGTCAAAATAACATCAAGATTTTTTGACTTTAGCCAACTGTACAACAAATCAAGTTGAGTACTCTTACCCGAACCGTCAATGCCTTCAACACAAATCAACACACCTTGCAGTTTATGGTCTTTTGAAAATCTTAACATTTTCTGCCTTGTTTTTTTTACCGATTAACAATAATATCTATATAGTAAATCATAAATTATAAAAGAGAGCAACCAAAAATGATGTATCAAAGCATTAAAAAAAGTATTTCAATCATTGTTGATAACCCTATATTAACAATGAGTTTTGTTATATATTTAATTTTTCTTACATTCCTTATGCCAAAACTTTTTATGTGGCAAAATATAATTGTCTTTGCGCTAATTATAATTCTTTTGCTGCTTTTTACCTCGGCATTTTTTGCAGGCTGGCTGCAAATGGTAAAAACAGCCATAGAAAACTCTAAAAAACAAGAAAAAACCGATGAAGAAAAAATAAAAGAATTTACACAGATGAAAAATGATTTTTTCTCTGCAGTTCCTGTCTATATCTTGCCTATCGCAGGGGCTATTATTCTCTATCTTATTATGTTTTTTGCACTTTTAACTTTTAACATAAAATTTGCAAATCACTTCATCGGCAGTCTTGACTTTTTGGTAGAAAAAATAAACTCCATACCTCAGGACGCTCAAGGTCTGCATGCTTTTCTTGAAGCATTGCCGCAGGATAAAATACTCATTTTGTGGTACTGGCAAATTTTGTTTTTGTTCACTTTTGGACTTTTTAATTTCTTTATAATGTTTTGGGCATCAGCTCTATATTACCCTGAAAAATGTACTACAAGCCCCTTGAGTGCGCTCAAAAACTCGTTTTTTGCGATTTTTAAACATCCTGTCAAATCGCTTGCCCTGTATACGTTTATAATGATTCTTGGCATGCTTTTCAGGTCTGTTAGCGTATTTTTTGCAACAAATGTAGTCTTATATTTCATATTTATGGTTTTATTTATTTATTTCTGGGTATTCGTATTTGTGCTAATATTTGACTACTATGAGTCAAGATTTTACAATCACGGTGATAACGGGTGCGACCTGCTCGGGAAAAACAAGTCTGTCAATTGATTTGGCTAAAAAAATCAACGCAGAGATTATCTGTGCAGACTCAAGAAGCGTATACAAGGGTCTTGATATTGTAAGCGCTAAGCCCAAAAAAGAAGAAATGCAGGGCGTAAAACACCACCTGCTTGATATTATAACGCCTGATTGCGACTTTAGCGCAGG
>CALUYX010000025.1 GCA_944325115.1 Candidatus Gastranaerophilales bacterium | reverse complement strand
CAAATCATCAACTACGACAAAAAATCTCCAAAACGTCTTTTGCTCAATGTTAAAACTGATTTCCTTGAAAATTTTCTTGACAGATTGATTAATCAACCCAAAAGAAAGATTCTAATTTCAATAACGGGTGAATCCGCAAGCGGTAAATCTACAATATGTAACAGTATTAAAAAATATATTGAAGAAAATAATCTTCCGATATCTATTCTAAATACGGATAATTACTTTAATGATATTTCAGATTTAATAAAACAATACGGTACATTTGACGCATTAAGAGATTCAGGCTACGATGTCGATTCTCCTCTTAACTTTCAACTTGATTTATTAAGAGAAGATATAGAAAAACTCGCACAGGGAGAAAATGTCAAAATACCTCAATATCTTGTAAACGGTACAGGAATAAGTATTCCAAAGGCAATTGATGTTGAAAGTAAAAAAATAATAATAGTTGAAGGCATGGCAGCAACATACAAAGAAGTCCATGATATGTTTGACATTAAAATATACATAGACCTTGATAACAAAACAAGAAAAAAGAGATTCTTAGACAGGGCTAAAGAAAGAAACCAAGACCACGCTAACGCATTAAAACACTGGGACTATGTATGCAAGGCAGGAAAAAAATACGTAATCCCCGCAAAAGACAACTGTGACATCATTGCAAACGGTGAGTGCGATTTGGAGTATTTTACTCAGGCTTTAGAATACATTAATCTAATAACAAACAACTTCCGTGAAGTTTAAGAGAAGAATTTTTTAATCTCTTGTGAAAGTCTTTGTGCTTTATTTCCCAGATTTTCATAATCGGAGTTATTCTCAATTATAGCGTTCCATTTGTTGTAGTTATCAAGTGCTGTTTCTGTTGAATCGTTAGCATTCGTTATCACAGCACGTTTGGAGCGGTTTTCATAACTTGCTTCTATTCTTATTAAAAATGCGCCATGCGACCTGAATAATTCTGCCTCATGTTCTACTCTTATATCAGGCACAATTACATCTTCTTTTAATTCGATTATACTTTTAAGCCAGTAGTCGGGGTCTATTTGCCTACCTTTGTTACCAAGTGCAATTAAATCAGCTCTGTATAAGTGTTTGTTTTTTTCAATTTCATCAAAACTTAAGCCTTTTTGCTTGCCATATTCAATTTTAATGGCATCACCTATGCCAACTCTTGTAAAACCATCAAGATATTGAAGCAAAAGCTTTGCCAGTGTGTCTTTGCCGCTATATTGTTTGCCGGATATAACTATAATTTTTTTCATATAGGGATTATATCATTAATATGCAAAAATTCCGCAAATATTATTGCGGAACTGCCTCATCCTCTATTCAAATTTGCCTTTTTTTAGGCTAGTTTTCTTAAATTGCGTTATAGTTTCTTAATAAAATATATATATCTTGTATATAATATAAAACGATTTAGTAGGTAAAAATTCAAAAAGTATATACTTTTGTTACATATCTTAATAATACAAAACAAAAAAGGCAATTTTTTAAAAAAATATTTTTTTATTAAAGAGTAAAGAGAGCAGAATAAAATAAACGAGGAATCAAACTTAAGGAGAGTCAGTCATGGGCTGGGTAACTATTTCACTCAGAAAAATGGCGTTGAAGCAAAGAGTTTCTAACCTGCAATACAGATTGTTACAAATCTCGCAGGAAAGACAATCTATTGCTAACCAATCGCAATACGCACAAAGGTATATAAACGCCATCAAAAATGAACAATACGGCAGCATTCAAGGTGCATACTTTGACAATGTTCAAAGATTACAAAATGAAAGCGCTGACCTAGACCCGACTTCTAAGGAATGGACTGCATACCAAACCGCTCTCGATAGATTCTCGTTAGTTCAGTCCAGACAACAAATGGCAGCTGATTCAATATTCCAAGGATATGAAGATTCATTGATGAATGATGTTAATAGACGTGACCAACAATTAGAAGCTGAACAAACTCAAGTTGAAACACAATTGCAAGCAGCACAAGCTGAACTTGAATCATTAGACCAAGCAATGGATGATAGCATTAAAAACAGCGCAATTAAATTAACATAATAAATAAAAATAATAAGGATAGGGAAGTTTAAATAGTCCGCATTATAAAAAATGCGGACTTTTAATATTGTTGGCATTAAGGTACAATATACTTATATAAGGAGTTTGTTGTGCCGTTTGAGTTGGAAAAGACAAGCATTGAAGAAGTAAAAATAGTAATTCCAAAAGTTTTTGATGACAATAGGGGTTTCTTTTTGGAATCTTATAAAAAGTCTGATTTTTTATCTTTAGGTATTAACGATGATTTTGAGCAGGATAATCACTCAAAATCTTCTTTTGGTGTGCTGAGAGGGTTGCATTATCAAACAAAAACAAATGTTCAAGCAAAACTTGTGCGTTGTATAAGCGGTAAAATATATGATGTTGCGCTTGATTTAAGAAAAAACTCACCAACTTTTGGAAAGTGGACAGGTGTAATTTTAAGCGCTGACAACAAAAAAATGCTATACATACCAAAAGGTTTTGCCCACGGCTTTTTAACATTAAGCGAGTACGCTGAAGTTATGTATAAAGTAAGCGGAAAATATTCCCCTGTTGATGAAAGGGGAGTTTTTTGGAATGACTCTCAAATAGGTGTTGATTGGTCAAATTATTTAAAAGATTCTGAGCCTATTTTAAGTGAAAAGGATAAAAATCAACCGAAATTAGAAGAAATAAGTGAGGAAGATTTATTGTGAAAATTCTTGTTACTGGTGGTGCCGGTTTTATTGGCAGCTGTTTTATAAGGCATATGTTGACTAAATATCCTGACTATAAAATTTTTAACCTCGATAGTTTGACATATGCAGGTAATATCAATAATCTTGATGATGTAAAAGATAATCCTAACTATACTTTTGTTAATGCAGATATTACAGATAAAAACCTTTCGGAAAAAATCGGGCAAAATGTTGACTGTATTATTAATTTTGCCGCTGAAACCCATGTTGACAGGTCGATTTTAAATCCTGAAATTTTTATTAAAACCAATGTTTTAGGTACCCTGAACCTGCTTGAATATGCAAAAGATACTTCTGTTTCAAGGTATATACAGGTTTCAACAGATGAAGTATATGGGTCACTGGGTTGTAACGGATATTTTAGTGAAAATTCTCCACTTGCTCCCAATTCGCCTTACAGTGCTTCAAAAGCCTCTGCTGATATGCTCGTAAGAGCTTATTTTGAAACATATAAAATGCCTGTCATAATTACAAGATGTTCTAACAATTATGGTCCTTACCAATATCCTGAAAAGCTTATACCGTTTTTTATTTCAAGGCTTTTAAATGGGCAAAAAGTTCCGCTTTATGGCGATGGGCTAAATGTTCGTGATTGGCTTTATGTTTATGACCACTGCAGCGCAATTGATAAGGTTTTGCATAAAGGTCTTGAAGGGGAAGTGTACAATATTGGCGCACATTGTGAAAAATCAAATATTGAAATTGCAAAAATTATCTTGAGAGAAATGAATAAAGATGAAAGTTTTATAGAATATGTTCAAGATAGAGCAGGTCATGACAGAAGATATGCAATAGATAATACTAAAATTACAAATACTCTGGGCTGGTCGCCTGTCTACACTTTTGATGAGGGTATAAAAACAACGATAAATTGGTACTTAAATAATGAAAGCTGGATTGCTTCAATTAAAAAACGCACTTAATTTATTTATGAGTATAGCTAAGAGGTTTATATGCACAATAATTTGGTTAAAAAAGGTATTGTACTTGCAGGCGGCTGTGGCAGCAGATTGTATCCGTCAACCATTGCTGTTTCAAAACAACTTTTGCCCGTTTATGATAAGCCTATGATTTATTATCCGATTTCAACTTTAATGTTGTCAGGGATTAAAGATATACTCATAATAACTTCGCCAAGCGATGCGGACAATTTTAAAAGACTTTTGGGTGACGGTTCACGCTTTGGCGTAAAATTTTCATATGCTATTCAACCCTCGGCAGATGGTCTTGCACAAGCTTTTATTATAGGTGAAGAATTTATTAACAATGAGCCTGTGGCTTTAATTCTTGGAGATAATATATTTTACGGTCAATCTTTTTCAAAAATGCTTCAAGAGGCTTCTTTAAATGTTTCAACTAACTCGGGTGCAACTGTTTTTGCCTACAAAGTAAAAAATCCTCAAAGGTTTGGCGTTGTTCAATTTGATAAAAATAACAGAGTAAAGTCAATAGTTGAAAAACCAAAAGTGCCAAAATCCGATTATGCAATTACCGGTCTGTATTTTTACGATGAGAATGTTTGTAAGTATGCAAAAACTCTTAAGCCCTCAAAAAGAGGTGAGCTTGAAATTACAGATTTAAATAACATATATTTGAAAAAGAAAAAACTTGACGTAAAGCTCTTTGGCAGGGGATTTAGCTGGCTTGATACCGGAACTTTTGAATCGCTTATGCAGGCGGGGGCTTATATTAAGACAATTGAAGATAATCAGGGTATAAAAATTGCCTGTCTTGAAGAGATTGCCTATAACTTGGGCTATTTAACAAAAGAAGAAATTGAAAAAAATATTGTCTTTGCAAATAATGATTATTACTCTTATATTTTAAATTTAATTAAATAAAAAAAGGCTCAAAGTATTTTATAAACTTACCTATAACCTTCCTTTGAGCCTAGTAGCAAATACGGCATTGATTTATTAGACGCTGTATTTATTTTTTAGTTCCCCGATGTATAATTAACTTATGGATAAGGCACTATTTGAGGAATTAAAAAGAATCTATAAAGATGATATTCTCTATAAAAAAGAGGATATCTACCCTTATGCCTATGATACTTCACCAAATCCAAAGGAGATTATGCTGCCTGAGTTTGTGGTATATCCTACAAATTCAAGTCAAGTTTCACAAACTGTTTTGTTGGGCTTAAAGTATAATGTTTCGATTATCCCTCGTGGTGCGGGAACTTGTCATTGCGGCGGTTGCAGAGTAAAAACAAAATCAATAGTTATGCATTTTTCAAAAATGGATAAAATTCTTGAAATAAATAAAGAAGATTTAACTATGCGCGTGCAGCCAAATGCCGTGATAAAAAATATAAATGAAAAAGCTGAAGAATTGAACTTATTTTTTCCTCCTGACCCATCAAACTTAGCCGTTTCAACTATAGGAGGCGCTGTTGCACTATCTTCGGGCGGACCGAGAACATTTAAGTACGGTTCAACAAAAGACTATGTTGTTAATCTTGAAGTAGTTCTTGCGGATGGAAAAATAATAAAAACAGGCTCAGATATTGCAAAAAATGTAACCGGCTATAACTTAACTTCACTGTTTGTGGGTTCTGAAGGTACATTGGGTATAATCACAGAGATAACTCTAAAACTTATCCCCAAACCTCAGACACGGCTTGTTACTCTTGCGTATTTTAATGATTTACTTGAAGCAACAAGTGCTGTTAACAGTATAATTAATTCAGGTTTTATACCTGCAACTTTAGATTTGCTTGATAAAAATACAATTACAACTATCGAAAAATACAACCCCTGCGGGCTTTTGTGCGATAAAGAGGCAGTGCTTTTGATTGAACTTGATGGCTTTAGAGAGTGTGTTGATTTTGAATGTGCAAAAGTGCTTAAAATCTTAAAAGAATCAAATGCTGCTCAAATTATACAAGCACAAAACGAAGAAGAAAATGAAAAAATTTGGCGTGCAAGAAGAAGCTCTTTTGCTGCAGTTACAAAATTAAGACCAAATGTTATAACCGAAGATGTTGTCGTTCCGCGCTCAAAAATTGTTCCTCTTGTAAGGGGTATTCAAGATATTTGCGCTAAATACAACATTATTGTTTGCATTATGGGTCATGCCGGAGATGGCAATATTCATCCCAACTTTGCACTGGATTTGTCTGACAGGCTTGAAAAAGAAAACTTTGAAAAGGCAAAGGATGAACTTTTTGCACTTGCAATAAGTCTTGGCGGCAGTCTGTCAGGTGAACATGGAATTGGTTATGAAAAAAAGAAATATTTAAAAGATGCCCTTGATAGTGGTGCTATTGAATATATGGAAAAAATTAAAAAACTTTTTGACCCAAATAATATTATTAATCCGTATAAAATGTTTTAATTTTTGTTTATGTTATTGTATCTCTTATGGAAACTTTGAGTGCAAAATTTAATATATATAAAAACTACGCAAAAGAGCTGATAACGCTTAGTGCTCCCATTATGGCAGGAAATTTGGCAAATATGCTGATAAATGTGGGTGATGTTATAGTTGCGGGTCGTCACTCTACACTTACTTTGGGCGCAATTAGTGTTGCATCGGCTATTTTTATGACTTTTATGATAGCTGCAGTAGGTCTTATGGCAAGTATTTCTCCTGTTGTATCAAACCTTAGGGGCGAGAGAAAAACAACAAAGACCTTGTTCAAAACAACTATTAAATATTCGCTAATTGTAGGGCTTATATTTTGCTGTCTTGTGCGCTTTATAACCCATCAAATAGATTTAATTGGTTTGTCTGACGATTTATACCCTCTTGTTGTTGAATATCTTGATATAAGCAGCTGGGGTTTATTTGGCGGACTTATTTTTATTGCCTTGAAAGAATTTTTGCAAGCATATGAAATTGTAACTTTTCCAAATATGGTTACCGTTGCACAAATATTTCTAAATTTATTTTTAAATGTTGCTCTTGTCTTTGGTATGTGGGGTTTTCCCGAGCTTGGAGTAAAGGGTCTTGCAATAGCAAGTCTTTTGGTAAGAACAGTAGGTGCTATAGCATTGATACTGTATTGTCTGCCATTTCTTAAGGGCAAGTCAAGAAGAGTTAAAACTTATATTAAAGAGCTTTTAAAAACAGGCTGGCCAATTTCTTTTGCGCTATTTTTTGAGTTTTTGGGTTTTAATATTACAGCTGTTCTTGTGGGTAAATTTTCAGCACAACTTGCTGCAGCACATAATATTATAATTACACTTACCAGTGTTACTTATATGTTTCCCATGTCAATTTCAAATGCCATAGCTATAAAAGTCGGCTTTGCAAATGGCGAGAAAAATATCTTGAACGTGAAAAGATTTTCTCTTTCAGGAGTTTACTTGACACTTATCTTTATGGGTTTAACGGCACTTTTATATTATTTCTTGCCCGAGTATTTGCTCTCATTGTTTACTAATGACTCAGCAGTAGTGCTTACCGCATTACCTGTTATGAACATTGTACTTTGCTTTTTGTTTTTTGATGGAATACAATGTGCATGCGTTGGTGCACTAAAGGGTTTAAAAGATACAAAACCCATTATGATAACTATGGCTATTGCTTATCTTTTTATAGGTATTCCGATAGGCTGCATTTTTGCTTTTAAGTTTAATATTGTTCTTATAGGTTTTTGGATAGGTCTTGCGGTGGCGCTTTTTGTTGCATGCATGATTTCATCAACAATTCTTGTGAGAAAAATCAAAAAACTGCAAAAAGCACTTTAGTCTATTGCTTGTCGTAAACTTTTATTAAATGCCAGCCAAAATCTGTTTGAACAGGGTCGGAAACTACTCCAACAGGTAAAGAAAAAGCAGCTTGCTCAAATTCTTTAACCATTTGTCCGCGTCCAAAATATCCTAAATCACCACCAAATTCACCAGATGGGCATGAGGAGTATTTTTTAGCGACTGCGCCAAAAGATTCACCATTTTCAATTCTATATTTTAAAGCTTTTGCTTTTGATTCACTGGCAACAAGAATATGCGCTGCATGAACTTTTGTGTATTCATCTGCGTTATTATCAATGGGAGCCTTTGCATCAGAAATTAACATGAATGCAAAGAGTGTGATGATAAGTAAAAAAAGTTTTTTCATAAATTTTTTCCTTATTATTTACCTAAGTAAGTTTAGCAATAAATGTTATTGTCTAAATCATCCATAAGCATGGTTGACACTGTTTAATCAAAAAATAAAATTATTATAAAAGGGGTATTTATGCCAAAAAATTGCGCAATAAACAAAAAAATATTTATACTTTTACTTCTTATTTTTATATCAGCGCAGGCAAGTTATTCTTTCACTTTAAACCCTTTTAAGAAAAAGCAAAAACAACAAACTGAACAAAAAGAAGTTATTACCGTAGATGAGGATGATAAAAAAACAAAAAAAGTCTTCTCTGTTGATGATTGTGTAGAATATGCAATTAATAACGACCCAAATATAAGAATTTCTGCTAACAATCTTCAGATACAAAAAAGTAGAGTTGGTCAAGCTAAGTCTGATTATTTCCCTATGCTTGGTATAGGTACAGGGTATGATTATCAATATAGCAACTCGGCGGGTTATACCTCAAGCAGTATGTGGAGAAACTCAACCAGAAGCAATTCTAACGGCTATTACCAATTAAATGCAAGTGTTAATCAGCTTATTTGGAACTTTGGCAAAACTACTGCGGGCATTAACATGCAAAAATTTAACAGAGAATCTGCAGGTTATGACCTTGACTACAGCATTTTAGAAACCGTATATAATGTTCGTGTAGCTTATTTTGCTGTACTTGCAGCACTTGCTAACGTTGATATATACGAGCGTTCGGTAAGAATTAACTCGCTTAATTATGAGCGTACAAAGGCTATGTTTGAGGAAGGGTTAAAATCAAGAATAGATTTAGTAAACGCTGAAGTTTATCTGACCGATGCCAAGACTCAACTTATAGATGCACAGTATAAATATGATACAGCCATGGTCAATCTTAAAAATTCAATGTTTTATATGGAAGAGAGAGATTTTAGCGTAGAAAACACTGAAAATTTTGATTTTTTAAGAAATAATTACAAAATGGAAACAGTTGAAATTGGTTCGATAAAAAAGAACGGCGAGGATGACGATTTTGAGCATTCTGTCGTGCTTTTGACATCAGGCATTCAAAAACAAGATATTTTAAAGAACTATAAATTCGACCCTTATGTTATTGAACTTAAGGAGGCAATTCAAAATGCATATGAAAACCGACCCGACCTTAAATCTCTTAAAATGATAGTGAGGGCTCAGGAGGAATCTCTTAAGCAAGTCAAAAGGTCTTGGGCGCCTGAGATAACAGCGGGAGCAGGATATAACCTAAGGAGAATGGACGGACAGTCAAACACTGGTTTTACTGCAAGTGCAGGACTGGATTTTCCCATGGTTAATATAATGGATATTAAATATAGAATTGATGAGGGTAAATCTTATCTTGATATTGCAAAAGATAATGTTGACCTGTCTGAAAAAAATATTAATTTTGAAGTTCAAAAATACTATCTTGCTATGAGAAGATTGGAAAAAACAATCCCGCTTATGGCAGATAAAGTTCGTCAAACGTTGGAGAATTTTGAGCTTGCAGACGGCAGATACGCAGTAGGGTTAAACAATTTTATTGAGCTACAGGATGCTCAAACAAACTACAACAACGCTCAACTTGCCTTTGTACAGTCAGTATTTGACTATAATGTAGCAAGAGAAGAATTTAAAAAATCCATGGGGGTAAGATGAAAAAACGTATAATTATAATAACAGCTGCAATTTTGGTGATTATTTTACTGCTATTTGGTATAAAACAAGCTGTGTCAAAAAAAATTACCACATATAAAAGTGTTCCTGTGAAAAAACGAACAATAATTGAGTGTGTTGAAGCTTCAGGTACAATAAATCCTGTTCAAACGGTTGATATTGGTACTCAAGTGTCAGGTACAATAAAAGATATTTATGTAGACTACAATTCAAAAGTTAAAAAAGGTCAGCTGCTGGCGCAAATTGACCCTGCATTATTTCAAGCGCAAGTTGATAAAGCCAGAAGTGACTTAAATGCTGCAAGGGCAAATTATGAAAAAACAAAAACAATGCTTAACTATGAAAAGAAAAACTATGAGCGCTATGCAAGACTTTATACAAAAAACTATGTTTCAAAAAATGATTTAGACTTAGCAGAGGCAAATTATAAGTCCAATCTGGCTGAGCTTAATGCTCAAAGAGCACAGATAAGCCAAGCAAGTGCTACGCTTGAAAATAACCTTACAAACCTGCGATACACAAAAATCATCTCTCCTGTTGATGGTGTTGTTGTATCAAGAAGTGTAGATGTGGGTCAAACTGTTGCGGCAAGCTTTCAAACGCCAACACTGTTTATGGTGGCTCAAGATTTGACACAGATGCAAATAGAGGTAAATGTTTCTGAGGCTGATATCGGCAGAATAAAAGTTGGGCAAGAAGTAAAATATACGCTTGATGGTTATGCTAATGAAGAGTTCTACGGAAAAGTATCTCAAGTAAGAATTTCACCGACAACAGTGTCAAATGTTGTAACATACACAGTTGTAGTTGATGTAACAAATACTGATAACAAGCTTATCCCCGGTATGACAGCCAATGTTTCAATTATTACAAACAGGAGCGAAGATGTTGTGGCAGTTCCTGTTGCAGCATTTAGATTTACTCCAAAAGAAGTTACCGGAGGAAAGAAATTTGAAAAACAAGGTGTTTGGATAATCGGTAAAAACAGGCGTCCGCAAAGAGTTGAGGTAACATCAGGTGCATCTGACGGTGATTATACGGAAATTAAAACGGGTGATATTAAAGAGGGCGACAGAGTAATAACGGATAGCTCAACAGGTAAAAAAACTAATGCTCAAAGACGCCCGATGAGGATGTTTTAGTGAGTTTAATAGAAATAAAAAATCTTATAAAAACATATCAAACAGGCGACAGCTCCTTTAATGCGTTGGACGATGTGTCTTTAAGTGTTGAAGAGGGCGAGTTTGTAGCTATTATGGGGACATCAGGCTCGGGTAAATCAACATTTATGAATACTCTCGGTTGTCTTGATAAACCAACTTCAGGCAGTTATTATCTTGACGGGATTGATGTCCTAAGCTTAAGCGCAGATAAACTCTCTGAAATTAGAAACCTTAAATTAGGCTTTGTTTTTCAGGGCTTTAACCTTATACCAAGAACAAGTGCCATTGAAAATGTTGAAATGCCTATGATATACAAGGGGATTCCACCGCATGAAAGACTTGAAAAAGCCCGATATGCGCTTGAGATTGTAGGATTAAAACACAGAGAAAATCATTTGCCCAATCAAATGTCAGGCGGTCAGCAGCAGAGGGTGGCTATAGCCCGTGCCATTGTTAATGATGCACCAATAATTCTTGCAGATGAGCCGACAGGAAACCTTGATACCAAAACAAGTATTGAGGTAATGGAGTTTTTTGTAAACCTTAATGAAAAGGCAGGTAAAACAATTATCCTTGTAACGCATGAGCCTGATATTGCAGAGTATTCAAAAAGAGTTGTAAGATTTAAGGATGGCAAAATAGTTAGTGATAAGCCAAGAGCGGAGGCTTTTGTATGATAGATTTTTCATCTACTCTTAAAATCTCAATGCGCTCTCTTAAGGTCAACAAGATGCGCTCAGTCCTTACCAGTTTAGGTATTATAATTGGTGTTGCAGCTGTTATCATAATGCTTTCAATAGGTGAAGGCGCAAAGCAGAGGATTACAAAAGACATTGAGTCGATGGGCTCTAATATACTTATGGTTATGTCCGGTTCAACTACGTCAGGCGGGGTGAGGATGGGCTCAGGGTCTCAACCTACATTAACTCTAAAAGACGCTGAAGCTATTGTTAAAAATTGCCCTTCTGTTAAAATTGCTGCACCTACGGTAAATGGAGTTCAGCAGATTATATATTCAAATCAAAACTGGTCAACATCAGTTTATGGCGTAACTCCTGAGTATATGGATGTACAGTTGTGGGAAATTGAATCAGGCAGAAATTTAAACAAAGACGATATCAAAAATAGTACAAAGTCAGCGCTTATTGGCGCAACAGTCGCGCAAAACCTTTTTGGCGACGTTAACCCTGTAAATAAAGTCATAAGAATAGGCGGTATGCCTTTTAAGGTAGTAGGGTTGCTAAAGGAAAAAGGGCAAAACGGCATGGGACAGGATAAGGATGATACTGTTCTTGTTCCTGTTACAACAGCACAAAAAAAACTCTTTGGTACATCTTTCCCGGGCACTGTTAAATTTATAAACATTCAGGCAAAAGATGCGGATTCCTTAGCGTCAGCTGAAGAAGAAATAAAAGAGCTTTTACGTGAGCGTCACAGAATAGGTAAAAATGATGAGGATGATTTTACTATAAGAAATTTTACTCAAATGCTTGAAACAGTTAAACAAGCCTCAAACACAATGGCAATTTTACTTGGGGCAATTGCTTCTGTTTCTCTTCTTGTTGGCGGTATAGGTATTATGAATATCATGCTTGTGTCAGTAACAGAGCGCACAAAAGAAATCGGGATACGTATGGCAATTGGTGCTAAATCTATGGATATTCAGGTTCAATTTCTTGTTGAAGCGCTTGTTTTGTCTTTAATAGGCGGCATAATAGGGGTTGTATGCGGAGTTATAATAGCGCAACTTATTGGCACTTTTAGCGAAATGAAAGTTGCTATTACACTTATGCCAATTCTTCTTTCGTTTGGTTTTTCAGGTCTTGTAGGAATGACTTTTGGCTATTATCCCGCATACAAGGCTTCGAAACTCAACCCGATTGATGCATTGCGTTACGAATAATTTGCTTGACAAAGACACAGAAATCTCTATAATACATGTTAGTTATGCCTAACATTGCAAAGACTACCTTGAATGCTTACATTCTGAGCCTTATATGCAAATTGGCATATAAGGCTTTATTTTAAGCAAAAAATATTTTAACTTTCATTACAACCCAAGGTGCTCCACTATAAATCAATATTTGATTCTTTTATTGGAGCACCTATTACCCTTTCAAGTTCTGCTGCATTTACGTTGTAATCAAGCAGATTTGAGTAGTAGCTTAACTGGGCATTTAGGTACGTATTTTCTGCATCCTTAAATTCAATGGCATTTCCAAGACCTACTTGATATCTTCTAAATGCCTGATATTGTTGTTCTTTGGCTTGTTGAAGCGCAAGTTTTGCTACACCGAGGCTGTCGTGCGAATTTAAAAGGCTGATGTAGGCGCTTTTTACTTCAAGATAAACATTTTGCTTGGTTTGCTCAAAATCTGCGGCATATTTTTTGTATGTTGCATTAGCTTCATCAAGCTGTTTTTTTAGTGACATTAGGTTGAGTGAGGCGTAGTTAAACTGCACACCGAATTGATAACCGTAATCACTGTCTATTTGTCTGCCACCATGGTCGTATGAGCCAAACGCGCTCAACTCGGGTGTAAATGCTCGTTTTGCGGCACGTATATTAAGCTCTGCTGCATCCATTTTCTTTTTCGCTGAAAGTAGTGATGGACGTGACTCTTCCGCTGTTTTTATTAAGTCCGGAAAATTAACATCATACATTTTAGTGTTTAATTTGTCTTTTAAGACTACATTTTCCATCTCTGGTATACCTACCGCGTTTGCAAGTTCAACTGCTGCAAGCTCGAGAGTATTTTTTGCTTTAATCAGGTTTACTTTTGCGTTACCAAGGTTATATTGAGCTGTTGTGACGTCAATTTTTGCTTTTTTACCGATATTATAATAGGCTTCCGCCTGTTTTAGCTGTAGCTCATAATCTTTTACCGTATCTTCGTATACAATTTTTTGTGCTTGAGCAAACACCATATTATAATATGCGACTTTTACATTATATATAACGCTTTCAATGCTTGTTTCAGCGTCAAATCTGGACGATTCATAATTTCTTTTTGCCATATCGGCAGTAGCTTTTGTCTTGCCAAAGTCAAATAAAAGCATGTTGGCTGTTATTGTGGGCACATAGAACATATTATATCTCTGTGCCATCATACGCATGTAGGCGCTATTGCCTATGGTGTTTAACATATCGTTTCTTGAATAGCTTGCGCCTGCACTAATTGTCGGGAAGTAATTTGCCCAAGCTTGTCCGATTTTTGATTTATAGATTTCGGCATTACTGATTGCAGAAACTATTGCAGGGTGGTTAGAAATGGCAAGTTTTATGCAATCGCCAAGTGTAACTTCGCCGTTAATACTGTTGTATTCAATCTTTGAAGTTATCTCGGGAAATTTTGTTTCATACATCCCTTTGGCTTCTTGAGAGGAATCTTTTTTTATTTGTTCGTTGCGAGCTTTTCTTTTTGCCTCTTTTTTTACTTGAGATTTAGTGTTCTTTTTGTCTTTTTTATCAGGTTTAACAATGTAGATATCTTCTTTTTTTTGTGGTTTTTTCTCCTTTTTACCAAAGTTAAACCAGCTTTTTTTATCGTCACTGTTATTTACTGTATTTTCTTCTTGTGCCAAGTAATCAGAATCATCATAAATAAAGAAATTGGCTGAATCATACTCGTTTTCGTTAATTTCTTCCACTGTATTTTGTGTATCATCAAGCTTTTGTTCCTGACTTTTGTTGAAAAAATTTAACGCAAATGCGCTCTGTGAAAAAACTTGAAATATTAAAAGTATGCTTATGATTTTTTTCATAAAAGTTTTATATCTCCAAATCTTTTTCAGTTATTTCTTTTTTGGGGAATTTGTCTACAAACTCCTGTACCAAGACATAAAATGCGGGTGTCAAAACTGCACCTATCGTACATGCGGCAATCATACCTCCAAAAACTGTAGAGCCAACAGAAATTCTTGAATTGGCACCTGCGCCTTGCGCAAATAACATAGGCATAACACCCAAAATAAATGCAAGCTCTGTCATCATAATTGCTCTAAATCTTAGTTTAGCAGCTTTAATAGCGGCTTCTCTTATAGGTAAACCGTTTTTCTCGTGTTCTTCTTTTGCAAACTCGACAATAAGTATGGATTGCTTTGCGGCAAGACCGATAAGTGTTATCATGCCGACTTGCGAATAGATGTCAAAGGATTGATTTATCATCATCTGGAATATTAACGCCCCCAGTGCTGCAATCGGTGAAATTAACAAAACCGCAACGGGTATTGTGTAGCTTTCATAGAGTGCAACAAGGAATAAGTATACAAATATCAGTGCCATGCCTACAACAATTGCCGTTTGACCTGATGCTTCTCTTTCTTGAGCTGAGGTACCTGACCAGTCAAAAGTTATATCCGAGGGAAGAGTATTTTTAGCAACATTTTCCATGGCGCTCATAGCGTCACCAGAGCTTTTTCCTGCAGCTTGTTGACCTTGAATTTGAACAGACTCATACTGGTTGTATCTTGTAATTGAGGCGGTACCTACCGCTTGTCTTAGTTTAACTACTGATAATATTGGTACCATGACACCGTTTTTATTTTTAACATATATGCCTGACAGGTCAGTTGCTTTATCTCTAAATCTGCTTTCTGCCTGCATTTGAACCTTAAATACACGACCGTATTTATTGAAGTCATTTACATATCGCGTACCAAGTGTTGAAGATAATGTAGTGTAAAGTTCCTGTAAATCAATGTTTTGTGCCATGGCTTTTTCGTAGTCTATGTCTACTATATATTGTGGCACATTTGCCTGAAATGATGTATACACGCTGGATAATGACGGGTCTTGATTTGCTGCCGCAACAAGTTTATTTGCCCAGCTTTCAAGCTCTTGGGCTGTGTATTCGCCTTGAGAGAGCATTTGAAATTCAAAACCGCCCATCATACTCATACCTGTAATTGCCGGAGGTGAAAAAGCAACAATTGACGCCTCTTTTGTGTTTGCTGCAACTGCTCTTATCTGGTTTAGTATTGCAGTATGTGACATGTCCGTGGGGCGTCCTTGAAATTTTCTTACGACCCATTGTATCGGGTTAACTCTTCTTTCTTTGTATTCTTTTAACTGAATAATAACCGTAGATTGGTTTGTTGCGCCATCTCCGCCAAAAACGGTCAATTTATCGGCGTTTATACCTTCAATATTTTTTATTTGTTCGGTAAATTTAATGGAAACATCTTCTGTCCTTTGCAGTGAAGCGCCATCAGGCAGCGTAATACTTGCAAGGAGCATTCCTTGGTCTTCATCAGGGATAAAACCTGTTGATATAAATTTAAAACTGAATAATGTCAGTGCAACGATTGAAATGTAGAAAATTATAACAAGTTTTTTGTTGTAGACAAACTTTTTAACGTATTCCATGTAAAAATCTTCTACTTTTGAGAAACCGTAGTTAAATTTTTCTACAATTATCTTTAACTCATTTGTTATTTTTTCTTTAAGCAGTGCAAATTGCGGATGTTTTGTTATGCCAAAACCTTTAGCATTGTCACTGTTATGGTGACCCAGAAAATGCGAACACATGGCGGGTGATAGTGACAAGGCGCAGATTGCAGAAATTGCTATTGATACGGCAATACATACGGCAAATTGTTTATACATAACGCCTGTCATGCCCCCCATAAAGACAATCGGTACAAAAACCGCCATAAGAACCATTGCCATAGCAACAAGAGATGAACCAACTTCTTGCATAGTAAGTTGCGTTGCAATGATAGCTGATTTACCCTCTTCTATGTGACGGTTAACGTTTTCAATAACTACAATTGCGTCATCCACAACTACACCGACCGCAAGAACCAAAGCAAACAAGGATAAGAGGTTTATTGACATTCCAAACGCTTTTAGTGCAAAAAATGTACCTATAAGCGAAACTGGTATGGTAACACATGGTACAAGAGTTGCCATAGCATCACCAAGGAAAAGAAATATAATTACAACTACAATTATTGCCGTCAAAAAGATTGTAAACTCAACTTCTTTCATTGACTCATGGATAAAGTCGGCATCATCTTTGACATATAGTATTTTTATTCCGTTTGTAAGCCTTGAGTTTAGCTCGTCAACTTTTGCCTTAACGGCTTTTGAAAGATTTATTACGTTTGCGTCGGGGAGTTGTGAAATTACAACAACGGCAGAGGGTTTACCGTTTACAAGACCTAAGTTTGAGTATGATTCTGCACCAAGCTCAACTCGTGCAATATCTTTAATTTTGACATTTGAGCCGTCAGAGTTTGAACGTATGATTATATTTTCAAATTCTTCTACATCAGCCAATCTGCCTTGAGTTTTTAGTGTAATCTGCAGTGCTCTTTTTGAATCCGTTGGAAGCTGTCCCAGAGCACCTGTAGCAACTTGTGTGTTTTGCGAGGTTATTGCGCTTTGAACTTCGCTTGTAGATATGTTCAACCCTGCCATTTTCTGAGGGTCCAGCCAAATTCTCATAGAGTAGTTGCCGCCGCCAAATACGCTTACATCGGCAACCCCTTCGACACGTTTCAGTTCATCTTTAATGTATATTGAACCGTAGTTTGTAAGGTCAAGTTGTGTCCAATCGCCTGATTCCGGATATAGTGTCAAAATAACGGCACCTGAGCCTGATGAGCGGCTGATTGCGGTTACACCTGTTCTTTGCACATCCTCTGGAAGCTGTGATTGTACCTGTTGAATTCTGTTTTGGACATTCATCAGGTTTATGTTTTTATCAGACCCGACTTTAAAATATAATGTGAGCGAATAGCTGCCGTCACTTGAGGTTGAACTCATATAGGTTAAGTCTTCAACGCCGTTTAGCTTGTTTTCCAGTATTGTTGCAATTGATGATTCTATAACCTCGGCACTTGCACCTTGATAAGAGGCGCTTACTCTAACCTGAGGCGGCGTAACATCGGGGTAGCTTTCCTGTTTTAGACTAAAAATAGAAATGAGCCCCAGTATAACAATACACACTGATATTACAAGAGCAAATCTCGGCTTTTTAATAAAAAAGAATAACTTTTCTTTGTCGAATATTTGTTTCATAGGCTTTACAGATTACTGCTCCTGTGTTTCTTTTTTCTGAATAATTTTTAATTTTTGACCCTCTGTTGCTATGTTTTGTGTGCCCGAAACCACAACAACATCGGCTTCACTAAGACCGCTGTCTATTACCCAGTTATTGTCAATATCGTCTGAAACCTTAATATTTGTTTTAACTGCCTTGTTGTCTTTTACCGTCCATACATAATACCCGCTCATGGCATCACCCTTTGTGCAGGCTTGAGGAATTGTAAGAAAGGCAACTTTTTTTGGAGCAATGAGCTCTACTTTCATATAATCGCCCGGCATAAGCCAGCTTTTTGGGTTCTCAAAAGTAGCTCTCATTGTGACTGAGCCTGAGTCTTTATCAATTTTGTTATCTACAAAGTTAATTTTACCTGTCTTGTTGTACCAGCTTCCGTCACTGAATTGTACACGGACTATGACATCTTTAAATCTGTCACTTGCTTTCAGCAGTTTGACAAAATCATCACTCTTCAGACTAAAAGTAACGTAAACAGGGCTTATACTTGCTATGTTAACAAGAGAGCCTGATGTCGGTGTTACATAGTTACCTTCTGTAATGTTTACTTTACCTATCCTGCCGTCAATCGGGGATTTTATGGATGTATAGCTGAGATTTACCTTCGCCAGTTCAAGTTGTTGTCTTGCTGCATCATAAAGTGCTTTATTTTGGTTTCTTGTTGCAAGGCTTTGGTCAACATCCGAGCGACTTATAAGGTCTTCTTTTATGAGTGCATTTGCTCTGTTTAGCTCTTGCTGAGCGTTTTTAAGTAAAGCGCTGTACTGGTTAACCGTGGCGCGAGCGTTATTAACTTCAATTTGAAATTCCCTTGGGTCAATTTGAAATAGTAATTGCCCTTTTTTTACAAAATCACCCTCTTTAAAGTGTTTTTGCAATAAAAAGCCCGAAACTCTGGCGATGACATCTACGGAATACTGTGCTTCAACACGCCCTGTTGATTCGGCAGACACATTGACTTCTTTAATTTGTGGGTTGTTTACTTCAACTTCTTTTGGCATTTTCATGGCTTGCTTTTGAATCATACCGCCAATGAAGCCTGCTGTTTTGTTGTATATTATCGGAACAATAATAACAAGTAAGATTAATACAGCCCACTGTTTTCTGGTCATATTAATTTTCATAAACTCTCTCCCGGTACATGTGTTGCATATGCAACATAGTATTTTCTATATTTTACGTTAAAACGGGATGAGCTGTCAAATATGCTATTTATTTATTATGATTTTGGTATTTTATATAACGCACCAAACGGGTCTGTGCCGACAAAATCATAAAATTTTTGTCTGTTTACTTGTGTATGAGGGTTTGTAATTATTTCATACCCTTTATCAAGTTTGTTTTTCAAGTAGGTTATGAAGCTGTCTTGATTATAGTAGACGGCGTATTTTGATATCATATCAAGCGTGAAGACTACTTGGTCGTAATTAACGGGTCTTGGCTCTCCAAAAACTTCCGATGTATCGCCATATCTGTATTCAGGGTAGTACAGCTGGTCTATTGCAACCGCAGCTCTTTTTAGAAATTCTATGTTGTCTGCATATTTTGGAGGTATTTTGTTAGAAAATATTTCATTTCTTATTGAAATTAATGCTGCGCCAAGCGAGCTTGTTATAAAATCGCCGCTCATGGGTATATTCTTGGTGTAAAGGGCACTAAGGATGGCAAAACTTCTGCAGTTGTCTTCGTCGTAATTTTGTGTTTTAAGTTTTTGAAAGTCAACTCCAAGTGTGCTGATACCTTTCTCTAGAGTCCATTTTCTGACATCATCAACATAGCCTGCGGGTATAAGGTTGTATTTTACATTAACTTTAAGCACATCGTTTATATTTATATCAGTATTTTTTCTGTTTTTTACATATTCCCAACCACTAATTGTGGCTTTAGAAAATAAGTCCCTTGCCCAAGCGTTTTTTGCCCAAAAATCTGACATAACAGCACGTTGTTCCGGAGTCATCTTTGCTTCATCGGACAGACTGTTTTTGTCAAATGTTACTCTTTGTTTTTTGAAGAATTTTGATAATTGTCTTTTAATACTCATACCTTCTTGCGTTTTATTCCAAGCATAGTCCATTGCTTTACCCATTAACTCTGCCTGCTCGGGATTGTTTTTAAAATATTCAATCTGTCTTTGAGACATTTCAGCGCGTTTTTCGGGGTGTTTGGCATAATATTGAATCAGACCCTCGGATATATGTTTTTTATGAATGTCGCTAAGAGGACCTCTTGGTATAAAGACGGGTTCACCCTCTTTTTCTTGAAGTCTTCTTTCCATTGATTCTGCACGCTTTTGTGCCATTTCTTTTGTTAGACGCTCGTTGTATTCTTTGTCTGAAAACTTAAGCACATGGGCATAATCTTTATCCATCATGGGGATATTGAATTTTTTCAAAGTGTGATAAAGGTCGGTGCCGCTGTATCTTTTTAAGTCGGTAAGCGAGAAACCATCTGCCCAGTACAGTTTTAAAAGCTGAAATGCAAGGTCTTCGTCTTTGTTAAAGTTTTCCACTTCGCCTTTTTTCACTCTGTCAACAAATGAATCGGGCATATATCCTATTTGATTATCGCTTATTACACCGCTGAATTCATCATATAATGCTTTAGCGTCGTCTAAGTTATAACAGTCTTTCAAAAGTGAATATTTATTTTTGTGCACATCAATAAGTGTTTTGTTTTCAGGATTTCCGCTTTTTATTACTTCTTGTGCATCTTCCTTTATTCCTTTTGGAAATTTATCTTCACCTTCTTTTGAGATTTTTTCGAGGTTTTGAATACTTTCTTTTAAGTTTAAGCTGCTGCCGCCCATAAAGCTGAGATAATGTGCGCTTGTCGGCATAGGTAAGCTTTTGGTTGCAATAGTTACATTTGAGTTGTTTTTCTTAATTTTGGCACTATTGTTGTGCAACGTGTTAATTTGAATCGGATTAATATGCATAAATACTTCTCGCTTCTTAATTTTCTGACGAAAAGTACAAAAACCGTAAATAAAAAAAGTTGCGCTTTATTTTAATTTTTTTCCGAGATTTTGTGCCGCAACAGAAATTTTTCCTAATAGTTCTTTTAAATACTCCAAATCACACTCACCGTTTGCAATGATGTCGCAGTTGTCTTTT
>CALUYX010000024.1 GCA_944325115.1 Candidatus Gastranaerophilales bacterium | reverse complement strand
GTATTATCAGTCTTTTTATTAGCATATGAGTGACCGTTAACGGTTGAAATACCGTTGTAGTTTTCATTTACAACTTCGCCGTTAGGATTCATACAGAAAGTTCTTACTTCATCACCAAAAGTAGGAGAATGATAGATTAACTTTGATTCATAAAGTCTTGATGTAATAGGCTCCATAACAGCTGCGGGAAGTTCAACACGAACACCTACATCAACTGCGTTATTTACCATGCCGATTTTATTTTTTGCAAATTCATGAGTCAGCCAATCCGCACCCTCACGACCGGGGGCAACTACAATGTAATCCGCTAAAATTTTATCACCTGTGTTTGTTACAAAACCTTTTACCTGTTCATTTTCAACAATTAAACTTTCAACTTTTTGATTGTTAATTATAGTGATTTTTTCATTCAAATAATCTTGCATATGCTTTAGTACATGCAAAGAGCGCTCTGTACCAAGGTGTCTTACAGGAGAATGTACAAGCTTAAGCTCGGCAAGTGTTGCAGCACGCTCAATATCGGCAAATTCTTCTCTGTTTGTGCCATAAACAACTTCTGTTGCACCATGTTCCAAGTATAACTTGTCACAATAGGCAATAAGGTCTTCCACCTCTTTATATGACATATAATCTACCAAGTGACCGCCAACATCAGGCGTTAAAGTCAATTTACCGTCAGAAAAAGCACCTGCACCGCCCCAACCGCAAAGAAGTCCGCAGTTTTTGCAGTTTACGCATTGTTTTAAACCTTCTCTCATGGGGCATTTTCTGTTTTCAATTTTGCTGCCTTTTTCAATTAAAACCACTTTCCAGTCAGGCTTTAATTTTGTTATTTCAAGAGCAGTAAAAATTCCCGCAGGACCGCCACCGATAATTGCAACATTATACATAATCAAAACTTCCTTTATTACTTACCAAACAGGGCAAAAAACCCACCAAAGCTAATTATACTACAAACAAATTATTTAAAAGCATTTAGAGTTGAATTTTTAACATTTTTAATAATATAATGATTCAGCAGATATTTTAAAAGGGAAATATAATGAACGAATACAAAATCATTGACTATGTTCCAACAGTAATTGAATCATCCTCCAGAGGCGAGAGGTCTTTTGATATTTTCTCAAGACTTTTAAGAGAGAGGATAATTTTCCTTGGTTCAGAGATTGATGATGATGTTGCAAATTCTATCGTAGCACAGCTGCTATTGCTTGATAGTGAAAATCCCGAAAAAGATATTATGCTCTACATTAACTCCCCCGGCGGCGTCATAACTGCAGGACTTGCAATTTATGATACTATGCAATTAATAAAAGCCGATGTTTCAACAATTTGCCTTGGTGATGCAGCTTCTATGGGCGCATTTTTGCTCTCGGGCGGTACAAAAGGTAAACGCCTTGCACTGCCTAATGCAAGAATAATGATTCACCAACCTTTAGGTGGTGCTAAGGGTCAGGCAACAGATATTGAAATTGAAGCAAAAGAAATTTTAAGAATGAAAACCATGCTAAATGAGCTTATGGCAGAGCACACAGGTCAAAAAGTTGAAAGAATTAAAAAAGATACTGAACGTGACAACTTTATGACAGCACAAGAAGCTCTTGAGTACGGTCTTATTGACAGAATCATTACAAGAGATAATATTGAAGAAAACAAGAATTAAGCCTTTTCAAAAAGGTAAATTCTCCAATCTCCCGTATCCCAATGTCCTTTATAGGCAAGTTTTGTCTTGGATTCTTTGAGTACGTAGTTTTTGGCATAAGAATTAACCAGATACAAAAAAGGGATTCTATTGTATTCTTCTTCATTTAGCACAATATTTTCCAGTCTTTGCTCACTAAAGAATGAAATTGTTTTAAGCTCCACCACGAAAAACTTCTCACCCTTTTTGATTTTTGAAAAATAATTATCATTTAAAAAATTACTGATTTTATCATTTCTTTTCATCAAAAATACATCATGATACAAGTATTTTCCGTTCTCAAAAGCCTCTTTTGTGTTTGAATCATACGGATAGACAATGTAGGGAAAATTATACTTGTCTATTGAATTTGAGTAAAAAAAAAGATTATTTTCTTTTGTATATTTTTCAAACCTTGACGGAGGGTAATAAAGATAAAGAACTCTATCATCAGCATTTATCTTCATCTTCACAAGAGCGCTAACTACAAGTCTTTGCCCCTCAGTTCTTACCAGTCGAACGGGCGAAGTATATGAAACAATTATATAAAAGAGTGTAAGTACCGAAAATATAGTCGCAAGGCAAATCTTAAAACCTTTTAACTGCATGGTTGACCAGCCGACTGCGACAAGCAAAATAAGTATCGGGTAGAGTTCAATTAAATACTTTGTAAGGAATATGATTTTTCCAAACAATGCTGCAATCAACACGGTTAAAAATGTTGCGCAAAAAACACACAAAAGATAGTAGTTCACACGTCTGCCATTTTGAAATGCTTTTATTAAAAGCCCTATACAAATTAGTGTCGGCACAATTGCAAATATAATAAAACCAATGTTTAAAGACGCGTTGTCAAAAATTTGCTTTAGGAAACTAGGTGGTGCGTTTGAAATATTTTTTAACACCGGAGAAAATAAATCGGTAAAATAGAAAAACAATTTTGACCAACTAAATGGTGCCCACCATTGACTAAAGTACTTGGGATGAGCAAAAAGACCGTATAAAAACGGCACAAGAGGAAGGGATAGTAATATTATTGCTACAACATTATTAAAAAGATTATTCTCTTTTTTCTTCCTTTGCATAAAAGCAATTAGAGCGCAAATATTAAATAAAACAAAAACAAAGCCTATTGTGTGCTCAAAAATCAACAAAAGAGAAAATAGAGTCAATAGCCAGCAATTTTTGTTTGAAGGATTGTTAAAAACCTTAAGCGAATAGTAAAGTACAAGTGATGAAATTAAAAAAGTAAGAGAGTAAATTCTAACTTCTTGAGAAAAATATATTAAAAACCCGCTTATAGCCGTAATGAATGCAGCAGAGAGCGCACAGAGCTCACCATATTTTTTTACAAGGTATTCTTTTGCACACAAATACATCGTAAAAATTGAAATCACACCCGGAACAAGAGATGAAACCCTTAGAGAAATATCCGAATCGCGGAATATTGCCATCCAACCTTTTAGATAAAAATAATGAAGAGGGGCATGGCAATTGTTGGCAACACCCTTAAAAAAATCCTGAGGAAATTTAAGGTTAGCAATAGACCAAGTCAAATATTCATCGTTCCACATACCCTCGGGTTTGTCGATATTCCACAAACGAAGCGCTATTCCAGCTAAAATAATTAAAATAAAAAATAAAGTGTGATTCTTGTTCATAATAAAAAAAGCATAACAAAAGTTTTTCCGTTTGTCATTTTTTTTAAATTTGTTAAAAAACTGGAAAAAATAAGATTTTCATTGTAATATTATTTTCAAAAGGAGTAAGGATGGGGTTCAATAACACCATAACAATAATAAGCAACAGAGAAGAACTTGTTTCGCAAATAAGCGAAAAGCTTGTGCTGCTTAGAGATTTAGACAAAATCACAAACACAACACAAGACAATGCGTTGGATTTTCTAAAAAACCAACTGCCAAATGTAATCATGCTTCACTGTCAAAATGATGACAACGAAACAATAAAACTTATTAAAGAAATCAGACAAAATTCACTTCTTGAGCAAACACCCATAATTTTCCTTGATGACAATTGTTCGAGAGAAACAATTATAGACTCTTTTGACGCAGGAGTTAATGAAATATTAAAATTCCCCTGCGAAGATTATGAACTTTTAATAAGAACTATTTGGTGTATACAAAAAGGTGAAATAAATACAAGCATTCAAACAAGGCTTGATTTTATGAAAGACCTTGGAATAATTCAGCCTGACACAGGGGTATACACTCAAAAATACTGCGAAGAATTTCTTAAAAACGAAATAGAATATGCAATATCACACAAAGTTAATTTATGCTTAATGCTTGTAACACCTGACAACAAATATCCTGGTTACAAGAACCCGAAAGAATTTTTAGATGTCATAAACAAATCAATTCGACTGAATGACTCTGTTGCCATAAAGGATGTTGACGAATTTTATATTCTATTGCCAAAAACCAAGCTCAACGGAGTGTATCCCGTTTTTGAGAGAATTAACAACAAACTCGGCGTGGATTGCGGTGCAAACGCCTCTGTAATAGAAATTAAAGATGAAAAATTTGAAACCATAAAAGATTTGTTGCAAGAAGCTCTAAAAAAGGCAAAAGAAGAAACAAATGCCCTTATTGTAGCGTCAGGACTATACTCTAAAGACCCAAATGCAGGCATTAACCTTGCAAAACATCCGCCCATAGAGCCAAAGAAAGCCTCATTGCAAAACAACGGTGTCGATTTATCACCTGAAGAAAGCAAGAAAAATAAAGTATTCAGGCAAGCATACAGACAAAAATGCAAAGTGGTCTTTGAACCTGTGTTTGAAAAATATCAAAATCACATAAATTCCAAATTTAAAGACATCACTGTAAAATATGATGTTTCTGTAGAGAAAACCAGATTTGTGATGTACAAAAACGACCTGCGTGCAACTTTGTCAATCGCATACGAAGGCTCGTACAAAGCAAAAATAGACACCGAACTTGTATGTTGCAATGTAACAAAGAGCACAAATACATTTGTAATCGATTTTGTGCAGCTTAATTTCCAACGCCTGTCACAAGTTCTATCCGAACTATACAGTGAGTTTAAAAATTTTACTGATAATGGGGATTAATTGTTGCTAACCAGCATTTTAAAAGCAACAAGCGCTCTGGCAGAAATCTGCTTAGATGTTTGATGCTGTTCTTTTGCTATGTTAAACACCCTTGCAATTCTTTGCACTTCTTGAATTTTCTTCACGCTATCAAGCTGATATACGTTTTTTTCAGGGTCGCAAACTATGTTAAAAATAGTGTTTAATTCAATCTCAGTCATAACCAAAAAACTCTCATACTCTATTGTTATATTAATAAAGTTTTCTTGAGTCTGATAATTGCCAAGATTTGTTTAAATATTAACAAATGTAAAGGAAATAATTATTGTTGAGAGGGTTTTCTCAAGTCCTCAAAGGTTACGCCCCTTGCCTTAAGCAGAAAATCACAAATCTCTCTTACGGCACCTCTGCCGCCTGATTTTTCCGTAACAATATCACATATTTCTTTTACTTCATCAACTGCATCAAAAGGACACACGCTCAGCCCGCAGGTCTTTAATACCTCAATATCCGGTAAATCATCACCCATGTACATAATTTCATCATAGTTTAGAGAAAATTCTTCTGAAAGCTCTTTTAGGGCAAGTATTTTATTTTTTTGATTCATAAAAACTTTTGTAATATTAAGGGTTTTTGCCCTCTCCATAACAACTTTTGTTTCTTTTGCCGTTATAATCGCTGTTTTAAAGCCTGCAACATTTAACATAACAATACCCAGACCGTCTTTAGCGTTAAAAGCCTTTGCTTGAGTGCCATCGGGCAAATAAATAAGCGAGCCGTCCGTCATAACCCCATCTATGTCAAAAGCCACAAGCTTTATTTTTTTAGCCTTTGAAACAACTTCCAGAGAATATTTCACTATACTACACCCGCTCTCAGTAAATCATGAATATGCAAAAGTCCTATCGGAACAGAGTTTTCATCCGTAACCGCAAGGGATGTAATGGAGTGCTTTTCCATTATTCCAAGAGCTTTAGCACAAAGCTCATTCACTCCAATTGTTTTTGGCGAAATCGTCATCACTTCGCTTACCTTTAAATTTGAAGCATTCGGATGTTTAATAACTGCACGCCTGATGTCACCGTCTGTCAATACACCTGTTAATTTTGAATTTTTATCAACCAGAAGTACCGTACCAAGGCGTTTTTCACTTACAATTTTAATTGCATCGCTAAAACTTATATTCTCAGGCGCAATAGGCAACTTGTCGCCGCTCACCATAAGCTCGCCGACTTTGTATAATATACCTTTTCCTAAAGAGCCTGACGGATGGAATAAAAGAAAATCTTCGTATGAAAAACCTCGTTTTTTAAGCAAACAAACGGCAATAGCATCGCCCATTGCAAGAGTAGCTGTTGTACTTGCCGTAGGTGCCTTATTTAAAGGACAAGCCTCGCGCTCAACAGATATATCAAGTACCACATCACTCTTTTGAGCAAGTGTAGAATTTAATCCGCCCGTTAAACCTATCAATGGAACTCCAAAACGCAAAATTAAAGGAAGCAAATTAAGCAGCTCCTGTGTTTCGCCACTGTTTGAAATAGCTATTACAACATCATTTCTTGAAATAATACCGCTATCGCCGTGAGTAGATTCGGCAGGATGCAAAAAAACGGCCGGAGTACCCGTAGAGCATAGTGTAGAAGCAATTTTTCTGCCTACAAGACCCGACTTACCCATGCCTGTCACGACAACTTTTCCTTTTGAAGAATATATTAAATCAATTGCTTTCAAAAAAGAATCGTCAAGTCTGTCTTTTAGCCTTAGAACAGAATTAGCCTCAATATCAAAAACTTCTTTTGCACTCTTTATAAGCTCTAAAGTGTCAACAGATGCAAGATTATTCATAAGCGAGCCTCGTTACCATACTTCATAAAAATTATACACTAAAAGGTTTAGATTTTATATTTTGTTATAAAAAATTAAAATTTTGCTCCGAGATATTAAACGTACACAGTTATAAATTTGAGAGTATGGATACTATAAACTACAAAAGAGAATTCACGGCAAAACAAATAGAAGAGCGCATTAAAAACTCTTTAGATGAAAAAGTCGACATTGACATCAGCAACTTAAACCTGATTGAAGCATCACATGTTGCAGTTTTGTGCTCGGTAAATATTTTTACAAAATATCCAAATAAAAAAATTTGTTGGATAATAAAAGATGAAGAAACCAAAAAAAATATTTCAAGCTTAAAATTAAGAAATATGCTGTTAAAAGTAAAAGAACAAATATCGGAAAATAAGGTATACGCACTAAGATGACTGAAGCAATAAACGAAATTTTTAAAAGCAAAATTTATGGCATTATAAGAGAAGACAACCCCGACAAGGCGTTTGAAATTGCGAATGCATACGCTGAAGGCGGAATAAAAGTTATTGAAATTAACTCCTGCATTGAAACAATCAAAAAAGTTTCGCAAATTAGCGGCGTGTATGTAGCGCAAGGAGGAATAATAACCTCGCAACAAGCGCATCAAGGAATAGAGGCGGGAGCAAAGCTGCTCGTATCACCGATTTTACAAATGGGTCTTACAAAGGTATCATCAAGCAGCAAAATTCCTCTTATTTTAAGTGCCACAACGCCAAATGAAGCATACAGTGCTTGGAAAGTCAGAGTGCCTATAATAAAAATATTCCCCATCAAAGACTTAGGCGGAGCAACTTATATTGAAGATTTACTTCGCCCCATGAAATTTTTAAATGTCATGCCCTGTGGCAGTGTTAAAACAGAGCACATAAAGCCACTTCTTAACGCAGGAGCATGTGCAGTTGGTATGGGCAGAGGATTATATCTGAACAAAAGCTATGAAGAGATAGTTGCAAGCGTAAAAGAGGCGGTTAAAGAAGCTCTTTAACTACTTATACACTTGATTAAGCGCGTTAAATATTGCTTTTACGTTAGCTTTTGCAGTATTTTTATCAGTCGCACGACCGATAATTTCTTCACCGTTTTTACCAACAAGCTTAATTACACTCATTGCGGTAGCACCTGAGCCCATTTTATCTTCATCGAGCGCATATTGTTTATAGTGCGAAAGCTTTCTTGGGAAACCTGCATTTTTTAGCGCATCCAAACAAGCATCCAAAGGTCCGTTTCCGACCCCCTCGACTTCTTTTAAATCCCCCTTGAATTTAAAATCAAGTTTAAATTTATCACCTGCTATATGCTTAAACATAACAAGCTCAAATGCACCTTTAATATCAAAAATTTCTTTGAAATAAATTTCAAGAATTTCATCCACCTTAAGCTCACCTTTTTTCTCAGACACTTCTTTTACAACAGGAGTAAGTCTTACTGCTTCATCTATAGTAATTGGGTATCCTGCATTATTTATTATTTCATATATAGCAGTTTTGCCCGATTGAGAAGTAAATCCTATTTTCTCGCTGTCATCTCTTCCTATCAAAGAAGGATGTATTGGTCTGTATGCACCAAATTCCATATCTTTTGTCTTAATTGCGCCATCCTGATGTATTCCGCTTCTGTGTGCAAGCGCTTCAGGACCAACAAGCGGAGCTTTCTCGTAAATTTGAACATTTGACATTTGAGAAATTATCATCGCAGTTTCATAAATTTTGTCTAAATTAACAGGCACTTCAACACCATTGTTATGAAGCGCAACTGCAACTTGTGCAAAGTCTGTATTACCAGCGCGCTCTCCAAGCCCGTTTAGACAGCACTCAAGCTGAATAGCACCTGCAAAATACCCCTCTACCGTTGTTGCGGTAGCCATGCCAAGGTCATTATGATTATGCATTGAAATAATAACATCATCAGGAAGCGCGTTTTTAACCTGTTCTATCATATCTATAAAAACTTTAGGTCTTGTTCTTTCAACGGTATTAGGCAGATTAATAACACTGGCACCGGATTTAACAATTTGTTTAAGCGTGTCAATTACAAAATCCAAATTTTGCGCACAATCGCCAAAATGTTCAACACTAAATTGCACCTGTGCATTTTTGTTTATCTTTTTTATTTTTGAATAAGCGTACTCAACAGCCTCTATCGCCTTTTTTGAACAATATTCGGGGCTTTTGTTTAAAACGTATTTCATATGAAAAGGGCTAAGTGTCAAAAAAGTATGCACCCTTGGTATTTGCGCATGTCCAATTGAACTTACGGCTGAATCTATGTCACTTTGCACGGTACGAGCAAGAGCCGAAACTACCAAATTGTCCCATGCCATATCAGCAAGGGTCTTACATGCTTCAAAATCCATATGAGATGACGCGGGAAAGCCGACCTCAACCGCCTGCACATTTAATTCTTTTAATTTATCAAAGATAAACTGCTTCTCGCTCAGCTGCCAAGGCTTTTTAAGCGATTGGTTGCCATCTCTTAATGTAATATCATAGAAAAAAGGGTTATCCATAAAAAACTATTCCATTTATTTGACACGTGTGCTATAATTGTAAAACAAACAACAAATATTGATGACAAATCACCAACTATGTAAATTTTTGTTAATCCATCCCTACTTGTTTGTACGTTTTTTGGCAATATATTTTTATCATATGTGTTAAAAGACTTGGTTAAAGAAGGTATATGATTACTAGAATACAAGGCAACAACAACAATTTAAATTTTGGTGCGCATTTTAAGCCCATAGAACTCGGAGACAAGGCTAAGAGGTTTCTTGACAAGGCAAGCGACTTTTCGAGCATTCACCAAAGAATAGCTATAGGTGGCTCAGCACTTATCTTGCAACCGCTTATCGACATGGGCAATAAAGATGTGGATAAAGATACAAGAAGAGTTTCTGCAGCAAGAAGTGCCGCAAAAGCGATAATAGGAACAATCACAGGTCTTGCAGTTCGTGCAGGCTGTATACGGGGTGCTGAATTAAAATACGCCCAAAGAGATACCGCAGGAAAAGTAATAAAAGAAGCAGGCAAGATAAAAATAGACCCTCAAAAAATACAGAAAAATTTCAAACAGGGCTTTGATGCACTTAAACTAAATGATGAAGCTCTTAGAGATGCAGTTAAACTAGTGCCGTCCGTAGTTGGGACAATAGCTGCTCTTGGCGTTATGGTATTTACAAACTTTTTGATTGATGCACCCGTTACCAATAAAATAATGGAAAAAATCAATAAATATTTGGAAAGCCGCGAAAAGGGAAGCAACAAACAATCCGTTCAAGAAAGTGCAGGTGAAAAAAATGCCTAATCTTGGACAAAAAATAGTCGCCAAATTTGCAAGCGATAATGCAAAATTCCTCTTTCTATCAGCAGCTGCAGGTTGGATTCTTGCAAGTGCCGCTCAGACACTTGGTATTGCAGCAAGTCAAAAAATAGATAAAGAAGATAAGAAATTTTTAATACCTCAAGAGCTGGCTGATGGTGCTGCAAACATCGGTTTGTATGCTCTTTTTACCGTACCGCTTATGATGCTTACGGAACGTGTGGTAGGGAGCGGAAAGTTTATAAAATTCAAGGGCGTAGCCCCAAATTCGCCTGAATTAAAAAACATAACCGATGGCGCAAAAGTAATAGCTTCCTTTGTCGGGGCAGTTGCTTCAAGCAATGTTTTAACGCCAATTGTCAGAAATAAACTCGGAACAATTGCCCAAAGAAAAGCTTTGCGCCAAAAAGTTCAGATGAGCGACCCGAGCTATGACCCTTATTACCAACCGTTTTTTCAAAAAAGTTACGGAAAAATTCCTCTTAAGATGAACAACTATATCACGTTCACAAGAAATCAAGGCATGAAAATCTAACCCAATTGTTGCTTTATAAGCCTTACAAGCTCGTAAAACTTTTTACTTAAATCAGCTTGTGAAATCTTGAGCTTTCTTGCTATTGCACTTTGATGCATCTTTTGAATGTACCTGAGATTAAAAATATCGGCATACTTTTCATTGGGATAAGCAGCATCAAGTCGTTCAATTATATGAATAATATTTTTTGCAACAGTATCGCTTGTGTGTTTCTCCGGGAAAAACTCATCAGGGTCAATTAGTCCCATATATGCATCTTCAACATCTTCAATTTTGCTGTTTTTGTGCAAACTTACAATAAGACTCGATTTTTTTTCAGGCAATTGCGGCAATTTTTGCTCTTGGATACTATGCCCTACAAGTTGTTTTTTATTGTCCGAAATCGACACATAAGGCAGTTTTATATCGGCAGACTCTTTAATAACATTTGCTATTGCAGTGTCTGCAACTTTTATAAGATAATTTTTTAAACTGGCAATATTAGAAACCGAATTTAAAAGCAAATAAGACTTTTTGTAAATCTCAGCACTAAACAGCTCCATCAAGCCTTCATGCCCCTTATAGAGGGGATGCTGACGAATTACACTCTCTATCAAATCTCTTTGTTCTTTGTTCATACTAAATATTCTATACTAACAAAAAAATATTAGCACAAAATTGGCATGATTTTCAGCTATTTTTATTTCATGTTACATTATTTGACGGGTTTGCAGTACGGTATTTTTAGATATATAATGTAATAAGAGATAGAAGCTGGACATTTGTCTGGAGTTAGATGAGAAGTATTAAAAAATTAGTTATAATCTTTGCAGCGCTTGGGGTATTTTTTGCCCAGCAGCCTTCTTATGCCGCTTTTAACTTTAAATTCCCCAAATTTTTTAAATCTAAAAAAGAAAAAAAGATTGAACAAACAAACAGCGAAAACTCGCAAACCCAAGAAAACGAGGCTTATGAAGAGGAAATAGTGCCTCAAGAACAAAACAGTACAGACACTCCCGCGGTTGATGTACAGGCAAAATCAACCGAAGGCAGCGTGGATGCCGTATACATAAGCCAAGTAGAAATTTTTGGAAACAATATTATAGAAACTTCTTTCATAAAAGACCAACTAAGTTCTAAAGAAGGTTACATTTACGACAGAAAAAATATTTCAGCCGACTTAAACAAACTGTATAAAACAGGATATTTCACTCAAAATATAAGAGCCGTACCCCTTAGAGCGGATGACGGAGGAATCAGGCTTAGAATAATAGTTGAAGAAAACCCGCCGATAAAAGGTTTTACCGTTGAGGGAAATAATGTTGTAGCAACAAAAGACATTATGAATATCCTTTCGCAATACGAAGGGCAGCCGCAAAATATACTTAACATTAACTCTGCTATCGAACAAATTCAGGAAATGTACAGTATAAAGGGCTACATTTTGGCTCGTGTCGTATCGGTTCAAGACGACCCCGACGGAGTTGTTAACATACTGGTGGATGAAGGTGTCATTAACGATGTAATTGTTGAAGGCAACTACAAAACACGAGATTTTATTGTAAAAAGAAATATTCTGCTTCAACCGGGCACCGTATACAACGAAAACATTATGCGCGATGACATATTAAGGCTTATGGGTACACAAGCTTTTAAAGATGTTAAACGTGACATTGAAATGGACCCTACTACGGGCAGGTACGATGTAACAATTTCACTTGATGAACAAAGAACGGGTAAAATTTCACTTGGTGTTGGTGTTGACTCGACATCAGGCTTCTTTGGCTCGGTTGGGTTTTCCGAAAATAACTTTAGGGGCTTAGGTCAAAAACTAAGCATAAACTTTATGGCAGGTACAGGTATATTGATGAACGACAGTTCTATTATCAACAGACCAAACTTGCAAGCAGAGTTGGGCTTTATTGAGCCGCATTTTAAATCTGAAAACCAATCGTTAGGGTTTAGAGCTTTTGTCAGAAATTTCGGCAGTTACCAAGTACCCCTTGCAATTGAAAAACGCTACGGCGCAGACATTACTCTTACAAGAAAATTCAAAGCATTTAAGAACTTAAGCGGAAGCATCAGCTTTGGCGGCGAAAGCGTGGATTTAGAAGAGGGTGATGAATGGAAAGCAAGAGGAGTATTTGCCTCAAAAGGAATTGATTACTCACAAAGAGCTCAACAGTTAGATGGCGGCATATATGCCAAAATCACACCGGCACTTGTGTATGATACAAGAGATACCGTGGTCAATACAAGAAGAGGTTTATTGGCAAGAATCAGCCTTGAAGAGTCTATTGGTTTTGGAGCAGATTCATTTGGTAAACTCTACGGTATGTTAAAGAAATTCGTTCCTGTGGGTAAAAAATCAACATTCGTACTTGCAGCCAGAGCTGGCGGTAAAATACACGGCGATATGCCGGAATTTGCAGCATACGCCCTTGGTGGTCCGTATACAATAAGAGGTTTTAACATCTCTGAAGTTGGTACAGGCAACGGCTTTATGATGGGTACAGCTGAGTTTAGAACACCAATACCTTTTATGGACAGGCTGACAACAAACACCTTCCTAAACAACGTAAGACTTGCAGCATTTATGGATGCAGGTACAATCTTTGGCGATTCACTTACAAACAAACTGTATGACCGTCCCGGTTACGCTATCACCGCAGGTGTCGGCTTAAGAGTATTCATCCCCGGCCTTGGACCTATCAATCTTGACTACGCTATACCGTTTACAAATACAGGCGGAAAAGACCGCAGCAACGGATTCTTCACATTTGGTATGGGTGAGATGTACTAACCACAAAATATTTGCTTAATTTTTTATACATTTAAAAAGCGCCGAAACTATCGGCGCTTTAAGTTTTATACAAAAACCAATTAACTATTCAAGTTCCAAATTGCCTTGCTGAACTTCATCGTTCGATTCTATTTCTGCTTGCACAGAAGGAGCTTGTGCCTTAACTTCGGCATCATCATCAGGATTAATTATCTTATTAACAGATACTACAGTATCATTATCAACAAGGTTTTGAACCTTAACACCTGTTGCGGGACGTCCTTGGCAAGAAATATCGGCAGCACTAACGCGTGTTACTATACCGTTTGCAGTGACGACCATAATATCATCATGTTCATCCACAATAGTAAGTGCAACAAGTCTTGAAGCAGAAGTCTTAAACTTGGTAGCAATCAAGCCTAAGCCGCCTCTGTTTTGAGGTCTGAATTCACTTAATTTTGAACGCTTACCAAAGCCATCTGACGTTACAACAAGTAAGTCTGCGTCATAATCTCTTGGTACAACATCGCAACCTATTATGCTATCGCCCGTTCTTAACTTCATAGAGTTAACACCGCGAGCAGAGCGACCAAGAGGTCTTAAATCCTCAATTGCAAAACGAATTGCCATACCGCAAGATGTACCGATTATTATTTCGTCATTGTTTTGAGCCAGTTTAACCCAGTTAAGAGTGTCACCCTCTTCAAGTCCGATTGCAATAATGCCGTTTCTTCTGATGTTTACAAAGTTATCAAGGCTTATTCTCTTAATATAGCCTGCACGAGTCAGCATAATAAGGTTAGTATTGGGGCTAAACTCGCTAACAGGAACTACAGCGGTAATTTGCTCATCCTGCTCGATAGGCAGAACGTTTATAATAGGCAGACCCTTAGATTGGCGAGAACCTTCAGGGAAATCGTATACATTTAAGCTGTACACAACACCTTTAGATGAGAAGAACAGAACCTTATCATGCATCATTGCAGTAAAGAAGTGTCCAACGTCATCATCCTCTTTTGTTTTCATACCGCCCTTGCCGCGAGTTGCACGGTTTTGACGCTCAAACGTATCAAGAGAAATTCTCTTTATATAGCCTTGGCGAGTAATAAACACTGCCATTGCAGTATTTGGAGTTAAATCTTCAATATTTAACTCGCCTTGCTCGGGAAGAATTTGAGTTTTTCTGTCATCGCCGTATTTTTCTTTATCTTCCAACAACTCTTCTTTAATTAAAGCAAGAACTTTATTTCTATCTGCCAAAATTGCCTCGTATTCAGCAATTTTCTTAATTAAATCGTCATATTCAGCTCTTATTTTATCTTGTTCAAGACCTGTTAAACGCCTTAATTGCATTTCTAAAATTGCATTGGCCTGCTCGGTATCAAGTCCAAATCTGGACATCAAACCGTTTCTTGCTTCTTCGGTATTTTTAGATTTTTTGATAAGCTCAATAACCTCATCAAGCGCATTTAGAGCTATCATTAAACCTTCTAATATATGAGCGCGAGCTTTTGCTTTCTTTAGGAAGAAAATTGTTCTTCTTGTAATAACGTCTACACGGTGCTCAATGAACTCGTTTAAAACTTCATACAAGTTTAAAAGTCTTGGTTGCTGACCGACAAGAGCAACCATGTTGACACCAAAGCTTGTCATAAGAGCTGTTTGTTTATACAGGTTATTTCTTACAACATCAGGCTTAGCATCACGCTTAAGCTCAATTACAACCCTCATACCATCACGGTCAGATTCATCTCTGATATCCGAAATTCCTTGAACCTTGCCTTCTTTTACAAGGTCAGCTATTTTTTCAATAAGGGCAGCTTTATTTACCTGATATGGAATTTCCGTAACAACAATTGCTGTCCTTGCCTGACGACCGCCGCCTCCGGGTAATTCTTCAATTTTTGAAACGGCAGACATTTTAATTGAACCGCGACCTGTCTCATAGGCTTTCTTAATTTCAGAAGTTCCAATTATAGTTGCAGCTGTAGGGAAATCAGGTCCTTTAATGTATTGCATAAGCCCTTCAACGGTAATCTCAGGGTTATCAATCATTGCTATTGTACCGTCAACTACCTCGCACAAGTTATGCGGAGGAATATTTGTTGCCATACCAACAGCGATACCCGATACACCGTTTAATAAAAGCATTGGCAGTCTAACGGGCAATACCGCAGGCTCTTGCAGAGAACCGTCGAAGTTAGGTGTAAAGTTAACCGTTTCACAATCAATATCAGCCAGCATAGATGTTGTGATTTTATGCATTCTGGCTTCCGTGTATCTCATAGCAGCAGCCGAGTCACCGTCAACAGAGCCAAAGTTACCATGACCGTCAATTGTTAAATATCTTGTCGCAAAGTCTTGCGCCATACGGACTAAAGACTCATAAACCGCAGAGTCACCGTGAGGGTGATATTTACCGAGAACTTCCCCGACGATTCTTGCACATTTTTTAAACGGTTTATCAGGCGTCATGCCAAGTTCGTTCATTGCAAACAAGATACGTCTGTGAACAGGTTTTAAACCGTCCCTTACATCAGGTAGTGCACGCCCTACAATTACACTCATAGCATAATCAATATATGAGCGTTTCATCTCGTCACGAATATTAACGGGAACTATTTTTCCATGGTCAAATAAATTAGTCTGACTCAAAACTTTTACTCCTAAACTGCCTCTATATCAACATTTTATAACAAACACAAGCGCATGGCAAATAAATAGAGCTTATTAAAAGCTTGTAAAATCAATGTTGTTTTTATACAATTTGCATATGAATAAAAAAATAAAAGTTGCATTAGTTTTTGGAACACGCCCTGAGGCGATTAAAATGGCACCTTTAGTTAAAGAGGTTCAAAAAAGAAAAGAACTTGAGGCGATTACCATAGTAACCGCTCAACACAGGCAAATGTTAGACCAAGTACTTGAGCTTTTTGAAATAGTGCCCGATTATGACTTAAACCTTATGAAGCCAAACCAAAACCTCTGGGGGCTTACGTCTGATGTGCTTTTACAAACAAAAGAATTATACGAAAAAATAAAACCCGACATTGTCCTTGTCCATGGTGACACTACAACAGCAGGCGCTGCAGCACTTAGCGCGTATTATGCAAGAATTCCGATAGGTCATGTTGAGGCGGGACTTAGAACTTTTAATAAGGATTACCCGTTCCCTGAGGAAATAAACAGAGTACTTGTTGACGCTGTTTGTGATATGCACTTTTGCCCCACAGAGGGCTCTATTGAGAACATAAAAAACTCTGGCATTAAAACACCAAATTCACTTTATAAAACAGGTAATACGGTAATTGATGCACTTTTATACACGGTAGAAAACAAAGAGGCAAATCTTGATTTTATCGGTTTAGACCCGAATTTAAAAACCATTCTTTTAACTTCGCACAGGAGAGAAAACTTTGGCAAGCCGCTTGAAGAGATTTGTGATGCGGTTATTGACTTAATCAATAACAATAAAGACATTCAAATTGTTTACCCGGTGCACTTAAACCCAAATGTACAAAATACGGTAAGAGCCAAACTTGAGGGTATAGATAGGGTTAAACTTATTGACCCGCTTGACTATGCACCTTTTGCAACATTGATGAAAAAATCTCATATAATACTGACCGATTCAGGCGGCGTGCAGGAAGAAGCTCCCTCTCTTGGAGTTCCCGTCCTTGTTTTAAGAGATGAGACAGAGCGCCCCGAAGCACTTGAATACGGCTGCGTCAAACTAGTTGGTGCGCACAGGGATAAAATTGTATCAACTGTTCAAAAACTGCTTGATGATAAAGAATTTTATAACTCAATGAAGCAAGCCGCTAACCCATACGGTGACGGACTTGCTTCAAAAAGAATTGCAGATGCTATAGTAGAAAAGTTTAAAATCTAAGCAGCGCTATATGCGCTTAATGCCTCAGACAATGTTGTACTATCAGTTTTTGCATCGTCTGAAGCAGATGAACCGTGTAGCATTTCATAGATAATCATTTCAGAGCTTGATACGGTGCCGTCTTGGTTTAAGTCCATTTCATCATATTCTTCATCCTCTTCATTTGACTGAGAAGAACCGGAAGAAGATGAGCCGCTTGTACTTTGCACTTCTTCTACACCTTCAATTTGCATACCTGTTGGAACGCCAAGCTTTGACATATCAATTTTTTCACTAACGGAGCTTTGTGTATCTTCGCCAACAGAGTCAAGCGCATCTTGAAAAACATCTTCAAAAACCTCGGTATCAGTTTTATCAATTTGAGTATAAGAACCTATTGAATAGGCGCTTAAATCTTGCAGGGCATACAAGGAATCATTAATTGAGTCAACCATTTAAACCTCCTTACTAGAGGTATTTTTTCATAGTTTCTCAAAAAATAAATCATGCAAAAAATATACATATATTTGTATAGTAAAATACCACCTACCAAAAGGACAGGTGGTACTTGTAATATAGAATGGAAAATTATCTTTTTGAGAATTGGAATCTTTTTCTTGCTCTCTTGCGACCGTATTTTTTACGTTCTTTAACTCTTGCGTCACGAGTTAAAAGACCTTCTTGTTTTAATACAGGCTTGAACTCTTCGTTCATTGCAAGCAGCGCGCGAGAAATAGCGTGCTTAATTGCATCAGCTTGAGCACAAACACCGCCACCTACAGCTTTAACTCTTACATCAAGCTTATCTTGATTGTCAGTTAAAACTAAAGGACGATAGATAGCCATCTCTAAAGAGGGGCGGTTTCCAAAATAACCTTTAAGAGTTTTACCGTTGATAAAGATTCTGCCTTTTCCTGAAGCAACTTTTGCAACAGCGATTGAGCATTTTCTTCTGCCGGTTTTAACTACTTCTTGTTTAGCATCTGCCATTATTACTTATCTCCTTTAATTTCATATTTTTCGGGTTTTTGAGCTTCATGCGGGTGATTAGCATCAGCATATACTTTTAATTTAGTAAACTGTTGAGCACCCAAAGTATTGTGAGGAAGCATACCCTTAACAGCTTTTTCTATTGCAAGTCTTGGGTCTTTTTCCATAAGAGCTTTGAAGCTGATTTCTTTAAAACCGCCCGGGTAACCGCTGTGTGAACGATACATTTTGTCAGTTTCTTTTTTACCGCTCACTTGAATTTTAGCAGCATTGATAACTACTACAAAATCACCGGTATCAACGTTAGGTGTAAATTGAGGTTTATTTTTGCCGCGCAGAATATTAGCGCATGCAACAGCTAGTCTGCCAAGAGTCTGACCCTCAGCATCTATTACATACCATTTTCTTTCTACTTCAAGCGGCTTTGCGCTAAATGTTTTCATTTATTTGCCTTTCCTATATTTATTTGTTTCAGATAATTTGAACAATCGTCATATCCGACATACTCAAGAGTCAAACCTACAGCAGGCGCTGTTGCACCCGAGTTGTTTCTGTCTTTTGAATTCAAAATTTCTGCCATCACTAGCGGGTCGAGGGCATCTTTTTGAATTTTAAAGAGTGTGCCGACAATTGTCCTAACCATATTATAGAGAAACCTGTTTCCTATAATATCGATTATTATATATTTGCCATCATCCGACCTATATGCGCCCGCATAGTATATATTACAAACAGTTGCAGGATTATCGGACTTTGACTTAAAAGCACTGAAGTCGTGTTCACCAACAAGACATTTTAGTGATTTATCAAAAAGCGCTTCATCTAAATACCACTTTACAAACAAAGCATTTGTATCAAACGGAGAGCTAATCACATCATTTCTTATTAAATATCTGTAGTGTCGAAACTTCGCAGATTTTTGAGCATGAAAAGTATTTTCAACCTTTTCTATGCAAAAAACCCTTATATCTTCAGGCAAAATGCCGTTTAGGGAATTGATAAACTTCTTTATATCAAGTTCCAAAGAAGTATCAAAGTGAAAAGCTTGTGACTTTGCGCTGACACCTGCGTCAGTTCTGCCTGAAAATATAGTGCTTGTTTTTGTTTTTATCAATGTGCAGAGCGCTTTTTCAACTTCGTTTTGGATTGTATTACCGCTTGGTTGCTTTTGCGAACCGCAGTAGTTCTTACCCAGATATGAAATTCGCGCAAGGTAACGATTTTTGGCAGACATTATACCAATTGAATCATTGCCATTTCAGCAGCATCGCCTCTGCGGGGAGCAAGTCTGTAGATTCTTGTGTATCCGCCGTTGCGAGTTGCATATTTTTTGCCGATAACAGAGAACAGTTGTCTTAGAACTGTTTGAGAGGGCAACTTTTGTCCTTCTTGAGGAGTATCAAAAATTTCGCCTGTTTCAAGGTTCATATATTTTGAAGTTTCCTTGTCGAAGATATATTTAGCAGCTTGTCTGCGAGAAGCCAAATCGCCTTTTTTAGCAAATGTAATTACATTTTCAGCATAAGGACGAAGTGCTTTTGCTCTTGCCATAGTTGTTTTTATTTCGCCGTGCAAGAACAACTCAGTAGCCAAAGAGCGAAGAAGTGCTCTTCTTTGGTCAGCTGCCTTTGATAGATGGTGTCTTTTACACTGGTGTCTCATTTTATTTTTCCTTTTATTATATTAGTTCTAAATCATCTACACCTTCAGGGTTGGGTTGAAGGTCCAAGCCTAATTGGTGAAGTTTTTCTATTACTTCATCAGAAGATTTTTTACCGAAGTTTTTAATGTTCAACAAATCATGTTCTGATTTTTTCAAAAGTTCTGCCATAGAGTTTATGCTTGCTCTTTTTAAGCAGTTATAAGCACGAACTGAAAGTTCCAAATCTTCAATTGTGAAAGCAGGAACTGCTTCAACTGTTTCTTCTTCTTTCTTTTCTTCCTCAACTTTAACACTTACGGGAGTTCCGGTAATTGCAGCAATTTGAGTAAAGTGTTCAATCAAAAGATTTGCGCCTTTTGATAGTGCTTGAGTTACATCAACAGAACCGTTTGACCAAATTTCAAGAGTTAACTTGTCGTAGTCGAGGTTTTCACCTACACGAGCAGGCTCAACAAGGTAGCTAACACGTTTAATAGGCATAAACGCAGCATCTATCGGAAGCATATCTATAGGCATACCGTTCTTTTGTTCTTTAAGAACATCTTGAGTTATATAGCCCTTGCCTACTTCAACAACGATGTCAGCGTGGATTGAACCGCCTTCTGCAAGTGTACAAATCAAGCAATCGGGGTTAACAATTTTAACACCTGAGGGTAGTTCTATGTCAGATGCTAAAACAGGTCCTGACCTTGTAACATCAAGTCTTAAGTGTTGAACATCATTGCTGTCAGTTTTTACAACAAGACCTTTGAGGTTCAACATAATATCGATAACATCTTCAACAACTCCGGGGATTGAAGTGTATTCATGTGTAATACCTTCAATTCTGACAGAAGTAACAGCGGCACCTTCAAGGCTGGAGAGGAGAACTCTTCTTAAAGAGTTACCGATTGTGGCGCCATAACCTCTTTCAAGGGGCTCAATTACGAATTTACCGTATTGAGAACCGTCAGAGCTTGTTGTTGTATTAACGTTTTTAATTTTAAGTTCCATATTCTTCATTCTCTCCTAATTACTATTTAGAGTAGTATTCAATAACAAGTTGTTCTTTGAACTCGGGATCCATCTCTTCCCTTTGTGGTACTCTGTCAAAAACAATTTTTTGAGCAGCTTTATCAACATTCAACCATGCAAATGAAAGTGCCATATCAATTGATTCTTGAACATTTTTTATGTAATTTTGACTGTTTGATTTAACAGTGACTTCATCTCCTGCTTTAAGCAAATAGGAGGGAATATCAACTTTTTTACCGTTAACAAGAACATGTCCGTGGTTAACGATTTGTCTTGCTTGTCTTCTTGTAATTGCAAAACCTGCACGGAATATTACGTTATCAAGTCTTGATTCAAGCATTTGCAACATAATAGTACCTGTAACGCCTGTTTTTCTTGAAGCAGTTTGGTAATATTTTGCAAATTGTTTTTCCGAAACAAGATAAGTAAGACGGATTTTTTGTTTTTCTTTTAATTG
>CALUYX010000023.1 GCA_944325115.1 Candidatus Gastranaerophilales bacterium | reverse complement strand
AGCGCTTATCTTTACTTTGCCATGTCAACATATTTTAGTGAAATCAATATGGACGGTTTTGCAAAATATATGAAAAAACAGGCAAAAGAAGAATTGACCCATGCGCAAAAAATCTACGACCATTTGATTTTAAGAAATGAAAAAATAACCTATAAAAGAATTGAAGCTCCTGATACAGATTGGGTCAACCCGCAGGATGTACTTGATAGCGCACTAAATCATGAAGAATTTATCACATCGCAAATTTTTGAAATTGCAAAAACTGCTAAAGAATTAAACGATTTTGCAACAAAAAACTTTATAAATTGGTTCATTGAAGAACAAATAGAAGAAGAATCAAAATTTCGCGCACTCAAAGAAAGAATTAAAGCATTTGATGAATGCAGCTGCACTATTGAAGCGCTAAACAGAGAACTTGACAAAGACGGGGAATAATCCCGTCTTTATTTTATTTTTTTCATACAAAATTCAGCTATTGAGCACTTGTCGCACTGGGGCATACGCGGCTTGCAGACATTTTGCCCGTGCGTTACAAGAAGAGTATTAAAATCTATCCAGTATTTTTTGGGCAGCTTATCTCTCAGCGCAAATTCTGTTTCATCTGGAGTTTTTGTTTTAACATAACCAAGACGGTTTGAAATCCTGTGCACATGGACATCTACGCATATTGCAGGCTTATTAAAACCTTTTGTTAATACAAGATTTGCCGTTTTTCTGCCCACACCCTTAAATTTAGTAAGTTCATCAATACTATCAGGCACTTTACCGCTGTATTTTTCAACAATTTCCTTTGACAACTCTATTATCTGGGCTGCTTTATTTTTGTAAAAGCCAACGGGATAAATAGCCTCAGATAAAGTATCAACATCAAGTTTCATTATCTCATTAGGCGTTTTGCCCAACTTTAGCATGCGCATTGCCGCAGGGTATGTTGTTTTATCATTTGTCCTCAGACTCAAAATGCAGCAGATAAGAACAATATAAGGGTCGCGAACATGCTCCATAAGCTCAACAAATTCAGTCCTTACAACAGAATTTGTTTTGTTGTCTTCAACCAAATTTTTAATAATATTATCTATATCCACTTTTCTAACTTGCATAAGATAGTAATTATGATTATAATACCTTAAAAAAGGAGAAAATAAATATGAGTAACGCAAAAGACATAAATGATTCTACTTTTGAATCAGAAGTACTTAAAAACGAAGGTCTTACACTTGTTGACTTTTGGGCGCCTTGGTGCGGTCCTTGCAGAAAAATGGGACCCATCCTTGATGAAATAGCTTCAGAATTTGAAGGCAAATTAAAAGTAGTTAAAATCAACACGGATGAAAACCTAAAAACCGCAAAAGACTATCAAATCAGCGGACTTCCAAGCTTGCTTTTATTTAAAGGCGGAGAAGCAAAAGAAATTATGGTTGGTTTAATGCCAAAATCTGCAATTATTTCTAATATAGAAAAATTGCTCTAAAAATTTTTTTATAATTTAAGAGGCGCTCATTTAAGCGCCTCTTTTTTAATGCCTATTTAAGAAAAGTAGACCTGTAATCAGGTACCCTAAAGACTCTTTTATCTTCGCCATCAAGTGCAAATTCTTCATACATTTCAAGAGATTTTGCTTTTGATGCTTCAACATAGTCTTTAGATAAATATTTTAAATAAGTATCATTTAATTCACCGCTGTAGTTACCCAGCGTTTTTGCAAAAAGCGAGAGCTCGTCTTTGTTAGCACCGCCTGCGTAGGCTTTTGTTTTAGCGTCGGTTCCTGAGGGTCTTATCTCAACGAACTTGTCTTCAAAGTCAAGATAAGTACCGTCACCTACAAACTTCACATCGAGCAGTTTTGAAAAATCAAGATTTGAAAAAGTGCTCGATAAAATTTCTTTTATTTCATTAAGTGAAATTTTACCCTGAGCGTTAGCTACCGCAAGGGCAAGGTAGAATATGTCATTTTTTGTTCTCATACCCTCGCCCACTTTTTTAGCTTCTTTTAATTTTTCAATATTTGGCTCTGATTCGTTGTAGTAGGCAATATCTTCTCTTACGTCGTATTTTGCAATAATGTTATTGTTTTTATAAACAGAATTTAAGTGCTCCCAAAGCATAACATCCAAGCTTGCAACAAGAGCGGAAGCTACGATGATTGCCTCAGTTGCGCTTTTTTCACGCATTGCAAGAGCACATCTTCCGCCAAGGGATTTTATAAGCTCTTGAGAACCTATTATCATACCGCCTGATTCTTCCCCGCCAAAGAGCATTCTTGGGGATGAGCCAAGAGATATTGTATTTGAGAAAATGTCTTTGATTTTTATATCCGATACGTTATTTTCTATTTGATATTCGATTTTCTTTGCGGCATTTGCAATTTCTTTAAAACCGACAGGGGTGTTAATAATAGCTACATTATTATTTTTTGCCCACTCGTCCCAGCTTTTTGAACTTGCGGTAGTTTTAACTATAAAGCGCTTGTGCTTGTCAAAATTTCCGTCTTTTTTAAGCTGCTGCGCCCAAAAGTCCATAATCATCAAAAACGCCTGATTTGCACTAAAGACGCAAAGCACTCTGTTTTCATCCAATTTAACCGTATCAACACCTGAAGCATTTATTTTATCGGTATTTTTAATATCTTCAACCTGCACCACACTTAACCTGTCATGGTCAGGATCAGTTACAAAGCAAACCGTACCTATGGGGTAATTTTTCAATTTTTCATCATAGCCTAGAGTTTCTATAACAGGGAAATACTCTCTGCCGTCAGGTTTTTTCGCCACAACTGTAATATCAAGCGACCAGTCGTAGAATTTTCCGTCTTTTGTGTCTTTACCGATAGAGTGGAAAAACGGGTCTTCTTCTATGTTTAACCAGTCATATTTAGCTGCAACACCGAGTTTATCAAGTATCTTGCTTAATGTGTTATAAGCAGCTCCGCCCACAGCGTCAATTATTATTTTTTTATCAAAATTTTTGATAAGTTCTATATTTTTTTCGTTTGCAACACCGTTTTTAAGATATTCAACATAAAGGTCAATACCGTTATTCAGTCTTGCCATGGTGTTTTCATCTATTAAATCGTTTTTAGATGCCGCAAATTCTATCTTGTATTCGCCTTTTGTTTCAACGGTATTTAGAATTTCTTCTATTTTATTAACAAATTCCATGCTCTCATCGGGCAAAAACTGCGAGCCTTGATTGTTCAAGTCTTTTGTTGCGTTTTTAACACTAATACCGTGAGAACTTGTAATGTACTCAGCGCCTACAAGGTCAAGTTTGAAAGCTAAAAAAGACGCCAGCCAGATTGGCATTGTTTTTCTGTCGACATTTGCAAGAGTTCTAATACCAAGAGCGCTTTGTATTCTTGCGATTATATCAAGGTAAATGTCAGAATTGTATCTTACTTCAGAACCTACAAGTTTAATAAGCTCAGAGTTTGGATATTTTTCTTTTAAAACAAGAGCCTTTGCAAGTGTTGCAAGGGTTATACCTATAGTGTTAATCGGAAAACGCGTATCGTGAGGATACATAATGTTTTGAGGACCTCTGATACCTGCAGTTGAAACCATTGCCTCTTTTTTATAAGATTCAAACCATTTTTTAAGCTCTAATCTGTCAACAATATCTTTTGTAAGTGTAAAAGTAAATTTGTCTTTATTGTTATAATCAAATATTTTATCTTGTTTTATCTCAAGCGGAGTATTTGACTCAACGCCATCAATTAACAATTTTTCAAGTTTAGACGGGTTTTCTTTACTCATTTGTTGTTCCTTCCTATATCGGTTCGGAACTATTTTAACACAAAATTACTTTTGGTTTTCATTGGCTTTTTGTGCTTTTTTCTTTGCCTCGTCTTGTGCTTTTTGTGAAATTGTCTTTTTACCCGTAAGTTTTGACATAAACCTGAAGTATTTACCCCAGAAATCATCACGAGTTAAGTTTTGTCTGTCGTGTTCTTCAATTTGAGCTTTTGTCATCTTTCTTGTCGGAACACCTATAGATTTACGTATTGTATTTTCGTTTGTAAATTCTGTAGCAGCAGCAACCGCACCTGCGCCTATCAAGCTGCCATGGTATGCTGTTTCAAATACAGAGTTAAACAAGTTCATAAACATTGAATTAAAGAAGAAGTTTGAAACCTTATGCATTATTCTTTCTTTAGCAACAGCGTTTGCACCTTCTACATCTTTACCCTGAGAAGCAATAAGCACTTCGTTTCTATAGTCATTAACAAAGAAATAACTTGCAATCAGTGTAACAAAAGGTCTTGAAATAGCCGCAAGAGAAGAGTTTTTGTAAGTTGATTTACCTGTTTTATCTTCTACGGACATAATGATTTTTCTCTTGATGTAATTTTGAAGCTCATTGTCTGTCATCTTGCCCGATTCAGCTTTTTTAACAGCCTTGTCAAACGTTTTATAGAATCCTATTAAATCTTCTTTTTTAACTCCGCTTGAACCCTTTGCGCCTTCTTTTTGGAATATTGTTCTCACGGTTTTTACGGGAAATCTTATAACGCCCCATACAAAGCCAAAGGGATATGTTATAGCCTTAACAAGGGGTGCAATTACCTTTTTATCTACAGAGCCTAATTTTATATACTCGACATCCTTGCCGCCTATTTTTTTGATAACCCTTTTATAGTCATCACTATTTATTGCTTCTCTATACTTTTGAGCATATTGATGCATATTATAGTCTTTATCAATCTTATTAACAATTGAATTTAGCCTGTCAAGAGGAACAAGATAATCCTTCTTTGTAATCATGTCATAGGCATCATCCATACCTCTTCTTACTCTCTTTAGCATTTCATCAAATCTTTTAGACCTGCATCGAGCAATACAGACAACCATGCCTGCCCCAAACAAACCGCCTAAGAGCTTTAAGAAATTAGAAAGATTTAATATATCGGCTTCTTTTTCTTTTGTTTTTTCTTTGTCAGCACCCTTGAATTTCATTTCTTGCGGTTTTGCTGCAACGGAGTTATTTGCACTCTGTGATACATTTTGAGAGCCGGTCAAAAATTTAGTGAAAATCTCAGGCGTATCCTTGCTATTTATAACTTTTGGCTGCTCAACAACTTTATCTGCCTTGTCAGATTTTTTAGCTTTCTTTTTGCCGTGTTGATTTTGTGCATAAATCCTTGCCTCATCAGGTGAAAGAGGACGAAGAGGCATACCGCCAAAAATCCTTGAAAGAACTTCTGAAACAAGAGTTGTACCCGTTATAGTAGCAAGTGCAATATATTTATTTGCGTTTGCATATTTAGAAAGAGCACCAAGCGTCAAGAATGTCATAGCGGCACTCATTAGTATCCTTGAGCTCTCCTGTTTGAAACGCTTTTTCTGAGATTTTTTTGCAAGAGCGTCATCATCGTTTTGCATTCTTGAAATATTATAAAAGTCTATACCTGCCATGCTGGCACTTACAAGACCCGTACAAATTCTGTTTATTGTTCTCTCATCAGCAGTTTTGTAATTACCTTTTACACTTCCCGTTGCATGGAGCATATTTTGAAGTATGGTTTCTGCTCCGTTTTTCTTTCCGACCTCTGCCTGAGGCAAGGCTCCTGTCAGCTTTTGAGTAACTTTTTTTATTGCTTTTCTTTGAACCGGTGCTTCACCCTTTGAAATATCAGCATAAGCACCTTGAATAATACAGAAAAGCTCTTCGGCTTTTTTTGTATTTGCACGCTTTTTAAGAGGTCCTAACTCCAGACCTTTTTTTGCAAAATTAGAAACAGGCTTAATCTTTTTAACTTTTGAAAGTCCGCCCAGAGCCCAATTTGTGATATCAAGCCATAAATCCTTTACAGGGTAGAGCGCACTTTTGAAAAACTTCGGTAATATGCCGTCATCAGTAAGAGTAATAACATCATTAGCGGTTTTTTTGATTCTTGCCTCGTACCCCTTTTTGCCCCAAATTTCAAAAAGCTCATCCTGTATTTTAACAAGCTCTCCACCAAAAAGGTCATTAATCAATTTCTCCTTTTGGTTTGCATTTGAGAAAACTGATGTACTCTTTGTCAACTTTTTTAATATACCGCTTGGGCTTTTTCCTCTAAAAGAAATATCACTGGCATGCGAATTTAAGGTTTGATTAAAAGTTGGAGGGGAAACACTGACCGCTTTCTTTTTTATCATCTCGCGGCTTTTATAATCCGAAGCAATATTCAAATTTCGCAAACTAAGACTCATTATTCCCTTATATTCAAATAGTTTCGTGTAACAACTGCCTTACGTTTTCACTTCCCACTTGTATATTATTTTTATACTAAAATGCAAGTTGTCAAATCTACAAAACTCGTAAAAAAATCTTTTTGCTAGCATGTTACGAAATTTATATTTTTGTAAAATATTTGTCCCGAACAAATAAATAAATTATCCTGTAAGTATGGATACTTATGGGAAAATTGTACTTGTAGACGATGAAGTTATGGTAACAAAGACACTTTCAACGCTTCTAAGGTTGGAAGGGCTCAAAAATACCATATCTTTCAATGACCCTCTTGAGGCACTCACTTATCTTAAGGATAATCCTTGCGATTTGATTGTCTCCGATTTTATCATGCCAAAAATGGAGGGAATTGAGTTTTTATCAAAAGCAAAAGATTTGCCCACACAAGAAGATACTACACAAATATTGCTCACAGGGTATGCCGACAAGGAAAACGCTATCAAGGCAATTAACGAGGTAGGGATTTTTAAATATATTGAAAAACCTTGGAATAATGACGATTTAATACTGAATATCAAAAATGCCCTTGAGCGTACCGCATTAAAAAGACAACTCAAAGAAAAAATTATTCAACTAAAAAAAGCAAACGACGAGCTTGAAGAATACTCAAAAAACCTTGAAGCCTTAGTGCAAAAGAGAACAAAAGAGCTCTTTGAAAGCAGAGAAAAATTAAACGCAATTTTTACAAACTGCGCAGACGGTATACTTACCTTTAAAAAAGACTACTCTATAACATCATTAAACCATGCCGCATGTGAACTTTTTGGTATGGAAGAAAAAGAAATTTTAAACAAAAACTTTTTTGAAATTGTAATTAATGAAAAAAATAAAAAAATAACAAATCCCTTCAGCCTTACTCAGGCAGATTTCTTGAGAGATTTTAGTCTTATTAATTATAAAAATGATACAAAAATACCCATTGAAATAAGTCTTGCAAAAATAGAAAATGACAATGACCCTCTGATTGTTGCGGTAATTAGAAACGTATCATACCAAAAAGAAAACGAAAGACTCAGGGATGATTTCATTGCAACATTAACTCATGACCTAAGAACCCCCCTTCTTGCAGCAATAAGCGGTCTTGAATTTATAATAAACGGGACACTTGGTGAGGTTGCAGACAGACAAAAAGAACTTCTCGAAGCTATGAAAAAAAGCAATGAAGATATGTTGGGGCTTACAAATGCTCTTCTTGAGGTTTACAGATATGAAGCAGGAAAAATATATCTCAGCAAGTCAAGATTTGACATAAACGAACTTATAAAAGAATGCTTCAAGGAACTGGAGATACTTTTTAAACAAAATAACACGGAAATTGAATTTGACTTTGATAGCTTGGAAGACTTTAGCATTAACGCCGACAGAAACGAAATTAGGCGTGTAATATTAAATTTACTTGGTAATGCAGTAAAACACGGCGGAGAAAATACAAAAGTTAAAATCACCACAAAAAAAGAAGGTAAAGACCTTAGAGTTAGCGTATCCGATAACGGCACAGGTTTAAGCGAGCAAGACTGCAAAAAACTTTTCAAGAGATTTTCTCAAGGTACAAGCAAAAAGCGCTCCTGCTCCACAGGGCTTGGGCTTTACCTGTCAAGACAAATAGTTGAAGCACACGGCGGAACAATCTTTGTCGAAAGCGAACTGAATAAAGGTTCAACTTTTACTTTTATTCTAAAAAATGCAGCAATTGAGAGTAAGGTTTTATTATGAGCAAAGACAAAACAAGTATTCTTATAGTTGAAGACCACATGGTTGCAAGGATGGGCATAGCAATTGTTGTTGAAAAAACGCCAAATCTTGAGCTTTTGGGGCAAGCATCCGATGGACAAGAAGGTCTTAGCTTGGCACAAAAATTAAACCCTGATGTTATTCTTATGGACATCGGTTTGCCAAAAATTGACGGCATTGAAGCAACAAGAAAAATAAAAGAATTAGGACTTAAGTCTGCTGTTTTGATGTTTACATCACGCGACAGCAACGAAGATGTCTTTGCCGCACTTAAAGCGGGTGCTGACGGTTACATTATGAAAGGCTCAAACGAGCAAACTCTCATTAATGCAATAGAAGCCGTAAGCCAAGGTGCAGGCTGGCTTGACCCTCAGATTGCAAGAGTGGTGCTATCGGGCATAAACGAACAAAAAGAAAGCAATTCGCCCGAAAACAAAACAAAGAGCACTAAAAATAAATACGGGCTGACCAAAAAGGAACTTGAAGTTCTTGCGCTGATTGTTGATGGTTTATCAAACAATGAAATAGCTCAAAAGCTTGTAGTTTCACTATCTACAACAAAAGCGCATGTGCATAGCATATTGCAAAAGCTCTATCTTACAGACAGGACAAAAGCGGCAATTACCGCACTTAAAGAAGGTCTTGTTTAGATGAAAAAAATATTTACGTTTTTCATTTTGTTTACTGCAATTTTTAATATTTCAAACTACGCAATAGGCTTTTCTTTGCATAATCCCTTTTCAAAAAAGAGCAGACAAGAAGCTGAAAAAATGGTTCAGACAAAACAAGAATGGGAAGAAAAAGCCCAAAATGTAAATCTTGAAGACAGAAAAATTTCTCCCTATCAAAGACCGCAAGATAAAGATTTCAAGCCAAAAAATCCGCCTCTTAAAAAATTTACAAAATACAATGTTTCCCCGGGTTCAAGAGAAGTTGACATATCAAAAATAATAAAAGAAAAAGACGTAAAAAGCCAAGGGGTTTTTGACCCTGACTTTAAATACATGGCATACGGGCAATATTACTATTCGCCTACATATCAGCAAATATCGAGTGAAATATACGTTCAAAGACTCAAAGACGGCGCAACAAGAATGCAAAAAGCGCTCAGCGCCACACCGCTTAACACAAAGCGCACTCTTGCCATTTCATCAGGAACGGACGAATTTCGCGCAAACTTATTTTCTACACTCACTATTGTAGATTTTTCCAAAGACTCAAAAAAGCTTCTTGTAAAAGAAAAAATAGGCTCAAACACTGAAGGGATTTTCAGAAATTACGTTTGGGTATATTTTATGCAGGGCGATGAGGTTGAATGGTTTCCTATAAAATTTAGTAACCTGAATGAAAAAATTAAACAATACCACGGTGCAAAATCAGGTCTTGCACTTGATAATTACAGATGGGACATTAAGCCTCTGGGTTTTAGCAAAGAAAATCCCGACTTGGTAATAGCCGAAGCTTTTGCTTGGGACAAAAACAAAAATAAAATTTTTCTTGGAGTCTGGGGGCTAAATTGCCTTGATGCTTCCGTACAATTACTATCTGAAACACCCATGCCTGTTGAAGTTTCGATTAATGGAATAATTGTAAAAGAATATTTGCCATAACCCCTGTTGCAAAAGCACAAAATGTGCTATAATTATAGTAGTTGTGAAGGATTGCCTCGGGTGGAAATATGATTGAAATGAACAATTATCCTTTTTTGGGTCAAAGAAGCCAAAAACAGGAGATTGACAGACTCAAAAAAGAAAACTACAGCAGAATATACTCCCATGAAGCCGCGCACAAGGCTGCAGCAGGTTCTTTGGGCGGACCCATTGTAATTGAATACAACCCCCAAGGCATACCTGTTTCAGGTCATGTGAGCATTAAAATTCCTGCTCTAAACAAAGCCAACCCCAGTGAAACAATTGCTCTAGCCAAACAAGTTAAAAGAGCAGCGTTAGCCCCCGGGTCTGATTTATCTGACGCCGATTTAAATGTAGCAAGAACTGCAGATAACTTATTAAGTGAAGCACAAAGCCTTGAAAAAGACAGCTCAAAACAAGGTAGAACCCTTGATATTATCGGTTAGCCATTTTTACTAAACACGGGCGGCGTCTGTATATAATTTGCCTTAAGTTTAAAGTGCGAGTAGTCCTCTTTTGGATTTTTTGAACCCGCCAGTTTTTCAGCTGCAAGTTCGTACATAACACTTGCAAGCGGGTAATTTTGCTGCTCATAATTTATAAACTCAGCGTCAAAATTACCTGAAAAATCCCTGTACACATTGCTATCGCAAACAATTCGCTTATTTTTTACTACATTTTCAACATCATCTTTTAAAATAAGCTCAATATCCTTGCCATCGTAGTAATAATACATCATGCGTCTTGCATCTAAAAGAACTTTTGCGTCTTGAATTTTTGAGGCTCTTTTTAATATTTCACATGAATTTAAGGTTATAACAGGCAAATCCAACTCAAGCGCCATGACTTTTGCTACACTGAGCGCCGCTCTAATGCCTGTAAAACTGCCTGGTCCGCAATTTACGCAAATCGCATTAAGCTCAGATAGCGCAATGTGCTTTTCTTCGCTCATTTGTTTAATTTTTGGAATTAAATATGCGCTGTGATAATTTGTATCATCACTTTTTATTTCGCAGTGCAAAAAATCATTGCCCTCGCCTAAGGCAATATATGTTTTATCCAACGATGTATCAAAACACAAAATCTTCATTTTAATGCCTCGTAATCCCTAACAATATTTTTTGCAAAAACTTCATTTTCTAACCCGCTTGCACTGAACTCAAATACTCTCGGGTCGCCGTTTTCACCATACTCCAATACCTCGGGGTATAAAATTTTTATATTAAGCCTGTCAAGAGAAAGCGCTCCAATACCAAAATCTGCCCATTCAACAAAAGTTAAAACATTTCTTTTTGAATAATCGGAAAGTTCCTCTTCTATTGTCTTTACACCTTCATTTTCAAGCCTATATAAGTCAAAATGATAAATAGGCATGCGATAATTTAAATATTCATTTAAAATCACAAAACTCGGGCTGGTAACTTTTTCCTTAACACCAAGCTCTTTTAGAATATACCTTACAAAAGCGGTTTTACCTGCTCCTATATCACCGTATAAAGACACAAAACAGCCTGAATCAGGCAAATTATCCGCAAAAACTTTTGCCAACTTTTTTGTATCATCCAGATTTTTGCACTCAACTTTCATAAAATAATTTTAACATAAATATACAAACCCTAAAGTTTTAATAAAGTCATGTCGAGAAAACAAATACAAGGATACAGAGTGTATGGCAGAAAGGTTGAAGTATGACAAACGACTACTTAAACTATGGGGAATACAATCCTGATTTGTGTGAATACAATCCAAGGAGCAGCGAACTTGAAACGGAATTAAGAAACCTTGTTGAAAGCGTGGAAAATCCAAAAATGTCATTTTTCCAAGGTTTTATGAAAAGAATTTTACTCCTAACCTCCGCACAAAACTAATCCTGAAAACCCCGCACCTAAAAAGTGCGGGTTTTTTAAAACAATTTTTTTGTTCCTTGTTCGTGGAACTGTCCGCCCGCACAAACAAGCTCAATTACTTTCAATAAAAATTCTCTTGGTGCATCAATCGGGCTTATTAAAAACTCTTGATTATCTTTGTGCCTTATTGTCATAATCGAACTTTGAGTTTTTTCCGCAGGAACATACAAAGAGGCGATTTCATTATCCAAAAGCGCTTTCATTTGTGACTCGTAATCTTCTGCGCCTTTCATTATTGTTGAATAGTTGCCGTTCAGTGCAAAAATTCTTCCGCAAAACAAAGGTGCTCTGCCTTCCTGAGGAAGTGCTTTTGGCGAGATATTAAAACGAGAGGTGAATGTAATCTTGTGCCAAAGAATATTAACACAAGCAAGAGTCTTTGAGTTATCAACCTCATAGAAAACATTTTGAGCAGGTATGTTCCTAATTTTAAAAGACTGCTTTAAATACTCAATAACAGAATGCATTGTATCGAGCATTTTTATAAAAGTTTCTTGAGTAAACTGACTTGATTGTTGAAAATCCAAAAATTGCTTGTACATATACACGGCAACAAGCCCTGCCCGCTCTTGCACGACCGAGGACTTACGCACCTGTATATCAAGGTTATCAAGACTGTCAAAATTGTTTTGCAATTTTATCTTAGCCTTTCAATTGAAAGATATTCATATAATATAACAAACAAGGGGATAATTAATATAAGGATAATATTATTCTTTACATTTTTGAATACAGAATTTATATTATTTTTTTTAAATCAAGTGTATAATTAAAACAGACCAAATGGAGATTTTATGGGAGTTAACGATAATTCCAAAAAATACATAGAAGATTTCAAAATTTATCTAAAAAGCGAAAAAAACTTCTCGCCTCACACAATACGCGCCTACACAAATGATGTTTATACCTTTTTAATTTGGGCAGATAACCTTGATGTGAGCGAAATTGATACAAAAAAATTCAGCGAGTATCTTTATTTTATTCAAAAAATTAACTACACAAAAACTACAATCGCAAGAAAAATAGCCTCAATCAGAGCATTTTACAAATTTTTATATCAGGAAGAAATAATTGAAACTAACCCATCTGATGCTATTCATGCGCCAAAGCGCCCCAAGTCACTGCCTGATTTTATGAACGAAGAGGAAGTTGAAAATATACTCAGAAACGTAAAAATAGAAACTCCCGCAGGATACAGAAACAGGGTGATTTTTGAACTTTTATGGGCGTCAGGCATGCGAATAAGCGAACTTTCAGGGCTTAACTACGAAAATTTAAATCTCGAACAAAACGAAATAAAGGTTTTGGGTAAAGGCTCAAAAGAGCGCATAGTCCTTATTCCCGACAGAACAAAAGAAAATCTTATAAACTACATAGAAAATGTATCTGACTTAATTTGTAAAACAAAAAAAACTCCGCAATCCCCGCTATTTATTAACTACAATGGCTACAGGCTGCAAAATCAAAGTATTAGAAAAGCACTTAACGAAGTGGTGCAAAAAATAGAGCTTCCAAAAAAAGTTACACCGCACGTCTTTAGACACAGCTTTGCAACAAAAATGCTCGAAAACGGAGCAGATTTAAGGATTGTACAAGAGCTCTTGGGTCATGCCAGCATTTCAAACACTCAAATATACACTCACGTATCGACATCAAGACTAAAATCGGTATATGAATCTTCTCATCCTCGTGCGTAAAAACTTAGCCCAAACAGGCAATAAAAGCATGCAATAAAATATAATATCATCATTTTGATGAAGAAAATATTTATTATTACAGCTTTTTTATCAATTTTTATTTTTAGCGGTTGCACCAATAAAAACGAAGAGGTCATAAGACCCGTAGAATATATTATTGTCCAAAAAGAAAGCGACATCGCCAATAAGACTTTTTTTGGATATTTAAAATCAGCATCACTTACCGATTTAAGTTTCCAAATAGAAGGCGTTCTGAAAAAAATTTACCCTCTTGAAGGACAAAGTGTTAAAAGGGGGCAGATAATAGCGCTGCTTGATGCGCCATTGTACAAAATTCAAGTTCAGGAAGCAAAATATAATCTTTCAAATGCACAAATACAATACCAAAATGCAAAAAATTATTTTGAGCGTATACAAAAACTCCATGCTGCAGGCGGAATTTCCGACAATGATATGGATAACGCAAGAACCAAAATGGAATCTGCAAATTATCAGATACAATCAGCAAGAGAACGCCTGAACTATATCGCCTATCAAGCAGGATATGAAAAGATACTCGCCCCGACAGACGGGACACTGGTTACAAAAATTGCATCAGAACAGCAATATCTAAAACCCGGCGATGTTGTTGTAAAATTTCAAAGCAACCAAGATATAGAAGCATATATTTATGTTGCACAAAACTACATCAATTTTATTAAACGGGGACAAAAAGCCAAAATTAGCGTGGATGCCATAAAAAACAAAAGCTACGACAGCTACGTTAAGGAAATCAGCGAAACAAGCCTTGAGGGAACATCATACCGAGTTAAGCTCAAACTCTACGGTCAATCGCCCGAGCTAAAAGACGGAATGAGCGCGAGTGCAGTATTTAAAATTGAAGAAAATCAGCAGAGCAAAATATACATCCCAATTAACTCTTTACTTGAAGAAGACGGCAAAAAAATTGTTTTTACAATTGAAAATATAGAAGAATCAACAGGAACAATAAAAAAGAATATCGTAACAACAGGAGAAATAAAAGGCGACAACATAAACATAATAAGCGGCATAAAAACAGGAGATTATATAGTCACAAAGGGAGTGGGGGAAATTAGCGAAGGTCAAAAGGTACGCCTTAAATGAACATAAGTGAATTTTTTCTAAAGAATAAATTTCTTTTGGTTACACTTGTAGCGATAATAACACTGGGTGGAATTTCCGCATATTTCAGTCTGCCAAGAAACGAAGACCCCGGTTTTAAAATAAGAACTGCTGTTATTACAACAACATACAAAGGAGCAAATGCAAAGCAAACCGATGAATATGTAACGGATAAAATTGAATCCGCCATTGAACAAATGAATGAAATTGAAGAAATAAAAAGCCGCTCGTATGACGGGAAAAGCGTTGTTTATGCAAATCTCTATGAAACATATAAAAATCTGCAACCTATTTGGGATAAATTAAGAAGAAAAGTGCAAAAAGCACAAATCGACCTGCCAAAGGGCATAACACCGAGCGTTAACGATGAATTCGGGGATGTTTTTGGAATACTTATTGCAGTAACAGGACAAGATTATGACTACTGGAAACTTAAAGACTACACAGACAATATAAAAGATGAACTCCTTAAATTAAAAAACACGGCAAAAGCCGAGGTCTTGGGAGCAAGAGAAGAGGTTGTTTACCTTTATTATGACAATGCAAAATTATCAAAGTATAAACTAAATCCCGAAGAGTTGCAAAATATTCTTTCCGGTATGAACATAATTGCACCAAGCGGAGAGATTTTAAGCGGCGACAGATATATTCTTGTGCAGACGCAAGATAATTACAAAAGCGTTGAAAATATAAAAAACACCCCCATAACACTTTCTCAAAGCTCTGATGGAATAAAACTCGGCGACATTTTAACTGTAGAAAAAAGCTACAAAAACCCGCCCGATGTAATAACGGGATTCAACGGACAAAAAGCACTTATAATATCTTTGTCAATGAAAGAAGGCGGAAATATTCTGGAATTTGGCAAAGAAGTCAAAGAAGAAATAAAAAGACTAAAATCAAACCTCCCGTATGGCATAAACATTGAAATAGCCGCCTTTCAACCTGATTATGTAAAATATTTAACTGATAAATTTACAGACAGTCTGTTTCAAAGCGTCGTAATAGTCATAGCTCTTATTCTTTTTATATTAGGTATAAAAATGGGGTTTATAGTAGGCTTTATAATCCCAATTACAATACTTGGAACTTTTTTTGTAATGAGCAATTTAAACATATGGCTGGACAAAATATCCCTGAGTGCCTTAATAATATCGCTCGGGATACTTGTCGATAATTCTATAGTAATATCCGAAGGTATTTTAAGGAAAATAAAATCAGGCACAGAAAACATAGAACAAGCAGCCATTCAAACATGCAAACAGTTTCAAACACCTCTGCTAATTTCCTCTCTTACAACATCATGCGCTTTTTTACCTATATACTTAGCCGAATCAACAGTAAGCGAGTATACTTCAAGCCTTTTTAAAGTAGTTTCCATAACGCTTTTAATATCATGGTTTTTATCGGTTACATTTCTGCCTTACTTGATTGAAAGATTCTACAGCGCAAAAAGCAGCTTTAGAGAAATTAACATATCAAAATACATTGCAAAATATGTAAAAAGGGCAATTAATGCGCCAAAAAGGACTGTATTTTTTGCAACAATATTTGTAGCTCTATCGTTTGTTTTATTTTCATATGTACCAAAAATATTTTTCCCCGATTCGGACAGAAAAATGTTTGAAGTTGAATTTAACCTTATGCAAGGAACAAACATAAGCGTTGTACAAGATATATTAATGAAAACGGGAGAATATTTAAAAACAATAAAAGACATAGAAAGTTTTTCCACATACGCAGGCACCTCTGCACCAAGATATGTTTTATCGGCAAGTCCTGAACCGATTAAAAGTAATTTTGGAATGATACTTGTTAATACAAAAAACTACAAAGATGTTTCAAAAATTGTTAAGGAAGTGCAAAAATATTGCGATATGACTTTTCCAAACGCAAGCACGATAGCAAGAAAAGTGCCTCTTGGTCCGCCATACGATGCACCGGTAGAGATAAGAATATCAGGAGATAAAGAAGATGAGATTTTTAAAATAGTGCGTCAAGTTCAAGAAAAACTAAGAAAAATCGAAGGTGTAATTCTTGTAAAAGACGATTGGGGAGCAAAAACACCAAAAATAAAAATCAATGTTGACGAATTTGGTGCAGCAAGATACGGAATTAACAACCAAACTATTGCAAACTATCTTCAAAGCGGTCTAAGCGGTTATGAGGTTTCAACCTACAGACGCGGCGGCACAAGAATCCCTATTGTCTACCGCCTGAATAGCGAATCAAGAGACAGTATAGGAAAAATTGATACAATGGAAATATATTCTCCCTTGTACAAAAAAACTCTTCCCTTGTCGCAAATCGCGCAGCCTGAGTTAACTTTTGAATATCCGCAAATATTCAGAAGAAACAGAAGTCTAACAGTTACTGTTCAAGGATACATTGATAACGAAAAAACAACCGCACACAAAGTAATAAACACCATAAAACCATATCTGGATAACATAGACTATCCGCTTGGATATTTTTGGGAAGCAGGGGGCAGTGTTGAAAGTTCAAAAAAAGGAAACAAATCAATTGCCCAAAAAATACCCATAGCTTTTGGCATAATAGTAATTTTACTTATAGGCTATTTTAATTCCTATAAAATTCCGCTTATTATACTAATAAGTGCACTTATGGCTCTTAGCGGCGCAAACGTGGGGCTTTTAATTACGGGCAGCGAATTTGGTTTTATGACGTTTTTAGCATATATCTGCCTTGTAGGAATAGCAACAAATAACGCCGTTGTACTCTTAGATACAATAGTAAAAGAAAGAAAAAAACAAAACGACTCCGCCTTATCCATAACTGTTCAAAAGGCAACAAGGAGCAGAATCACTCCGATTTTCCTAACAGCACTTACAACCATAGGGGGCATGTTGCCGCTTTGGATAGGTCGCGACCCGATGTTCTCATCCCTTGCCGTTGCAATAATTTTTGGACTTTTATCATCAGTTACAATCACTCTTTTTGTAACACCGAGTTTATACATTATTTTAAACAACAAAGAGTCTCAAAAAGACCGTCAAGCTCCTCTTTTGAAATAGAAGCATTCAGCGATATTCTTAATCTGGCAGAATTTTTTGCAACCGTCGGATACCTTATGGGCAGGCAATAATAACCGTTATCAAAAAGTTTTTGTGAAGCCTCCAGTGCTTTTTTATTTTCTTTTAAAACAACAGGTACAATATAACTTGAACCCAGTATGTCAAAGTTTTCAAGCTTATTGTGAACATAATTTTTTAACTCTAACAGTTTTTTTGAAAAAGAGTCTGATTTAAAAATATAATTATCAAGAACATAATAAGCAAATTCTGCACTTATTTGAGGAAATACGGTAGAGAAAATAAAAGAGCGGGCAAAATTTGTAAGATAATCAACAAGCACTTTCTCTCCAACGCAAAAAGCACCGTATGAGCCCACTGCCTTGCCAAAAGTTGCCATGATTAAATCTACATAATCAAGCATTCCTTCTTGTGCGCAAAAACCAAGCCCTGAGCCATAGACACCAAAAGAGTGTGCCTCATCTATTACAAGTATTGCGTCGTATTTTTCTTTTAACTCGACAAGTTTTTTAATATCACAAAAATCACCATCCATAGAAAAAAGCGCTTCGCTTGATATTATTGCATTTCTGTATTTGTTACGATATTTTTTAAGCTTTAATTCTAAATCATTATAATCGCAGTGTTTAAAAGGTATAATATCACTTTTGCCAAGCCTTATGCCGTCAATTATACTGGCATGGTTTAATTTATCACAAAAAACAGCATCGCCTTTTTGCGCAAGAGAAGAATATATGCCAACATTAGCGTGATAACCGCTGTTAAACAACAGTGCCGCTTCTTTTGTAAATTTGGCACAAAGATATTGTTCAAGTTTATAATACGAGCCTGTGTTTGCACATAAAAGCCTTGCGGATGGGATATCAAGCGCTTTATCATAAGAATTTAAAAATTCTTTTCTTATGTTTTCATACGTACTTATGCCAAGATAATCATTTGAAGACAAGTTCAAAAGCTTCTTGCCGTCTTGAAAAATATATTTGCCTTCAATCTCAAGAGGTTTAAGCGAACGAAGATTCAGTGCTTCTTTTTGTTTTATAAGTGCGTTTTCGTAAAAACTATAGAGCTTTTTCATCTTTAAACCAGGCTTTATTTAAAGGATTTATCATTTTGTATTTTTTACAGTATTCAATTAAATCCTGCTTAATCTCAGGCAACAAAATAAAGATTGCGATTAAATTAGGCGCTGCCATAGCAAGCATTGTAGAATCCGTAAAATCAATTATACTTTGAAGATTCATACAAGAGCCTATTATGATAAACAGGCAAAACATTATTTGATAAACTTTTGTACGTTTGAATCCTTCACCAAAAATATAACTCCAAGCTTTTTGCCCGTAGTACGCCCAGCTTATAATTGTTGAAATTGCAAAAAGTATTATGACAATTGCAAGCACATACGGGAAAAATGAAAAAGTTCCCGCAAAAGCAGCCGATGTCAACTGAACACCTGTTATGCCTTCGCTGTAGTTTAAATATTCACCGGTAATTATTATAACAAAAGCTGTAATTGAGCATATCACAACCGTATCCAGAAACGGCTCCATTAAAGAAACAAAACCTTGTGAAACGGGTTCGTTTGTTTTAACTGCAGCATAAGCAATAGGAGCAGAACCCGAACCTGCTTCGTTTGACTGAACGGAACGGCGAAAACCTATCAAAATTGTACCTATCACGCCTCCCGCAACAGATTGAGGGAAAAATGCCTCTTTTAATATAGTTGCAATTGCATGAGGTATATGCTGAAAATTCATTAAAATAATGACTATTGCAGCAAGCAGATATATACCGCACATAACGGGAACAATTTTTGAAGTCACATTTGCTATAGACTTAATGCCACCAACAATAATTAAACCTACAATAATTGCAACAATTAAACCAAAAACCCAGCTATGAGCAGTAAAGAAACTATTCTCACCGCCTGTTATACTAATTATCTGTTGAGTAGCCTGATTTATCTGTAACATGTTACCGCCACCCAGAGCACCGGGGACGCACATAAGTGCAAAAATAAGCGCAAGCGGCTGCCCGAGCCATCTTAAGCCTTTTCTTGTTAAACCATGGGCAATATAAAACATTGGTCCGCCAGAAACAGAGCCATCGGCGTTAAATCTTCTGTATTTAACGGCAAGAGTACACTCCAAAAATTTTGAAGCCATACCGCACATAGCGCCAAATACCATCCAAAACATAGCACCAGGACCACCTATAGAGATAGCTATAGCAACACCTGCAATATTACCAAGTCCAACGGTTCCCGATAGAGCTGTTGCAAAAGCACCCATAGAGCTTACTTCACCATCTCTGTCATTATCGTGTTCTTTATGATATTTTCCAAAAAGTTGATTTAGTGAGTGCTTGAAACCCCAAATTCCAATAAATCTTAAGTATATTGTAAATACAATACTGGACAATATCAAAAACATTATAATAATAGGGACACTTAGTGAACCTACGCGAATAGGTGTAAATATGAAATTTGAGAAAGCATCCGAAAAGGGTGCAAAATACTTATCTACATATTCACTTGCATTCATTGCAAAAACGTTTTGAGGAAATAAAAACAATGTTGTTAATAACAATAAAAATCGACTATACATTCAACTACTCTCTACCTTGTAAAAAAGACCTTGTCTATAATTACACAAAAAAGGCTCAATGACAAACATTTGAGCCAATTTTGTTACATAAATTTAAAAGTCTTTCTATCTTGCAGCATCAACAGGTATAATGATAACCTGTCCTATTTGAAGAGAAGCAGGGTCTGATATGTTATTTAACTTTTGAATTGCTTCAATTTTTTCCATATCATACTTACCGTAAAATCTGTATGCGATTTTATCTAAAGTGTCACCGCTTTTTACTTCATATCTTTCTTCACTTGTTGCTGCAGCAGTCTCGCTAACAACGGGAGTGTCAGCACCAATTACCGCTACATTAGGCTTAGCTGCTTGCTGAACAACAATCTCTTCAGTCTTTTGATTTCCTACAAAGTTAGAAAATCCCGCTATAAGAGAAATTAAGCCCATAAATAAAGCACCGCATATAAAACCTATTGCAAGATACACACCGGGAGCTTTTTGTTTTGCAGCTCTTGTATCTACACCAGTCTTGCCGACACTTCTCCACAAAACATCCAACTCCGGAGTTTTTGTAGGTTTTATATAACGAGAGTACTCATTTCTATCCAAATCAAATGTTCTTGAACTCTCTAGCGCGGACATGTTTTCGCGAGTAAGCCCCGCTCTGTGTAAGGTTGAACTTTTCATAAGACCTCTTATCTTTTACAATACGAATATATTGGAAAAGTGGTCTTGAAGTCAAGATTGTAACAAATACAACATTAAGAAATATTTACAATATTATTTGCTCATCTTGAGATATTTTTTTGCACCCTCAAACATAGACTCGGCAAGACCTCTGTTTTTTTCAATGTTGAAACCGCCGTCACTTAAAAACTCGCTCATTCTGCGCTGCCATAGTTCATAAAGCTCTTCATCGGTAAGATTAAGTACATCTGACATCATCTTTAATTCACTAAAATCAATCTGTATGGGCTTTGCACCACGTAAAATATCCACAAGCTGGAGTCTTTTCTTTCTTTCAAATTTCTTTAAAAATTCAACTGTCGAAAGATTATTATGCTTTATTGCATCTTTTAAAAATTCAAGATTGTCATCGTATAGCACAGGGTCTTGAGGTATCTGATACTCAATAAACTCCTCCGGTCTTATATCCATAACCGTTGCAATTCGCTCAAGCGTTGTTGTGCGGGATGAAAAAGGTATTGTTTCGTCAATTAAATTATAAACATATGAAAGTGTTACACCAATCATCTGTGCAAAATCTTTTTTATGAAGATTATTTTTTTCAAGAAATTTTGCTACTTTTTGTGAACTTTTTTCATTTACTATAGGTTTATTTTTCATTGACATAATTCAACTCCG
>CALUYX010000022.1 GCA_944325115.1 Candidatus Gastranaerophilales bacterium | reverse complement strand
AAATTGCACAAAAATCGGGACTTATTGAAAAATTTGCAAAAGCAATAAGTCCTATTATGCGTCTTATTTTTAATGACACAAAAAAAGACTCGCAAGCATTTTCTGCTATCGCACTTAATTTTAGCGCCAATGCTCTTGGCTTAACAAACGCTGCAACCCCTTTTGGCATTAAAGCCATGCAGGAATTACAAAAGGGAAACAGTAAAGATAAAAAAGTTGCAACCAATGCTATGTGTACACTGCTTGCAATGAACACGGCAGGCTTTCAACTTGTACCCGCTTCGGTTCTTGCGATACTTACGGCAGGAGGCGCAACAAACGCCACTGAGATAATTTTACCCACACTCATTGTAACCTCAATATCTTTTTTGTGTGCAATAGTTATTTCAAAAATTCTTGAAAGGGCGTTTTAGTGAGAGAAGTTTTAACAACCGTATCAATATGGATTTTGCCTGTAATAATAACTGTCATACTAATTTATGGCACATACAAAAAAACTCCTTTATATGAAACATTTTGCGACGGCGCAAAAGAGGGCTTTTGGATATCGGTAAAAATTCTGCCCTATCTTGTTGCCATAATGGTTGCGGTAGCTATGTTTCGTGCCTCAGGTGCACTAGATTGTATTTATAATATATTCAAAGCCCCGCTTGAAGCTCTTAAAATCCCATCCGATACCCTTGCATTAATGATTACAAGGTCACTTTCAGGAAGTGCAACTTTGGGCATTTTTAGCGACATTGTAAACACACACGGAGCAGATTCATACGCTGCAAAACTTAGTGCAGTAATAACAGGCAGTTCCGAAACAACTTTTTATGTGATAGCGGTGTATTTTGGCGCAGTAGGAATTACAAAACTAAGACATGCGCTGCTTACAGGTATACTGGCAGATATTGTAGGTATAATATGTGCCGTTTTGGTATCGAGATTTTTCTTTTACTCGTAATAACCTATATATGGCAAGTTACGCTGTAATTCACAATAATCAAGACCAAAACCCACAATAAACTTATCCCCTACATCATATGCACTGAAGTCGGGCTTTATAGGGTATTTTCTTGCGCACTTTTTATCAAACATTACCGCAAGCTTTACGTCTTTTGCCTTGCATTTTGAGCGAATAAAATCAAGCAAGAAATTTAGCGTAAGCCCTGTGTCCATAATGTCCTCAACGACAAGAACGTTTTTACCCTCAAGCGGAGGAAGGGAAAGATTTAGAGCAGAAACTTTTCCTGACGACTTTTGCGCGTCACCATAGCTTGAAAGACTGACAAATTCCATCTTGACAGGCATTTTTAAATGTTTTGCCAATTCACAGAAAAACATTACCGCACCCTTTAAAACACAAACGATTGTAAGTTCATCATCCGTACCATAGTGATTATTTATCTCAAGTGCAAGCTCTTTTATTCTGGAACTTAATTCTTCTTCGCTTATAAGAACCTTTAGCTCTTTTTCAAAAGTCATTATCTACTCCCAAATTTTTATCCTGTAACAACTGTCACCCTCGCTCACGGCGCAATTTTGACTTATCTGCATTCCTAAAATACATAAAACTTCATTTTTATTAGTTAATAATATCAAATTATCTCGCTTTTGTCTTGATATTTTTTTATTAATAAAATATTCCTTGAGCTTCATTTTGCCACTTTTCATGCCAAAAGGAACAAAAACATCCCCCTCGCGCCTTGTCCTGAGTACAGTTTCACAACTAAAATCCGACTTCAAATATTTCCAACCGTCATCTTTTTTAAAATCGGACGCACTTTTAACTTGTTCTATTACTATTTTTTTACCGTTTAAAAAATACTCTCCCGCGCCATCTACCAAGACTTCACAGTCGTTTTTATCCTCTTTTTTGCATTTATAAATTTCACCATAGCTTACTTCAAGAAAAAGCTTTGAATTTATAGATTTTCTGCCGCTTTTTTTCTTCACAAAATCTACATAGGATTTTATTCTTTTAAAATCACGATACTTAAGCTCGCTGCCTATAAAATCGTTCATAATTTCAAACTGCAGTGCTTCATCCAACTCAAGAAATTTATCGAGGATAATTTTATCATCAACCATAACCAATTCTTTTGCGCTTTCAAGAGCAGATAAAACAATTTGATACTGCATTTTTGAAAGGTTAATAAGAGAATTAATAGTGTTTAATGTATCAGGATTAATCTTGTACATTTTTGGCAAAATTTCTTTCCTGATTAAATTTCTTGCATAAGTAGTATCTGAGTTTGAACTATCCTGCACATATTTAAGATTGTTTTTTAGGGCATAATCTTCAATTTCATCTCTTGTGACATCCAACAAGGGTCTGTAGAATATCTCCCTGTTTTTTGAAATTGAACACAGACCCTTGAGCCCTGTACCTTTTATAACTCGGTATAGCAATGTTTCAGCGTTATCGTTTTTATTGTGCGCCAACATTACAAAAGAAGAATTAAATTTTTTAGCACACTCTAAAAAAAAGTTATATCTTGCTTCTCTTGCTGCGGCTTCTGTTTTTTTTACATCATCACCAAGGGTTTGAGAATAAAACTTAATGCCCAAAGAATTTGCAAAATTAAGCGAAAACTCTTCATCTCTTTTTGATTCATCACCTCGCCAGTTGTGATTAAGGTGTATTGCAACAACTTTTTCTTTATAAAGTTTTGCTATTATATGAGTCATAACAACACTGTCACAGCCGCCCGAGAGAGCACACAGTATCGTACCGTTAACATTGTACTCGTTTAGAAAATCTTTTACCTTTGATACAATATCACTCACCGCATGCCTCATTTGCATTTTTTACGAGTCTTTTTGCAACATCAACTGCGCTATCAAAATCAAGATTTTCAACAGCCTTTCTTGCATAAGTACCAAAGGCAAGAGCCAGTGGGGAAAGAGAAAATTTTTCACAGAGTTCTTTTGTGTTTTCATTAACCCCGCCGCTTAGAATGATTTTCTTCTCATTAAACCCTAAATCCCTTAGTGCAAGCGCAAAAGTTACACTTTCAAGAGAAGAAACAACAGATGAGTTTGCAGCATTCATAGAATTACCGTCAGCTTGAACAAAAAAGTCACTGTTATCTTTTGCAATTTCTTGTGCAGCTTTTATAAGTTCCCAAGCGTCATTTGTTGAAAAATATTTCCTTGAAATACACAGACTGATTGCACCTTTATATTTTTTGCATATTTTTTTTAGTTTTTTTAAAATTTTTTGTCTGTTTTCTACAGAGGCATGAAGCTCTATGCAGTCTATTTTTAAATCTTGTTTTAGTATGTTTTTTAGGGCGTCAAAATAATCTGTTTTGTCAAAAATCTTTATTGCACCATGTGAGCATTTTTTCTTGCAGACTTCACAACCTATGCACCTTGCTTCATCCACCACAAGGTCTTTTATGGCATTTTGAGGACAGGAATTTTGGCATTTGTAGCACTTTTTACATTTATCCTGAATAATTTTTGCCTTTTTGCCGTGCGAATCGCCCTCAACAGGTACCGAAACACAAAATTTGCAGTTGTTTATGTCTAAATTTATCTGCTCAATTGTTTGCAATAGACAAGGAAGCATAAAGGGCGAAACATCAAACATCCAAGCCCCTGCTTGAGCATAAATCTCTGCAAGGGCTTTGATATTTTCTTTATTTGAATTTCCTAATCCAAAAATAAGCTTAAACATTAATCAGGTAAATCACCTTTAACATCGGCTACCGCTGCACCATCAAGTTCAAACACTTTGCACAGTGCAACAACAGCTTCTTTTGCATGGCACTTTTCAACAAGGCAGCTGATTTTAATTTCAGATGTAGAAATCATTTTAATGTTTATACCTAATTCAGCGAGTGCTTCAAACATTTGTGCAGCTATACCGGGACGGTCAATCATGCCGGCACCTACTATTGAAACTTTTGCAATGTCTTCATCTATGTGAATATTGCTGGGATTCATTACCTCTTTAATTTCAGGAATAATTTCCTCAAATTTAGCCACGTCACCCTTATCGATTGTAAATGCGATATCGTTAGTATTGCCGTTGCTTCTTGCGTAAGATTGAATAATCATATCAACACTCAAACCTCTTTCTGCAAGAAGTGCAAATAATTTTCCGGCATTACCCGGTTTATCGGGTACATCGCAAATTACTACTCTGACTTGTGAACTGTCACAAGCAAGACCTGTAACCGGTTTATGTAATTCCATTTCTTCTACTCCTATTATCAATGTTCCTAAATCATCTAATTTAAAAGAGCTTCTCACCCTCATTGGTACGCCGAAAAGCTTTGCTGTTTCAACAGAGCGGGGATGAAGAACATTTGCACCTACTCTGGCAAGCTCAAGCATTTCTTCATAAGAAGTCACTTTCAGTTTTTGAGCCGTAGGAACAACTCTCGGGTCAGTTGTATAAACAGCTTCAACGTCAGAATAAATATCACATCTGTCAGCATTAAAGGCAGCAGCAAGCGCAACAGCGGACGTATCAGACCCGCCTCTGCCAAGGGTTGTGATTTCACCGTCTTCTGTTATACCTTGAAAACCTGCAACAATAACTATTTCGTCGTTATCCAGATATTTTTTTACTCTTTCTTGTTTTATATCTACAATTCTTGCACGACCGTGCTTAGGTTCTGTCATAATGCCAACTTGCATGCCGTTAAGGCTGACAGCTTTGTGTCCCTTTTCATTTATAGCCATTGCAAGTAAAGACATAGAAACCTGTTCACCTGTTGAGAGCAAAATATCCATTTCTCTTTCAGGTGGTTTTGTTGTAATTTCTTTGGAAAGCTTAATAAGATTGTCTGTTGTATGTCCCATAGCAGAAACAACAACTATAACCTTATTACCGTTTAATTTTTCCCTAATTACGGCATCTGCTACATTTTTGATTTTCTCTGCATCGGCTACTGATGTGCCGCCAAATTTTTGAACTACGATTCCCATTTTTATCCTTCGCTATCTGTGTTGCCTTGCTTCTTTTTGCAATATTCTTCTTTAACTTTTTGCACCCAAGCGTCCTCGCCGTGGGCAGTTAATATTTTATCACAAATCTCAATTATTTGGTCAATCAAATAATCATTTTGCTCCATTTCTTCGATTTTTAAATAAGCAAGGAGATTCAACATCATAAATTCTTTTTTCTGACCGTGTTCGTCCTTAAACTTATCAAGCTCAGCCATTGCTTCTTTTGGCTTATTTGTTTTTATCATACACTCAATTAGTGCAAATCGCGCAGTTATAAGGTTTGGATTTATTTCAAGAACTTCTTCAAATTTTTCTCTTGCATCATACACGCTGTCTGCTCTAAGCAAAATAATCGCATACGCCATAAGCACATCAGGGTTTTTCTTGTCATTCATATATGCACTTCTGGCTTTTCTTAGCGCAAGGGTTGAATCACCTTGCACCGAGTATGCATTAGCTAAATTTAAAAGCGCACTTGTATTTTTAGGGTCGTATTCAACCGTTTTTTCCCAATACTTAATTGCCTTTTGAAACTCTCCTTTAAGATGGTATGCGTTTGCAATATTAAAATACATATGCACAAGCTTGGCATCTGTTGCTATAGCTTTTTTGTAGCACTCTATTGCCTCATCATATTTAGCGTCCTTTAAATAAAGCTGCCCCAGATTAAACATCGATACAGTATGAAGAGGGTTCAATTCAAGTGTCTTGTGCAGCTCTTCATACGCTTTTTCTCTCGAGTCGAGTTTTAAATAAGATAACGAAAGCGCATAATGAGAACTAAAGTTTTTTCCATCCAACTCACAAGCTTTCATAAGAGGTTCAATTGCTTCTTCCCACATATCAAAAGCCTGATAAGCAACTCCTTGGGAATATAAAAGCTGATATGACATAAGCCCGTCTTTTTTTGCTTCTTCGTATGTCTTAAAGCACTCGTCTTTATTGCCCATTGCCATATAGCATTCTGCAATAATTATGTAATTTTCCACTTTTGTCGGGCTTGCACTTTTGGACTTTTTGGCATAATTTAGCGCAAGTTCAAAATTCTTTATTTGATAATAGCAAAAAGCAAGATGATACAGCGCTTCAGAGTGAAAGGGGGATATAGAAATTACAAGCTTAAATTTATTTATTGCCTGCTCATAGTCCTTCATTTGTGAATACAAAATCCCTGTCAGAAAAACACTCTGAGGTTCTTGAGGGTTAAATGCATAAGCATTTTTAAAACTCGCTATTGCATTTTGCACTTCACCTGTTTTTGCAAAAAATATTCCTTGATTTAAATATGTTTGAAAGCTTCTGGGGTCATATTTTAAGGACAATCTGAAAGCTTTTTTTGCTTCCTTGTACTCGCCTGTTTCAGTGTAAGCGCTGCCTAAAAGCGCCCAAGCCTTGGCACAAGTATCATCAATCCTTATTGCTTTTCTAAAAAATTCTATAGCTTTTTCAAATTCTGATTTCTTTGCGCACAATATACCAAGGTTAACGTAAGCATCGGGGGTTGAGTTAACCATGTTCGCACTTTGTTCAAACTTTTTAAGCGCCTCTTCAATATTTCCTTCATCAGCAAGCTGCATGCCCCAGTTTACATATGCATGCGAAGACAGAGAAACTTCTTTGCCTAAAGCTTTGTAGTTATTAACAAAGGAGTTAAATTTATTTACCTGTTTTGCTATTTTTTGAATAAACTTAAACATTAAATTGATTTTACTATGAATTTAAAAGCGTATCAACAACTTCACGAAAAGCACCGTGCCCGCCGGAGTTTTCGGTAATTTGAATTTCTTCTTTTATTTTAACAATCGGGTTTGCATTCTTTGGCGCTATTTTATACTTTACACAATCAAAAGCAGGAATATCGTTTATATCATCCCCAATGTATAAAACTTCGTCATATGAAAGCGAATATTTATTCATTATTTCATTTAGAACAATACCCTTTTGGCGTATTCCGCCATGGATTTCATCTATTGCAAATTTATTTTTGAAATAATTTAAAATATTAGAAGTTTCACCCGAGATTATTGCAAATTTATAACCTGCTTTAATAAGTCTTGAAACCCCCATGATGTCTGAAAAATTAATCTTTTTAACCTGTTTTAAATCTTCATCTATATACACTGAACCATCGGTAAAAACTCCGTCAAAATCTGAAGCAACAAGTTTAATATTTTTTGATAATTTAAGCATTGTAAGTTTTCTTTCTTCTTAATTTTTTAATTATTGGCAATTCTGAATCATAAACCACCTTTTTGCCATCACCTTTAATAACATTCAAGAGCCTGATATCACGAACAAGACGCCTTAGCCCTTCCGGCTCAAGGCTTGCAGGATGGTCTGAACCCCAAAGGGTTCTGTCGGTAGTGATGTGACGCTCAACGGCGCAAGCACCCATAGAAGCTGCAAGAACGGAAGGGAATACGCCCTTTTCATGTCCGCTGTAGCCTATGGGACAAGAGTATTTTTGGATGTAATTTGGAATAACGTTTAAATTAAGCTCAGATTCTTGGCTTGGGTAAGTAGAAGTACAATGCATAAGTACAAGATTATCTTGCCCCAAGATATCAAGCGCATGGTCAATTTCTTCTTGAGTACTCATGCCCGTTGCCAAAAGAATCGGACGGTTTTTTGATTTTATATACAAAATCAAATCATCATCCGTAAGTGAAGCAGATGCAATTTTATAGCAGGGAGGATTAAATTGCTCAATAAAATCAACGGATTGCTCATCCCAACAGGAAGCAAACCAGAGCATATTCAGCTCCTTGCAGTAGCGGTCAATTTCCAAATACTCATCATAACCGAGTTCTAAGCCGCGCTTTAAGTCGCCGTTTGTCTGTCCGAAAGGATTTGGACGCTCCATTTCAAGTTCATGTTTTGTATAAACAACATCTACAGTTCGCTTTTGAAACTTGACCGCATCAACTCCGTGGTCATGGGCAATTTTAATGAGTTTTTTTGCAAGCTCAACATCACCGTTATGATTTATACCTATTTCAGCTATTATAAAACAGTGAGAAAGGTCGCCAACATTATAATTTCCTATTTTTACAACCTTACTCATCTTCTTCCTCCGTTATTTCGGCAATGTTTTTTGCATACTCATTGACTTCTGATTCGCTAAACTCTCTTAAGAGGCTAACTTGATTATCTGCAGCGCCCAAAACAAGCGTTTTTCCGTTTATCTCAACAACATGTATACTTTTATTTCTTCCTAAAGGCATAGAAGATAGCACGCTTACCTTGTTTACCTGTGAACTTTTTATAGCTTTTTTGTTTAGCTTAGAACCCACACCTATAAGTTTTTGATAAAAAAAGCCTGTCAGATAGATTAGAAATATTACAAAAATCAGCCCAAATATTAAAGTAAAATAGTTGGGCTCATATGTGTCCTGCTTTAGCACATTTTGTAATTCAGTACCCGAGTATATGCCCTCTTGTGCAGCTGCTGCAAGGGAAGTTAATAAGAAAAAAAATAAGGACAATGAAGTTTTAATTTTTCTATCTCCTAAAATTTGAACCTATTACATCTGAGATAAACGGTAAATACGGGTATCTTCCAAACAATGAAAAAATTGCCAAGTAGCAAACAATGACAAATATCAAAAGCCCCCACAGACTATAACCAAAATACACAGGTGTTCCTGCTATAAAAAGAGTGAATTTATTTATTAAATCACCAAGAAAAGGAACAGCGCTCAAAAGACCCGATACTATAGAGCAAAAGAGCGAAAATATATAGATAAATAAGGCGAAAAATATGGACTGATACACATTATAAGAGCAAAAACCGGACATCTGATTTTTTGTTATATAACAAACAATAATCCAAACCACACCCGCCATACCAAAAGTAATATAGGAGAGCATGCTTATAATTCGTTCCATTATTTGAACTCTTATACCGTTTGAGCGCATACTATGCAACCTTCTTTGCAATAAAATTGTTTGCTACATCTACATATATCAACTTAATTTCAAGATTATCAGGGTCAGCTTTCATAGCAAGTCGATAGTATTTAGCTGCATTTTTAATATCTTCAAGCATCATATAAGCATTTGCCATAAGCACATATATTTTTGTCTTATCCGATGCAACACTGAGTGCTTTTTCATAAAGCTCAACTGCTTCAGAGTATCTTTTTTCGCCAATTAAAATATTTGCCAACAGTAAATATGCATTAGGTTTTGAAACATCAAGCTCTATAGCATGTTTAAAGAGCATAATAGCTTTATCCAAATCACCAGAATCAGCAAGAGCTATCGCCCAGCATACCCATGCAGGGTAATAATTCGGGTCAATTTGAGTTGTTCTTTCAAAGTATTGAAAAGCTTCGCTAAAATCTTCAAGAGAAGCATATGCATTTGCAAGGCAAAGACAAGCTTTTTTGTCTGATTTATCCATTTCATATGCAATTTTATAATGCTTACATGCCAGCTCAAACTCATTTATTTTTTGATATACATTTGCAAGGTTGATTTGATACTCTGCACAACTTGAATCCATATCAATAGCTTTTTGATAATATCTTCTTGCTTCCTGATAATCCTCATTATCCTGATACAAGAAACCTATTGCACTGTATACATCGGGAGAATCGGGCTTAATTTCAAGCGCATCATTATAATATTTTAGAGCATTTGAAAAACTTCCGACTTCAGCATAAACATTTCCAAGATTGAAATTTACCGCAAAAGAAGACGGTGTTTGCTTGCCTGCTCTTAAATAATTTTGGATAGCTCTTTCGTAGTCTTTTTTGTAAAAGTAAATGCTACCTGTATTAATAAGCGCTTGAGCATCATCAGGAAATCTTTGCAAAAGTTTTTCGTAAATCTCAAGAGCATTTTCATAATCTTCATCTGCAACATATATATTTGCCAGTGCTCTATAGTTTTCATCCACATCGGGTGAAAGTTCAATTTTTTTTCTTAACTCCTGAATTAAAATCTCTTTGTGCATTTTCTTATCTTTCTTATCTTTTGTTATATACTGCGGTATTTTCAAATATGTAGCGAGATTGCGCAAGCGCCATTGATTTTAATGAGCAAATACCGCCATTTTCCTCGCTAAAAACTCCGATTGCTTTTAACCTGTTGACAACCAGCTCGTTTAATTCATCTTTTGAAACAAAAAGAGCACAGTCAACAGAACAATTACCATGTTTAAAAGGACATTTTTTCATAGCCGAATTATACTATACAATTATATATTTTAAAATCGTACGTTTTATTTATTATATAATTTATAATATGAAAATACTTTTTATAATCGATGAATTAGAATTAAAATACTTTGAATTTAACAAACTGGTAACCAATTTTTGGTTAAATGTTGAATTTTTAAAACGCCAACACGATGTTTTTGTCGCCACAAAAAACATGCTAAATGTGTCTGAGAATTTACCACATTGTTTTTGCACAAGAACATACTACAAATCAGACGAGCTTGTAAAAACAGACAAGTACGAAAACATCCCGATTGAGAATTTTGATGTAGTATTTTTTAGACCCGACCCGCCCGTTGATATAGACTACATAAATGCAACATATATTTTAAGCATGGTAAATAAAGAAAAAACGCTTATTCTTAATTCACCTGAAGCAATAAGGGATAAAAACGAAAAACTCTACATAAACGATTTTCCATCCCTTGCACCTAAAAACATTGTCACATCAAACACAAAATTAATAAGAGAATTTTTAAAAGAACAAAATGAAATTATTATAAAGCCCTTAAACAGATGTTTTTCAAGCGGCGTATTTTATTTATACAACGGCGATAAAAATACAAATACAATAATTAACACCGCAACAGATAACGGAAAAACAACGGTTATGGTGCAGGAATTTCTGCCGGAAATTAAAAAAGGTGACAAAAGGCTTATATTTATATGCGGCGAAATACTTGATTATTGTGTTCAAAAAGTTGCCACAAATGATGATTTTAAGTTCAACGAGCACTGTGACTCCAACTTAAAATTCGGCTCTATTACACCTGAAGAAAAGGCTATAGAAAAAATTATTTCAAAAAAACTGCTTAACGACGGTGTAGTTATGGCAGGGCTGGACACTATCGGAGGAAAAATTATTGAAATAAACACAACAAGCCCATGCTTTTTTATAAAAGAAATCAATAACCTATATGGGGTAAACTTGGAAAAAATTATAACAGACAAGCTTGAAAATTATATACTATCAAGCAAAAAACAAGTAAATACGGCATTTTTAAGCAAATGTTAACAAATGTAAAATAAGCCATATGTACTAGCAAAGAAAAAAATTTTTTCGCTTTATACTAGTACCATGAGAATCGAGCATTTAACACAACACTTAAATTTTAATTCTTCGCCTCACACAAAAGACGTGAAAAACAGGGTGGAGCATAACAAAGCAGAGTATAAAAGTACAGAAAATGTGTATAAAAACAGACCCGCTAAAAGTGTAAACTTTAGCGGGTCTGCAGGTTTAGAAACGCAAAAAATAATAAAATCAGCCCTCAAAGAACTTATCCAAGAAGGCGGAAAGGACTTTAAGGGAGTTAAAAATGCACCAAACTGGGCAAAAAAATTCTTAAACAGTGAAGGGGCAAACAAGTTACTCGGGCTTGTTAAAAACAATGAAGCATTGTTTGAAAATATTATCACAATATTTCTTGCAGGCTTACTAAAACCAATATGCGTACTTGCCATGCCCGGTGCTGAAGATGAAGATAAACAAATGGCGGCGACCAAAAACTTTGTAGCTGCGGTTGTCGGCTTTGGTCTTTCTTCACTTATTCTGACTCCCATATCAAAAAGTGTTAAAAAAGTCACAAAAGATATGGCAAAATTTAAAATTAATCCCGAATACGCAAAACTTATAGATTCAAAATTTGAAGATGTTGTCATCGGAACAACAAAAGACGGTAAAAAAATAATGGGCGGAAGTCTTGCGGATGCATATTCCACTTTCTACAAAAAAATTGCAGACCTTGCGATTACACCTACAAAGGCAGCACTTACAATCGCATTTATGCCACACTTATTAAATGCACTTTTTGGAAAAAGAAATGCCGCAAAAAAAGCCCAAAATTCTCAAGTTTTCCAACAACTTACACCACTTAGACTGAATGAAAATGAACAAGTATTTAAACAATTTATGGGAGGCAATGTAAAATGAAAATAGCTCCCGCAACTCAATACAGTAATCACACAAACTTTAAAGGACTTGAGAGCAAATACTCTCCAAAAGTAGTAGATGCGATTAACAGCTCAATTAAGGAATCTTTCAAAAGTGTCCTTCCTGAAATAACGGAAAAAACTGAAACATTGGGTCCTATATACGATAAAATAACAGACGGCATAGGTCATGTTATCGGCAGATGTTCCAATACAAAGATTTCTCAAAAATGCGTAAGTGCGCTTAGCCACTTTAAAAAACCGTCAGCCAGAATGGCAGACCTTGCATCTTTTGCAATTACTTTCTTTTATGTAAATAACACAAGAAAATCCGAAAAAATCCCCGAAGAGCGCAAAATGCCTCTTATGGTTAACAATATAACGGTAACTGCCGTATCTTCAACAATGGCAGCTCTTATTGACAAAGCAAGCGATGTATTCCTGGACAGAGTAAAAGGTGCATTTTACGAAGAAAAAGGTACAGAAGTTCTTGATAAAGTAATCAAAAAAGCGCCTGAAGTTCTTGATAAAGGAGAAAAGGGTATAAAAGAACTTGGCAAAGACATCTTAAGCTCAAAAGAATTTAGAAAAGGCTTAAAACAATACACAAAAGGCGTAGAAAAAGCAAAATCCCTTACAATATTTGCATTCACGGTAAGATTCCTTGTAACTGTTCTTATGGTTCCCGTTGCAGGAAAAATAGTACAAATAATAAAAGAAAAGACTGCTCAAAATAAAGCACAACAGCCGACAAAAGAAGGACAACCCAAGGAAACAACCAACAAAGAAGAAACTAAGCAAACTCAAGAATCACAAGATATAAAAGAAGAAGTCAAACAAACTCAAGAGCCACAGGATACAAAAGAAAACACCGAGGCAAAAGTTGACGACGACAAAGACGACAAAGAAGAAGATGACGACTAGAAAATACTAAGTTTTATAAACTTTTTAAAGCACAAAGATTCACCAAAAGGCGGTTTTTGTGCTTTAATATTTGTTTGTAATAGTACTAAGTTGGAGTATAAGCATGATTGTCGTAATGGAACCCAAGGCAACCGAAGAGCAAATCAATCGAGTTGTCGACTACATTCAGTCCAAAGGTTTAAGAGTTAACATCAATAGAGGTGAACACCTTACTGTTGTTGCAGTATTGGGAGATAAAACAAAATTAAATCAATCAAACATCAACTCAATTGATGGCGTTCATGAAGTTAAAATAATTCAAGAACCCTACAAACTCGTTTCAAGAAGCACAAAAGAAGAAGACACGGTAATAACTTTTAAAAACGGAGTAAAAATAGGCGGACTGGAACGCCCCGTTATAATGGCAGGTCCTTGCAGCGTTGAAAAAGACTATGAGGGACTTCTTAAAGTTGCAAAAGCTGCAAAAGAAATGGGTTGCCAGTTTTTAAGAGGCGGCGCTTTTAAACCCAGAACCTCACCGTACGACTTTCAAGGATTAGAAGAAAAGGGTCTGGAATACCTTGCACAAGCAAGAAAAGAAACAGGACTTCTTGTTGTAACAGAAATCATGGATACTATGGATATCCCTCTTGTATCAAAATACGCCGATATTCTTCAAGTTGGCGCAAGAAATATGCAAAACTTCAAAATGCTAAAAGCATTAGGTAAAATAGATAAACCCGTTATGATTAAAAGAGGTGCTGCAGCTACCATAAGAGAATTTTTACTTGCAGCGGAATATGTTGTTTATAACGGCAATCCAAACGTAATCCTCTGCGAAAGAGGTATCAAGGGCATAGACAATGACTACACAAGAAATACTCTTGATATTGCAGCAGTGCCTATTATTAGAAAATACTCACACTTACCGATAATTGTTGACCCGTCACACGGTACAGGTAAGCGCTACCTAATTGAACCAATGGGTAAAGCTGCACTTATAGCAGGAGCACATGGTCTTATGATAGAAGTTCACCACGACCCTGACCATGCTTCATCAGATGGCGCTCAAAGCTTAAGTATAGAGCAATTTAAAGATGTTGCAAAAAGACTAAACAAGCTCATCGGCAGAATTGATTACGACAACAAAAATATGTAAAACAAAAAACAAGCCCTTTTATTTAAGGGCTTGTTTTTTAATATAATCCTCATAATCCATTCGAAGCCAAGAAATATTTTCTTTAACCTTTTTTGCAGGCACACCCGCAAGAACAATATTTTCTTCCTCAAACTTTTTGTTCACAAGTGACATTGCGCCAACTACGGACTCATCGGCAATCTTTGTCCCCTTTAAAATAACAGAGCGCATTCCAATCCAGACCTTGTTTCCGATAAAAATATCCTCGGGCGGGTTAATGAGTTCACCTGTGTTTTTATCAACAATAACATGTGCATCATCATTTCTTATAACGACTTCTCTTGCTATCATACACTCATCACCAATAAGAATAGATTTTCCGTTTTTTGCAACAATATTAAGGTCCCTATACACAGAAAGCCCGCTGCCAATTTTAATTGTTCCGCCGTTTGCAAGCCCGAAACTTGTTCGTCTGATGAATCTATGCTTGGTTTTAGATATTGAAAGGTAATTATTATCACCGGCAACCGTAATACTTGAAGATACAAAATTTGACGGCAATTCTATCTCTATAACGTTATTATTGCCCTCAATGAGTATAGATAGACCATTTATTGGGGTATATGGAATTTTCTTGCCATCTTTTATCAAAAACAGCTTATTGTTATCTCCGCAGACATTAATTTTTTCTTCATTGTTCATTTTTCGATTATATCATTGCTCACAAAATATTCAATGGAAATCTTTATCTTTTTTTTATTTGCGTAAATTTTACCCTTGTAATAGAATTTAAACTATGACAATAACTTTTCAAGAGCTGGTATTAAATTTATCAAAATATTGGTCCGATTGCGGATGTATCATTCAGCAACCGTATGACATTGAAAAAGGTGCTTCCACCATGAACCCTGCAACCTTTTTAAGGTCATTGGGACCTGAACCGTATAGCGTTGCAATGATTGAGCCTTGCAGACGTCCGACAGATGCAAGATATGGCGAAAATCCAAACCGCTTGGGACATTATTTTCAATATCAGGTAATTCTTAAACCATCACCCGATAACGCTCAGGATATTTACCTAAAATCTCTTGAAGCAATTGGAATTGACCTGTCCAAACACGATGTGAGATTTGTTGAAGACAACTGGGAAAGCCCGACTCTTGGCGCAGCAGGTGTAGGCTGGGAAGTTTGGCTTGACGGTATGGAAATTACTCAATTTACATACTTTCAGCAAGTTGGCGGCTTAGAAGTTAAACCCGTAGCGCTTGAAATTACCTACGGTTTGGAGCGTATTGCAATGTACTTGCAAAACGTAAATTCCGTATACGACGTTATGTGGAACAACAACCTAAAATACGGTGATATTTATTTGCAAAATGAAATAGAGCAGTCTAAGTATAATTTTGAATACTCAACCCCTGAAAGACTGTTTAAAATGTTTGACTTATGCGAAGCTGAAGCATTCTCTTCGCTTGAAGCAGGCATTGTGCTACCTGCTTACGATTGGGTTTTAAAATGCTCCCACACATTTAACCTTCTTGATGCAAGAGGGGTTATAAGCAAGGATGAGAGAGTAAACTACATTAATCGAGTGAGAACTATGGCAGCAGCAGTTGCCAAGTTATATGTACAACAAAGGGAGAGCCTTGGTTTTCCTTTACTTAAAAAGTAGATAGGAAAAATCTTTAAGCATGAGAGAGATTAACAACAACTTGCACAATGCGTGCGAAGAAAAGGTTGAAGTCGGAAAAATCGGCTGTTTTGTAAAGAACTTATTCAAAATAAAAAACCCCGATGAAATGATTGAAAGCGCAAATAAAGGTGGCATACAAAAAACCTGGGGTGCTTTTGACCTTATAATACTTGGAGTCGGAGCAATAATAGGCTCGGGAATTTTTACTGTTGTAGGTATTGCAGCAGCAGGTTCACCCGAGAGCGCAGGAGCAGGACCGGCGTTAGTTTTATCTATGATTTTAGCTTCTCTTGCTTGCGTATTTTCGGCAATGTGCTACAGCGAATTTGCTTCAATGATTCCTGTTGCAGGCTCAGCTTACCTTTACACTTACGCTACAATGGGTGAATTTTTGGCTTGGATTGTCGGCTGGGTATTAATGCTTGAGTACCTAGTGGGCTACATTGCCGTTGCGAGCGCTTGGAGCGGGTATTTAATACAATTTTTAAAAGGTTTTACGTTTTTACCCTCATTTATAACCAATCCTCCGATATGGCTCATTAATGATTACAAAAGTGCGGTCGCAACTTTATTAAAACAAGGAATTGACCCCGCTACGGTAATCCCTACAATTGCGGGCATACCTGTGTCAATAAACCTTCCTGCGGTTTTAATAACAATTTTTATGGCTGCAATACTTGTTAAAGGTATAAAAGAATCAACCAATATGGCAGGCATTATGGTTGTAATAAAACTTGCCGTTATTGCACTTTTTGTCTTCACAGGTATGTTTTACGTCAAACCGCAAAACTGGGTGCCGTTTGCACCTAACGGTTTTGAGGGAATATTTATGGGTGCATTTATAATTTTCTTTGCCTATATTGGTTTTGATGCTCTTGCAACTGCGGCAGAGGAAACAAAAAACCCTCAGAAAAACCTTCCGATAGGTATCATAGGTTCTCTTGCAACTTGCACCGTGGTATACGTTCTTGTAGGACTTGTCTTAACAGGTATGGTGCCAATAGCACAAATCGACTCCCACGCCCCCATAGCACATGCTATGAGAATGGTTGGTCAAGATTGGGTGGCCGGTTTGATTTCTCTTGGTGCTCTTACCGGTTTAACATCTGTTCTGCTTGTGCTTATGCTTGCAGGCACAAGAATATTATACGCAATGAGCAGAGATAACTACTTGCCCTCCATTTTAAAATCCGTACATAAAAAATTTAAAACACCCCATGTTATAACAGTACTTGTTGCAATAATATGTATGTTTGGTTCGGTATTTTTAAACATCTCAACTGCTGCGGAACTGTGTAACTTTGGAACCTTTACTTCGTTTATTATAGTCTGCATTGCAGTTTTAATACTAAGAAAAACAGACCCCGACAGGGTTCGACCCTTTAAAGTCCCGTTTTCTCCACTGTTTCCTATCTTAGGGATAGTTTGCTGCGGCGGGTTAATGTTATACTCTATGCAATTTTTAACTACATCAAGATTTTTATTCCCGCTATGGTTAGCTCTTGGGGTCTTGATATATTTTAGCTACGGATACAAAAACCAAAGAAAAAACGAAAAAAATGGAAAATAACTCACTAAATAATATAAAATTATTTGTTTCTAATTTACTTGAAAAAAAATCCGCAGATGAAGTAATTGAAACAGCCAAAAAATCAGACCTTAAAAAAACTCTCAGTGCCTTTGACCTTATCATACTTGGTATTGGTGCAGTTGTTGGCACCGGCATATTTACAATTGTCGGCAGTGCAATTGTAGGAGGACCGGAAGGCGCAGGTGCAGGTCCTGCAATTATAATTTCTATGGTACTTGCAGCCGTTGCAAGCATATTTTCAGCCCTTTGCTACTCTGAAATTGCTGCAATGTTTCCCATAGCAGGTTCGGCATACACTTACACTTATGTCACAATGGGCGAATTTATGGCTTGGGTAGTAGGATGGATTTTGATGCTTGAATATGCAATAGGCAACATTACTATTGCAAGCGCTTGGAGCGGGTATTTTGCGCAATTTTTAAAAGGTTTCAAACATATTTTACCCGCATTTGTGACAAATTTTCCAATATGGCTTAGAAACGATTATCGCTCAATCAGCGTTATGTGCGACAAATACGGACTTGATATCCACGATAAAATCCCTTTTATTTTTGATAAAATCCCCTTTGCCATAAACCTTCCCGCTATTTTTATAGTTGTACTTTTAACCTTTATCTTAATTAAGGGGATAAAAGAATCCACACGTTTTGCGGGCGTTATGGTTGCAATAAACCTTTTTATAATTTCAACATTTATTTTCGTCGGTGCTCATTATGTAAAACCTGAAAACTGGACGCCGTTTATGCCAAATGGTATATCAGGCGTTGTTATGGGAGCGTTTTTAATATTTTTTGCCTACATCGGTTTTGATGCAATATCTACAACCGCAGAAGAAACAAAAAATCCTCAAAAAGACATCCCTATAGGTATTTTGGGTACACTTTGCATTTGCACAATTTTATACATAGGGGTAGCCCTTGTCCTAACGGGCATGGTACCATACAAAATGATTGACATACAAGCGCCTATAGCACATGCTATGCACTATGCAGGTAAAGACTGGTTTGCGGGATTTATCTCAGCGGGCGCAATCGCTGGTTTAACCTCGGTATTGCTTGTTTATCAACTTGGAACGGTAAGAATATTATATTCAATGAGCCGAGATAAATTTATTCCTCGCTCATTAAGGATAGTAAACAAAAAAACAAGAACACCAAACTTGCTTACTTGGATTTGCGGACTTATAGTAATGATAGGCTCTATATTTATGGATTTAAATATATCTGCCGAACTATGCAACTTTGGTACATTTACATCTTTTATTGTCATTTGTGTAATAGTAATGATTTTAAGAAAAACAGAACCTAATCGCCCAAGACCTTTTAGAGTTCCGTTTGTACCATTATTTCCTATTTTAGGAATACTGTTTTGTGGCGGGTTAATTGTATATTCTCTAAAAACCCTAAAAACATCCTCTGTTCTTTTCCCTGTATGGATTTTAATAGGCGTTATAATTTACTTTTTATACGGCTATCCTGCACACAGAAATAAAAATGCAAAAAGATAATAAAAACTCCCTTAATTCAAGGGAGTGTCTAACTTTTTGACTTATGCTTAAATTTAAGATTTAAGTCTGACAAGTGCGTCCACAACAGTAGGGTCCCACTTGATTCCGCTCTCACTTTTCAGAATTTCAAGTGCTTCAGAATTACTAAGAGCTTTTCTTTGCGGTCTGTCTTCAAGAAGTGCGCAATAAGCATCTGCTACTGCTATAATTCTTGAGCCAAAAGGAATGGAATGACCGTTAAGCCCCTCAGGTGCACCTTGTCCGTTCCAGCGTTCACGTTGATAGTGAATGTATGGAACAACTTCTGACATAAAGTTTATGTTCATCAAAAGACTTACACCCGCATTAGGATGCTCTTGAAGTTTTTGCCATTCTTCTTGTGTCAGCTTTTCTTTCTTACAGAACAAGTCATCACTAAGTGTGATTTTACCTATATTTTGCAGCAATCCTGCATAATATATTAAATCCGTTGTTTTTTCGTTTAACTCAAGATAATGACAAATTTCTCTTGAAAGTTCAGCCGTTCTTCTTGAATGGTCATTTTTGTATTTACCCTTGCAATCAACCGCATAGGCAAGTTTTTCAACAAAGGCTTGTTGCTGGTCACCTAAATCGCCGATTATCGCCGTGAGCTGAGCACGAAGGTTTTGAAGCTCTGATGTTGAAACAATCTTTTGAGAAATAAGGCGTTTAACCTCATCGATAAGTTTTTGTAATCCCAAAGAGGTTACAAAAAGCCCTGCGGTTATTTTTATAAGCTGAGCAAATTGCTCCTCAAGAGGCTTGTTAATACTTCTTACAATTTCAATTGAGCCAATGCATTCAAAGTTATTTTTCATCGGAAAAACACTAATCTGCATGCCATCACGCTCAAATACGATATCGTCCTCATCCGTGTGACATTTTAGAATATAATCCTCAACTTCCTTGTTGATTTCATCGTTTGAATTGCCTCGAAGCTTTAGTTCTTCACCTTTATTGCAAAGGTAAATGTTACACTCCTCAAGAGAGAGCATCAGCTTTATTGTTCTTGCTATCGAGTTGTAGATAACATAATCTTCATCGTTTTTAAATCCCAAAAGAGAAAGAGTATTGTCTATAGAATAAATAGACACAAGCTCTTTTAGTTGTTCCTTTAAGCTTTCGTTTTTGTCACGTACCTTGTCACCAATTTTGTGGGCAAGCTCAGGGTTTATAAGATGTTCTGTTAAAAAATCACCCAAATTCAGCGCAAAAATCTCTTCTAACGGGTCATCATCAAGGAGATTTATTGAGCGAGAATAAATTGAAACTCCTGAATTTTTACCTTCACCATTATGGTTTCTAAAGTTTTCCATAAAAATTTCCTATATGTGTTATCTTGTGATTATACTATCGGCAGTTTTTTGAAAAACTTTTGCAAATTTTACAAAAATTATACTAAAGTTTACATAAAGGCAAACTTTAATATGACATGCTACAATAGCAACAGTTATGGACGATAAAATTCTTGTTGAAACAAAATACTATAAACTTAACAAAACAATAAAACTCGAATGTCAAAAAGAGCTCGAGGATATTCAAGTTGCATATGAAACTTACGGCGAATTAAACGAAAACAAAGACAATGCCATATTAATTCTCCATGCACTGACAGCTGACGCGCATGCTGCACATTATCACAGCAAAGAAGATAAAAAACCCGGTTGGTGGGACACAATGATTGGAGATGGCAAAGCTTTTGATACAAAAAGATTTTTTGTCATATGCTCAAATGTATTAGGCGGCTGCAAAGGTACAACAGGACCTTCGTCAATTAACCCCAAAACAGGTAAAGAATACGCCCTTGATTTTCCCGTTATAACGGTTGGGGATATGGTAAAAGTCCAAAGAGAATTGATAGAGTATCTCGGAGTAAAAAAACTCATTGTTGTAGGGGGCTCAATGGGTGGAATGCAAGCTCTTGAGTGGTCGATTACATATCCTGAAATGGTTAAATCAACAATTATAATCGCATGTACACCAAGGCTTACAGCTCAAGGCATTGCCTTTAACGCTGTTGGCAGAAACGCCATTATATCAGATAAAAACTTTAACAACGGTAACTACTATCACGGCGAGCACCCCGAGCAAGGACTATCTATTGCACGTATGGTGGGACACATCACCTATCTTTGTGAAGAAGCTATGCACAATAAGTTTGGCAGAGATTTTAAAGACAAGCCCTCTTTTGACTTTGGTGTAGATTTTCAGGTAGAGAGCTATCTTGAGCATCAGGGCAGAATATTTGTAGACAGATTTGACGCAAACAGTTATTTATACATAACAAAAGCTGTTGATTACTACGACCCTGCTAAAAAATACGGCTCGCTTGAAAATGCTTTTAAAAACACAAACTCAAGGTTTCTTATAATATCATTTACCTCAGATTGGCTCTTTTCAACACAACAAGCAAAAATTATGGTAGAAGCCTTGGTTAGAGCAAATAAAGAAGTATCCTTTGTAGAATTAAAAAGCAGTTGCGGGCATGACGCATTTTTAATCGAATGGGAAAAACAAACAAAGATTATTGAAAGTTTTTTGAAAGGCTAAAATGCTAAATTATAATGCAATTGTAAAACTGGTAAAAGAAAACTCTAAAATCCTCG
>CALUYX010000021.1 GCA_944325115.1 Candidatus Gastranaerophilales bacterium | reverse complement strand
TATACTGGACGGTAACGAACAAAAAGCCCTTGAGAAAGCAAAGTGGTATAAAAATTTATTCGGTGAAGATTTTTATATTGAGCTTCAAGACCACGGTCTGCAAGAGCAAAAAGATTCTAACCCGAAGCTTATTGAAATAGCTAAAGAGCTTAATTTGAAGATGGTAATTACAAATGACTCTCACTATCTTCGCGCTCAAGATGCCCTCTGGCATGATACTCTTTTGTGTGAACAGACAAAATCTTCAAAGTCTGATACAAACAGATTCAGATTCTCAAATAATGAGTTTTATGTAAAAACGGTCGAAGAGTTAAGGCGTTCTTTTGAATGGATGGATGAAGAAACATTTAACTCTTGTATTGAAACAACGGTAGAAATAGCTGATAAGTGTGATGTTCATATAGAGCTTGGTAAGTCACATTTGCCATCATACCCTGTGCCTGAGGGACATACAATAAGCTCTTATTTTGATTATTTATGTCGTGAGGGTCTAAAGAAAAGATACGGGGAAAATTACCCAAAAGAAATAGAAGAGCGCTATGAATATGAGCGCGGCGTCATTGAGAAAATGGGTTTCCCTGCATACTTCCTTATTACTTGGGATTTTATAAACTGGGCAAAAGAGCACGGTGTCCCGACTGGTCCCGGTCGTGGTTCTGCTGCGGGAAGTATTGTAGCTTATATTTTAGGCATAACGGAACTTGACCCCATAAGGCACCATCTGTTGTTTGAAAGGTTTTTGAATCCTGAGCGTATATCGATGCCCGATGTCGATATTGACTTTTGCAAACGCCGAAGAGGTGAGGTAATAGATTATGTTACTCAAAAATACGGCGAAGACCACGTTTGTCAGATTATTACATTTGGTACGCTTGCTGCAAAGGCTGCACTAAAGGCAGTTTGCAGGGTTTATGATATACCTTTTTCAGATTCAAACAAATGGGCAGGTATGATACCCTCTGCTCCGGGGACAAAACTTGATGATGCTCTAAAAGATGGTATGGAGCTTAAAAAACTCTGTGATGAAAATGATATGGTGCGCCGTCTTGTGGATGAAGCCCGTCACCTTGAGGGGCTTAAAAACCAAGTGGGAACGCACGCAGCGGGTGTTATTATTTCGCACAAACCGCTTGATGAAATTATACCTATAGCCCTTTCAAAAGAAAAAGCTACGACAACTCAATACCCTATGGTGCACATTGAAAAACTCGGGCTTTTGAAAATGGACTTTCTGGGACTTGAAACTCTGACCATTATCAGAGATACCCTTGACCTTATTAAAATGCGCCATGGGATTGACCTTGATATAAATAAAATACCTTTAGATGACTCTGAAACTTTTGACCTTTTAAAAAGAGGGGATACAGACGGTGTGTTCCAGCTTGAATCAGGCGGTATGAAAAAACTTGTAAAAGACCTAAAACCGACGGTATTTGAAGACTTAGGCGCTTTGGTTGCGCTCTTTCGACCGGGTCCTCTTGAATCAGGCATGGTAAAGGACTTTGTAGATAGAAAACACGGCAGACAAAAAATCGAATACGCTCATCCGCTTTTGGAAAAAATTCTAAAAGACACATACGGCACAATTGTTTATCAAGAGCAAATTATGCAGATATTCCAGACGCTTGCAGGCTATACGCTTGGCGGCGCGGATATGGTGCGTCGTATGATGGGTAAGAAAAAACTCGATGAGATGGCAAAACAAAAAGGTATTTTCATTGAGGGTGCCGCAAAAAACGGCATGTCAAACGCTGATGCTGCGGCTTTATTTGAACAGATAGAAAGCTTTGCAAAGTACTGCTTTAACAGAAGTCACAGTGCAGCTTACGCTTTTGTTGCATATCAGACCGCTTATCTAAAGGCGCATTATCCTGTTGAGTATATGTGCTCAATTTTGACTTCTCAAGCGGATAATCAGGATAAAACCCAACAGTACATCCTGCAGTGTCAGGCTTTAGGCATCAAGGTTTTACCCCCCGACATAAATAAATCTTCTTCTCAATTTTTCCCTGACGGGGACAATATCCGCTTTGGACTTGCTTCAATTAAAAACGTGGGCGGTGCGGTTATTGATGAAATTGAAAAAGAGCGCCAAAGTAAAGAGTTTGAAAGCTTTTTTGACTTCTGTTCAAGAGTTGACAGTAAATGTTTAAACAAGAAAACTCTGGAAAGTTTAATAAAAGCAGGAGCATTTGTTACTCTTGAAAAGAGCAGAAAACAGCTTTTAGACAACATTGATAATGTTGTAGAGTATGTTCATAAGGATAAAAAAGCTCAAAGCACAGGACAGGTAAGCTTATTTGCCTCACTTGGCGAGGAGGCGCAAGAGCTTAATATACCAACTTTTGAGCTTTTAGGTTCATCTGATGATGAGTTTTCCGATTCTGAAATTCAACAGTTTGAAAAAGAACTTTTGGGTATATATGTAACTTCTCACCCGCTTTCATCAATCAGAGATACTCTTAAATACCTTACAACAGATACTGTAAGCGACATTTTAGAAAACCCTGAAAATGACAAGGGGGTGACAATATGCGGTTTACTTTCTCAAGTTGTACAAAAGCCAACGCGCAAAGACCCATCTAAGTTTTTAAAAACAGGAATAATAGAAGATTTAACGGGCAGAATGGAAGTTGTAGCTTTCCCAAAAACAGTTGAGAGCTGCGGGCATTATATGAACTCTGAAGAAAGAGTTATTATAAAAGCAAAAATTCAAAACCGTGAAGAGCAGGTGAATTTAATTGTTCAAGACATCAAGCCCATAGGCGGAATTAATCTTGTTACTATTAAATACAACAAGGATTTAGCTTTTGAAGAAAATATTTATCTAAAAGAAGTACTTGCAAAATACAGAGGTGACGACCCTGTGGTTATTGACTTTGAAGATGACAATGAGCGTGTTCAAATGTTAACTAACTCAAACTTATGGGTGAAAAACGACCCCCAACTTGAAGATGACTTAAAACGTGCATTTAAAGATAAGTTGGAACTTGAAGTAACAGCACTTGGATAAAGGGTTGAGAAGCTGTATTTTTTGTGCTATAATACCTGCGTGGAAAGGTTTTAAAGTATGTCATTACTAATTAATTCGCTATATCAACAACAACTCATTGCTCAAAGAAATGATGCAATGTATAATTCCATGATGGCAAATCAAGCTCAGATGAACCTTCTTACAGGTTTTACGGGTAATGACATTCTTGACTTGTCAACTGCTCACAAGGCTGAGCAGCAGTTGACTTTTATGGGCTTAATTAATTCTCTTCGTGCCAAAATTGCAGATGCGCAACTTAAAGCTATGAATAAAGATAAATAGCTTTTTGCAAATTTTTTCAGGTACTTTTGTAAAATAATCTTAACAAACGGATTTTATTCGGTATTTTTTTGCTACCTTTTAACTTTGGAAAAGTGCTATGAAAATTTTTGCGATAAAAAATACTGATACCATAAAGTTTTCAGGAGTCAAAAAAGACTTCAGTTTCTCACCTGTGCTTCCTGAGCCAAATTGTGACAAATTTAGCAAAAATAATTTTACGCAAAATCCGATTGCATATATAAACACCAAATTGCCCGATACAAAAAATCGTGCAGTATTTTTGGAAAATGTATGTAATGCAATAGCAAAAAGTGACGACAATGCAAGAAATATCATAGCTCTTGTGGATTACATTTCAAAAAATAATATGCCGCCTGAAATTCTTATGGATTTGTCGCAAAATCCGATAGTCAATGAAGCCCTGCTTGATGATTTTAATGCATCTGTTGATATACCAGTGCTATCTTCAAGAGAGGCTCTTGAAGAATTAAAAGACGGTGATATTTTTGTTGAGCATAATGATGATATGTTATCTATGAAAGTTGCAAAAAACCGTGTTGAAAGATTTAAAATTTCTCCGCAAGTTTATTTGGAGCTTTTTTCTCCGGTAAAAAGGCACATAGTTTCTCAGGGTCTTTCTTATGACTGTTATTTACTTAGTGTAATAAATACTTTAATGAACAGACCCGATGGTTTTTCTAAGATATTAAAATGTTTGGAACAAGACGGTGATGACCTTTTGGTAAAGTTTGCTAACGGTAGTTACACTCATACATTTAAAGATGCCAAACTTCCAAAGAACGCTGATATGTCAAGACTATCAAAAGGTTGTGACGGGGTGAAAATATTTGAATGCGCATATAGTGATGAGCTTGAAAAAGCTGCACAATATGCAAATAGGACGGTGGATTTAAAAAGGGTAAACAGTCTTTTGCCCGATAATATTCCTAAATACGAAAATGCCGGTGATTATCTGAGGGATTTAAGCGGCAGCGCAAGAAACTTTATGGATTGCATGGGTATTAAAGATATCAAAATGTACAATTTGAGCCACAATGTGCCTTTTGTAAAAAATATGGCACGTCAACAACTGGCAAATCCAAAAGTGCAGGAAGATGGTATTTTTATTGGTTGTAAAAATGTTGGAAATGGTGCACATGCTTATGTAATAGAGCCATTTAACCAAGGCAGTAAAACTTTTTGCAAGGTTTATAATTCTTCAAATGCTTCTTTTTATACCAAAATGGATTTAGATGAAACTGAAAACTATTTTGACGGAATTTATACAGGCAAATTAAACTAAACACTGAAGATATCTTTAATGTCTTGATATGTAAGTGTTTTTGCAATATTTCTGTCAATTGAAATAACGCTATCTACAAGCGAGCGTTTTTTGGACTTGAGTCTTTGAATTTTCTCTTCTACAGTGCCTTTTGTAATTAAGCGGTATACAAAAACTTTCTTTGTCTGACCGATACGATACGCCCTGTCTGTTGCTTGGTCTTCAACAGCGGGGTTCCACCATGGGTCATAGTGAATAACATAATCAGCACCCGTGAGGTTAAGTCCCGTACCGCCGGCTTTAAGCGATACAAGGAAAATAGGAATAGTGGGGTCAGTGTTGAAGCGCTCAACCACTTCCTGACGATTTTTTGTAGCGCCTGAGAGGTATTCGTGCTTGATTCCTTTTGTTTCAAGCCAATTTTTAATAATATCAAGCATACCGACAAACTGGCTGAAAAGAAGTATTCTATGACCTTCTGAGATAATTTCTTCAAGCATTTCCTGTAAATGTTCAAATTTACCCGATTCATTTATGCCCAAAGTTCCCTCTTTGTCATATAACCTCGGGTGGCAGCAGATTTGTCTTAAGCGCAATAACGCTGAGAAAATAGACATTCTGGACTTTTCAAGTCCCACTGTTTCGATGGATTTAAACAATTCTTCTTTTGTAGAATCAAGCACTTGCAGATATAAGTCTTTTTGCTCGGGTGTAAGTTCACAGTATGCAACGGATTCAATTTTATCCGGCAAGTCTTTTGCAACATCTCTTTTCATGCGGCGCAGAATGAACGGGAATATTTGCCCTTTAAGTCGTCTTTCAACAGCTTTGTCGCCCTTTTCAACGATAGGATTAACGTATCTGTAGTTAAATTCGTTTGCATCAAATAGAAAACCGGGCATAAGAAAATCGAAAATACTCCAGAGTTCTTCAAGCCTGTTTTCAATCGGCGTACCGCTAAGTGCCAGTTTGTGTTTGGCGTTTAATTCTTTAACCGCTTTTGAAGTTTGTGAGGTCGCGTTTTTGATGTTTTGAGATTCATCTAAAATTACATAGCGAAACTCGTATTTTTTAAGTTCCTCAATATCTCTTCTTACAAGTGCGTATGAAGTAATTACAACGTCATATTTTGGAATATTTTTGAATTTTGTTTTTCTCTCAACTCCTGATAATACAAGGAATTTTAAGTTTGGGGCAAATTTTTCTATTTCATTTTCCCAGTTAAAAACAACAGATGTCGGGCAGATAACCAAAGTGGGCTCTTTGCCGTCTTTTTCTTTTGCTTTCTGTAAAAGCGTAAGCGTTTGAAGCGTTTTACCAAGACCCATATCATCTGCCAGAATACCGTTTAAGCCGTATTTATATAAGAACCAAAGCCAGCTGTAGCCTTTTGTTTGGTATTCACGAAGCGTTGCAACGGTAGATTTTGGCAGAGGCGTGTTTTCCATGTTTGAAAAAGTTGAAATTTCTTTCCAAAATTTAGAGAACTTTCTTGACATTTTGAGCTTAACGCCCATTGATTCCATTTCTGAAACCACACCCGCGCGGTAAGTTTTGACTATAAATTTATCTTCTTCGTTTTTATAAACGTCATATGTATTAAAAGATTTTAGCAAAGATAAAATATCATCCGCAGGAATTGCAGCTTGCCCTTTGCCTTTGGTGTTGTAGTACTTTGCACCCTCATAGACTAAGTCTTGAATTTTTTCAAATTCAATTGTTTCGCCGTCAACTTCACCATGGAGTTCAATTTCAAACTTGTCTGTCGATTCTTCTATAAAGTCAATTGTTGCTTTAAGCTCAAAGCCTTTGTTGTTGAGCTTATACAGGCTCATATCGTCTTTTTCGATAAATTCCCAGCCATCGCCGGCTTTATTTATGTAGTAGTTGTAAAAATCTATAGCGTATTCTTTTTCAAGCGCAAGGTTATTTGTCTGCATAGGTGCAAAACGACACGCAAGAAGCATTTGATAGGCTCTTTCTTCAAACTGCGTATCTCTTTTGACCCAGTAGAGTAAATCTTTTTCGGGCTGTTTAACCGTTACATAAGGTGATTTTGGAGTTTTTGAGTAAGGAACTCTAACGCCATCGTATTCAAAGTCTAAAGATGCTTTAAGTGAAAGGTCATAGTCAATGCTTAACTCTACAATGCACTTTGGCGGGCGTTTTTCAAATGCGAGCTTTTCCATTTCTTCGCTCAAATACACGCTCATCATTTTTCTTAATTTGGGCAATTCTTCGTATATGAACTTACCGCCCTCGGCGTCTTTAATGTCTGTAAAAGAAGCTTTTGTCAGGTATTGAGGTAAAATCGACACCTGAGCGTCAGTTTGGAAAATTACATCTTTATATCTGCCCCATTTTAGTTGTCGAGAGAAATAGCGAATTTCTTCAAAGGGGTAAATCTCGCTTCCATCCGGTCTTTCCCAGTATAGAGATAAAAGAACATTGCCTACATATGAAATGTTTACCGCAAGACAGAGTTTCCAAGTTTCATTATCAAATCTTATTTTTTTGTGAGTTTTTGCGTCAATTACATCTTCCATTTTGGAGAGCATTTTAAAGAACTCATCAAATTTGTTTATCTGAACGTCATACCAGCCTGATTTTTTATCAAGTCTTGATTGTTTAAGAAGCATTTTAAACATCATAGCTTCAAGCTTTTGGGCGTTATTTAGCTGAAAATTCGGGTCATTTTTCTGTGCTTCAAGAACGGCTTTAAATATCCCCTCTAAATCCCTTATAACTCTTTTTGTGTTTCTGTCCATAACAAGAATGGAGAAGAAATTTTGCCTCCTTTTGGGGTTAAAGTGGAAAATATAGCCGCCCTGAGGGTTTTCACACATTGGCAAATCTTCATCTTCAAAAACAGGTGTTATGTCGTGTTTTTCGTATAAAAATTCATCCCATATGTGGTTTTTAAGCGCTGTAAGTCCAAGTGCAACAGCGTGCTTGCACCAAGGTTCATCAAGAGGGCAGGAACAAGAGGGTTTAGCGCTTGTTTTGTTGAATTTTATGGATGTTTCATAATACGACTTGTAGTTACCCTTGATTTTTCCCGTAACGGTTGAATCTTTAAGGGTAATTTCTTCTACCTGTCCTTTTTGGAAATACTCGTATCCTCGGCGCCAACTGCCGGGTTTTGAGTTATCTTTTAAATATTTATTGTTGAATTTATACTTCACGAAATGCCTAAAATGCTAAAAAGCTAAACTTCACTTCAACTTACATCCAAATCATTAAGCTAAACCGTAAAACCCATTCTCCTAAAGGTTATCTAATCGCTTAACAACTACACTGTTAAAATAACATTAATTTTATAAAAAAGCAAGGGGTTTTTAATTTAAAAAAGGGCTTGAATTATCAAGCCCTGTAAGGTATTTATTTTACAAAATAATTAGCATTTACGTTAGCGTACATTTTAATTGTACCAAGTTCAGTGGGTATAGAAGATTCCATTGCTGCACTATCCGCTGATGCTGATGCAAATTTTGCACTGTTTAACATTCTTGCTTGAGGGTACATAACGCTATCTCCGCTGCAGCTGGCATTTATTGACTTAATTCCTAAAACATAACTTCCTGCCGCTTTTGCAAGTTCACCTGCTCTTGTGCGAGAAAGTGCTGCTGCTTCTTTAATCAAAGAATTGCAAGCGCTATCTGTATTATCAAGTGAGAAGTTTAAGTCATCCACTCTTGTTGCGCCGTTTTGTAAGCCTTGAGCAATAACATCCCCAAGTTTGTCCGTATTTTTCAGAGTAACTTGAAAGCCGTTTGATACGTTGTATTGTACAAAAATTCTTTTCCCGTCTTTGTATTTATATTCAGGGCTTGCGCTGAAGTTAATTGTTTTTACGCTGTCGCCTTTTGCGCTGTCCAGTTGTTTTTTAACCGCTTCAAGTGCCTTTTGGCTGAGTTCTTTATTTTTTTGTGTTGCAACATTTAAGTCTTTATCATTAGTTTCAATGTAGAATTTAATGTTTGCAACATTGGGTGCAAATTCCTGAGCAGCTTTTGTTGAAACGCTTACATAAGGTTTTTCTTCAACATCCGCTGCAAAAACACTGCCTGCTGCAAGTGCGCCCATTACAGTTAAAACCGTAGCAGCTAATAGAATTTTTTTCATAAATCCTCCTTGTAATTAATAAGTTCTTTAAACTCATCTTCGTTTATAATTTTAATACCCAAATTTTGTGCTTTTGTCAATTTAGAGCCCGCATTTGCCCCTGCTATGACATAGTCCGTGTTTTTGCTTACGGAATTTGGAGTTTTTGCACCTAAAGATTTTAAAATCTCTTGAGCTTTATCGCGCGAAAATTCCTCCAGAGTCCCTGTCAGTACAAAAGACAACCCCTTTAGCTTTAGGTCTTCTTCTCTTCTGTATGTGTTTTCAAGTTTTAAACCAAGGTTAAGGACTTTGTTGAGAGTTTTTAGATTTTCTTCATTATGAAAATAATCATAAATGCTTTTTGCCATTTTCTCGCCTATACCGTCAATTGCGTTTAAATCTTCTATTGAGGCATTTTTTAGGGCTTCGATGTTTTCAAAATTTTGAGATAAAATATCTGCACTTTCTTTGCCCACAAGTCTTATTCCAAGAGCGTTAATGAATTTTGGAAGTTTTGTATTTTTTGAAGCGTTAATGGCATCAAGCAGATTTTGCGCGGATTTTTCCGCTATTAAATCAAGCTCAAGCAGCTGTTCATAGGTAAGTTCGTACAGGTCTGCATAAGTGTATACCATTTTGCGCTCTACAAGTTGAGATATAATGCTCTCGCCAAGACCGTCTATATCCATGGCATTTTTGGATACAAAATATTCTATTCGCCCTTTAATTTGAGCGCTGCAGCCGCTTTTGTTGGGACAATATAGAGCGACTTCACCCTCAACTTCAACAAGAGGCGTAGAGCAACAGGGGCAGGTTTTTGGCATTTCAAAGGGCTTAGAGTTTTGAGTTTTTTCCACTCTTATTACCTTTGGTATTATCTCTGCCGCTTTTTTTACAAGGGCTCTATCCCCTACTTGAACATTCAGCCTTTGAATTTCATCAAAATTATAAAGGCTTGCCCTAGAAACGGTGCTTCCTGCAAGAAGTACTGGCTTAAGGTTGGATACAGGGGTTATAATCCCTTTCCTTCCCACAGAAAACTCTATGCTCTCAATATCTGTCCAAACTTCTTCGGGCGGAAATTTAAAGGCTATTGCCCATTTTGGAACACGGGAAGTAAAACCAAGCTCAAGCTGTTTTGATATTTCATCTACTTTAATTACAACGCCGTCTGTCGCATAGTTAAGTGTATGGCGAAGTTCGTCCGTTTTTTTGCAGAAATTTATAGCCTCTTCAATCCCCTCAACAACGGTTACTTTGTTTGTCCTAAAGCCAAGTTTTGTAAGCTTTGCCATAGTTTCGCTATGAGTTTTTGGAGCTTCATTTTTGTCAAATATACCGCCGTATACAAAAATTGATAAATCTCTGCTTGCTGTTATTTTAGGGTCAAGTTGGCGCACTGTTCCTGCGGCTGCGTTTCTCGGGTTAGCAAAAGTTTTTTGCCCCGCCTCAAGCTGTTTTGCGTTTAGTTTTTCAAAAGAGGCTATAGGCATGTACACCTCTCCTCGAACTTCAACATTTACGGGCTCAAAAAGCTTTAGAGGTATAGCTTTTATAGTTTTTAAATTATTTGTGATATCTTCCCCTACTATGCCGTCACCCCTTGTAAGTCCTTGGGTAAAAACTCCGTTTACATAAGTTAGGCTTACTGCAAGACCATCAATTTTATATTCACAGGCAAGAGGAATTTTAGGCGAGAAAAGGTTTAATTGCCCATCTAACCCTGTTGTATCTTTTAGAACTCTTTCATACCATTTTGAAAGTTCTTCATCGTTATTTGCGTTATCAAGACTGTAGAGGCGGTTTTTGTGCGCAACGGCTTCAAATTTTTCGCTTATGCCGCCTACTCTTTGCGTCGGGCTGTCAGGTGTTATAAGCTCAGGGTGCTCATTTTCAAGTTTTTGCAGCTCACGAAAAAGAGCATCATACTCATAGTCCTCAATTTTTGGGTTATCCTCTACGTAATAATAATAGCTGTAAAGCTCAATCTCTTTGCGTAATTTTTTGATTTTTTCTTGTACATCCATATCAAATATTCTATTATAAAAATTACTATGAGCATAATAAAATTATTAAATAAAAAACCTGACAGATTACTTTTTACAACCCCGACACACGGACAAAAAAGCTTATTTTTACCAAACTTAGAGGGATTTTTTAACTGGGATTATTCTGAAATTGAGGGCTTTGATAATCTATCTGACCCGTCAGGTGCAATTTTGATGGCACAAGGCAGAGCAGCTGATATTTTTGGTGCTAAAAATACTTTCTTTTTAACGGGCGGTGCGACTTTAGGTATTTTAGCCGCCATGAAATCCGTTATTCAAGAGGGGGACAGGGTCTTAGTTGCAAGAAATTGCCATAAATCAGTCTATAATGGGCTTGTAGTAACTTGTGCAAGAGTTGACTGGTTAATGCCCGATAAAAACGAATATTTTGGTATGTATGGAGAAATTAGTCCCGAGGAAGTTGAAAACAATCTTAAATTAAACCAATATAAAGCACTAATCATCACAAGTCCCACATACGAGGGTGTAAATTCTGACATCAAAGCTATTTCAAATATTTGTAAACAATACGGGGTTTATTTAATTGTTGATGAATCTCACGGTACTTTGTATAACTTTAGCGATAAACTTCCCCTAAGTGCGCTTGAGCTGGGGGCGGATTTTGTTATAAATTCACTTCACAAAAACGCAGGCGCACCTAATCAGTGTGCACTTTTACATGTTTCAAACGATATAAGAAACGATTTTGAATGGCGTCAGGTTCAGCGCTCAATAAATCTTTTTAACACGTCATCTCCCTCTTATCCGTTATTAGCGTGTATTGAGGCAACAATCAACTTTTTGCATTCAAAAGAAGGTACAAAAGCTATTGATGAGTTGATTAATAACACGGAAAACTTTAAAAAGGATTTAAGAAAAGAGGGTTGGGAGTTTTATGACAATGAAAATTCGGACCCTACAAAGATTTTAATACAAAGACCAGATGTATCGGGTTTAGAGTTGTCACAGAAGCTTTTTGACGAATTTCATATTGAAGATGAAATGGCGTCTTTGTTTGGCGTTTTATATTTGTGCGGCATAGGTACAACAAAAAATAAACTCGATAAGCTTAAAAACGCCCTTAAAAAAGTTAAACTAAATAAATTTGAGGGTGAGAAAACGCCCGGTTTTCAACCTTTTCCTTTTGTTAAAATGCTTCCTTTTGAGGCTTTTTACAGGGATTATGCTTTTGTATCAAAAGAAAATGCACTTTTGAAAATTTCTTCTCAAATGCTTGTTCCATACCCTCCGGGGATTGGTATTTTGTATCCGGGAGAAGCAATACAAGAGTGGCATTTAGATTATTTAGGCGAAGATGCGGGAGTGATTAAATAATGAAAAGAGCGGCAATTATTGTAATAGATTCTATGGGCATAGGCGCTATTGAGGACGCTTGCGAGTATGGAGATGATTTAAGTTGTAATACTCTATGTAACCTTGCAAAAAAAGAAGGCGGCTTGAATGTTCCTAACTTTGAAAAATTGGGGCTCGGCAACATTAAAGATATCCAAGGTGTTAAAAAAACAGATACGCCAACGGCTAAATATGGCATTATGAAAATGAAATCCAAGGGTAAAGACACAACAACAGGTCACTGGGAGATAGCAGGGCTTGTGCTTAAAAACCCTTTTAGAACTTATAAAGAATTTCCGCCTGAAATTATCGATGAATTTATTAAACAAACGGGATGTAAGGGTATTTTAGGCAATATTCCCGCATCGGGTACAAAAATTATTGAGGATTTACACGATGAACACAAAAAAACAAAATTCCCGATAATCTACACAAGTGCGGACAGCGTTTTTCAAATTGCCGTTGATATAGATATAATCCCGCTTGATACTTTGTATGACTGGTGCAAAATTGCAAGAAAAATCCTTGATGATGGAGCTTGGGGTGTTTCAAGAGTAATAGCTCGTCCTTATCAAATTATTGATGGCAAACCTACAAGAATAGGTAAATTCAGGCATGATTATTCCGTTCCTCCGCCTGAGCCTACTTTATTGAATAAAGTCCAAGACGCCAATAAAACCGTACTTTCAATAGGCAAAATAAAAGACATATTTGTAAATTCAGGCGTCAGCGAAGCTATACCTACAGGTTCAAATAAAGAAGGACTTGAGGCTACTCTTAAATCTTTAAAAGAAAAAAAATGGGATTTAATTTTTACAAATCTTGTGGACACTGATATGCTCTTTGGTCACAGACGTGATTCTAAGGGGTATAAAGAAGCTATCGAGCAGATTGATTGTTATTTAAAAGATATTTTAGATGTGCTTGATGAAGATGATTTGCTTATAATAACAGCAGACCATGGGTGTGACCCTACTTTTCGAGGTACTGACCACACACGTGAAATGGTGCCGATTTTAGTGTATAATAAAAATCTGCAAGGCGAAAATATAGGTACATTGCCATCTTTTACCTATGTAAGCGATATTGTACAAAAATGGCTTGAAATAGTCTGAAAAATCATTAAAGGCATATAATGAATAATTTTAACCCGTCAGGGTATTTAAACAGACTTATTACAAATATCATTAACAATCAGGTTAATGTGCGCACAACTCCTAAAACCTCTGGAGATTTTGCAAATTCTGTTATGCAAAACAGTACTCAAACGACCCAAAAGCAAACTCTTTCTCCTGAACTTAAAATGACCCCTATGGAAGTTGAGCAGACTGCAAAGTATGTAAAAGAGTTGCTTGAGCTGCCAAAGGATATTACTCAGGTTATATCCCAACTTGCGACAAATAAAACTATGACTACGGCGCAGAATATGCAGCTTTTATTGATGTTATCAAGCGGTAAAATTGACCTTAATGCTATGGCACAACTGTTAAGTGATAATTCAAAAGTTGCGCTGCAAAAACTTGTACAAACTATGTCACAGGCTGCAAAAATGGGCATTGGTGATACTCAACAACTAAAGGATTTAATGAACACTCTTGGTCTTGTCAGTGTTTCAACAAATGACACAACCGCCGCTTTAAAAAACTTTATTCTTCTATATTTGCCTTGGTTACCGCTTAGCGCTAAGGGTGAAAATCTTGATTTTGATATAGATGTTTTTGATAAAACTGGTTCGGACGACTCTTCTGACGGGCTCCAAAGTGTCACCATACTTATTGAAACAATGAATTTTTCAAATGTTAAAGCCATTCTTGAAATGACTCAAAGCGGCAAGGTTGAGATTATGATAAATTGTATTGAAAATTTCCCCCGTGAAAAAGTTCTCGCGGTTTTAAAGAAAGAATCTCAAGACCTTAACATTCAAACAGGGCTAGTAGTTGAAACAACAAAAAAAGAAATATCAAAAAATGTGGTTAAAAAAGCTCGTGCAGAGATTTCCGCTTCTTCTTCAATTTCCCCACAGTTAATGCTTATGGCGCATGCGGTTATAAAAATTGTCTTTAAGATAGATAAAGATTTTTCTAATTTGACTTTTGAAAAAAAATAATTAAAAAATATCTGGGTCATATAGAGTATTTTTTGAAGGTTTCCCTTTATAAGCCCAATTTGTTGCCGATGCAACGATAAAAAGGAGTAACTCAAAATGAGATTACAAGGCGGCGTAAGCTTATCAAAATCAGGACTTGGCATGTCAATTTCCGCCATGCACCTTGGTATGGAATTAATGGGCATTGGTTCGGAAAACGTCACAGGCTCGGATAAAGTAGGGTATCAAAGAAAAGAACCTGTTGTGTCATCTTTTGCTCAATACATAGGGGTTCATGCTCTATCTACCGCAGTGGATGATCAGGTTGGAAGAATTATAGTATCGCAAAGTCCGCTTGATTGCGCGCTTAGTGAAAAAGGCTATTTCCAACTTTTACATAAAGACGGAACAATAGAACTTACTCGTGATGGCAGATTTCACCTGGATAAAGACGGAAACCTTCTGAGCGTAAAGGGTTATAATGTTTTATCCGCAGGCGGTCAGCCCATAGTTTTTCCTATTATGCCCGCTGAATTAAATGATGTAAAAATCTCAAAAGACGGTAGCGTAAGCATTTTTGATGCTCAAACAAGAAAAATGGTTGATGCGGGTAAAATTGCCGTTGTGTCTTCCGAGGGTGCTATAGTAACAGAGCCTTGCGTTGAGCAGCAGTGCTTAGAATATTCAAACGTGTCTTTGCAGCAAGAGTTTATGGAGCTTGTGCCGGTTAAAAGAAATTTTGACGCCAACAGACAACTTTTTATGTTGCAAAATAGTAAACTATCAAGAGCAATACAAGAATTAGGAAATGCGTAATAAATGTATAGCGGTTATAATCTACAGGGAATAATGAGGCGAAGCACGATAAACACGCTTCATCAATTTGAAAAATTCGGATATTACTCTCAAAACATAGGTAATGCAAATACCCATGGCTACAAGGCTATGCGCTTTGATGATGTTTTAGATGAACAAGGCTATGTTTCAGGAGCTATTCGCACAAACCATGCTCAAGGGTCTTTCCAATTGACTCAAAACCCCCTTGACATAGGTATAAAAGGTCCGGGGTATATGCCTGTTACATCAGCCGGTGGTGAGATTTACTATACTCGTGACGGGTCTTTTACGTTAAATAAAGACGGTTATCTTGTAACAACTACGGGCGATTTAGTCGGTGGTGGCATAAGAATTGACGCTACAAGTGTTAAAACAGAAATAAGACCTAATGGGGAAGTTTATACCTATAAAGACCCCTCTGAAGAAGGCACATACTGCGGTACGATTCCTCTTGTGCAGTTTGCAAACCCTGAAGGGCTAAAAGAAGTTGGCAAAAACCGTTATGCAGCCACTGAAGAATCAGGAGAAATTGTCCTTATTCAAGACCACAACAGAATTGCTCAATACGGTATAGAGCGCTCCAATGTTGATATCTTTGCGACAGTAGATGAAATTATGCGCCTTAACACATCACTTTTGGCTTCAACGTCTTTAATGAAGGCTGTTGGAGATATGTACGATAAAGCAATTAACATAAGGGATTAATAAACTATGTATTCACCGATTGACCCTATTCAAAAATCACAACTTTTTCTGGATTTGATAGCAGCAAGACAAGAGGCTGTGTCAGGTAACATTGCCAATATGGACACACCAAATTATGTCAGAAAAGACATAGAGTTTTCTCAGTATCTAAATACTATGAACTCTGATTTAGAGACAAAATTAAGCCAGAAACTCGGCCCTTCAGGAGTTATGGAACCTCAAAGCCAAGCCTTGAGTGCTGAAGATGAGCTTGCACTTATGCAGAAAAACTCAATTCTTTTTGCAGTTGCTGCTCGTCAGATGTCAAATACCATAACTGAAATAAAAACGGTAATTAACGTAGGTAAGTAATTGAAAGGCATATAATATGAGCATAATGGATGCTTTTGATGTAGGTGCCGGCGGTCTTAGAGCCCATGGTAAAAGAATTGAAGTTGCGGCACGAAACGTAGCCAATATGGATACACCAAATTATGTAAGAAAAATACCCGTACTTAATGCGACTGAGGATATATCTTTTGCGGGCTTGTTAAACACCATGAAAGAGGACGTTTTTGGTGTTGGGACGATACCTTTTTTAGAGGGTGGGGTTAAATTTACAGGTATTGTTGAAGACCCTACCCCTGCTGAGAAAATATATCGTCCGGGGCATCCTGATGCGGATAGCGAAGGTTATGTCAGAATGTCAAATGTTAATCCCATGGTAGATATAGCAGATGCAACCTTGGCTCAAAGGGCTTATGAAGCGTCTTTAGGTGTTATGTCAATAACAAAAGCCATGGCAAGTCGTGCTCTTGAGATAGGTAAGTAATTTTTTGTATCTTAAATATGTAATTAAAAAAACAAGCCAAGAATTCTTGGCTTGTTTTAACAATGTAGGCATTTGTTAAAATGAATTAACAAAATCTGTTTTGGTATTCATCAAGTGCTCCGTCGATTAGCATTTGAGTGAATTGAGGATTTCTTTTTAATACATCATAGTAAGATAAAATCTTGTTTGCATATTCATCGGCACCATAGTAATTACCGTTTTCTACATTGCCGGGACCACAGTTGTATGCCGCAACTGCTTTAAACATATCGCCGTCAAAGTAGTCATTAAGCAAAGTGCTGTCATAAGCTATGCCAAGTTTTAAGTTATCAATAGGGTCGTTTCTATCAAGAGGTTCATCGCTGAAGTATTTGTTGTTCATATCAGACTGAGCACCTTCGCTTAATTGCATAAAGCCGTTGCATTGAGCGTGGCTTTCAAGCACGTTTCCCTCGCTGTCGTAGTGGTTGCCTGATGATTCAACAAATATTTGAGGCAGCACAAGTTCCATCTCAATGCCATCTGCATAGTCTTGTTCAAGAAGTTCGCCCAATACTACTTTTGGGTCACCTATTGTTTCTTCCATATTGTTTTTAGCAGCTATTAAATCATAGAAAACATTGCTTAAGGTTTTGTCTGATTCAATTTCTCTTACTGCCATTAAAACATCTTCGTAAGTGTAGTTACCTATTTCACTTTCGTATTTAGAGTAATCACCAAAATTATCATACCAATTGAACTCTGTTGTTTCTTGTATTATTGGTTCTACTGTAGGAGTGGCATCAGTTTTGCCTTGTTCTTGACAAGCGTGCACTCCAAGAGCTGTTAACAAAAGAGAAGCAGCAAGAGCATAAGGCGCTATTTTTGGTTTGTGTTGCTTTCTGCCTTTGGGAGCGGTTTTGGTAGTGTATTCTACCATATCTCCGTCATCATTTCTTTTTACGGTTCTTCTTGCAGCAGGTTGTGTATGATGTCTGTTATCAGCGCCACTTGGTCTTTTGTGATGTTGTGCAGCATTTGCTCTTGAGGGTTTGGAGCTTTTTGAAGTGGTTCCGATAAATTCATCTGCTTCTTCGTAAAGCTCATTTAACCTTCTGGTTTGCACTTTTACTGCACGCTCTAAATTGCGGGGTCTGAATATTTCTGCAATATTTGAAAAGTCATCTTCTTTGTTTGTGCCTTTAAAACTTAATACATTGTGGTTTGATAATTGTGAAATCATAATAGAACCATTACCTTTAAACTTATTGTGTAAACGTTGTTAACTTTGCCAGTAGCAAGTTGTATAAATTACCTCAAGAAAAAAAATTGCCTTATTGTTAAATATTTGTTACATTTTTTACAATGTATAAAGGTCTGTTTCTTGTTTCATCATAAATCCTACTTATGTACTGTCCTAAAATTCCAAAAGCAAGCATATGAACAGAGCTTAAAAAAGTAAGAATAAAGCTTAATATCCACTCTTCTTCAAATTCGTTTATAAATGCACCAATAATAACAAGAATCGATACTGCAAATAAAATTGCACTTAGTGCAAAAAGAAACTCAGCAGGTTTGGTTGAAAATGAAAATATACCATCAAATGCCAGTTTTAACATTTTTGAAAGCGGATATTTAGTAACCCCTGCAACTCTTTCATCACGGTTGTACGGTAGCGGTGCGCTTTTAAATCCTGTCCAAGGTATCATGCCTCTTATGAAGCGATGCTTTTCTCTCATTGAACAAAAAGCGTCCCTGACATCTTTTGTAATAAATCTAAAATCGCCTGTATCTGTTGGTATATCAAGATTGCACATAGATTTTAGCGTTCTGTAAAATCCCCAAGCGGTGAGCTTTTTAAATATAGTTTCGCTTTTTCTCTTTAGTCTTTTACCATAGACAATATCATATCCTTCAAGGCATTTTTCATACATATTATATATAAGCTCGGGCGGGTCTTGTAAATCTGCATCTATTATAGCTATGTAGTCGCCCTTAGAATAATCAAGCCCTGCGCTCAGTGCCATCTGGTGACCAAAGTTTCTAGAGAAGTTAATAATTTTTATGCTTTTATCTTCTTTTGCGTGTTTTTCTAATATTTCTGCACTTGAGTCTTTTGAACCGTCATTTACAAAAATGAAATTTACTTTCAATTTGCCTTTAAAATCTTCTTTAAGTTTAAGAAGTCTTTCAAGAGTTTTTTCAATACATTCTTCCTCGTTGTATACAGGTACAATTACATCAAGTGTTTTCATACATTCTCCACTACTTACCGCAAAGAAAATTATACCACAAAATTATTTTTTAAGTTCAATATGACTCCAAGCTTTCTTTGCAAGTTCCGGCATTTCAAACATATCCATACAAAGCTCTATATAGCACATTTTATCTTTTTGTTCTTTTTGTATTTCATTTAATACATTATCAAGCTCAAGGTCATTTTTTACGCTTGTGCTGTATGTATTTGAGCCAAAAACGTAGGGAAGTTTCAGATAATCCCATTTTGCAATGTTGTTAAACTCATCCATCGGGTCATCTGATAATATTCTTTCAATTGTATAGCCGTTATTGTTAATTACAAAAATTATCGGTCTGAGATTGTTTCTTATCATCGTACTTATCTCTGTTGCGCTTAGTTGATGAGAGCCTTCGCCTGTTAAAAGTATTGTTCTTTTATTTCTATCGGCAATGCTAATACCAAGAGTTGCTCCTGTTGCCCAGCCTATTGAACCCCATAGGACCTGGTTGTTTACGCTTATGTTTTTCTTTAGTTTTAATTTTGCAAGTGCAAGGTTAATAAGCCCTGTTTCACAAACAAGATTATCTCCCTCGTTTAGAAAATCCTGCAATTTTTGACAAAAGTAATCATAAGTAAGCTTTTCTTTATTTGGTTTTATGTCTTTGTAAAAGTATTCAAAACTTGTTTTAGACTCTGATTTTTCTATATTTTGTGCAAGTTTTTCCAAAATATCTTTCATAAGGACATTTTTATACATAGTATTTTTTACAATCGTGTAGTTACCTTGTATATTTATAAAATCATCGGGATTAACTTCAAGGCTAAAGCCTTGAGTGTTAATGTCAGATATTACAGTCCCTATAAAAATCGGGCAGTCGGAGTTGTTAATGCTCTTGTATGCGATTGGGTTGTCAAATTTTCCGACATATGTGCCCGAATAGTTAGGAAATTCACGGTTTAGTAAATCTTTGCCCATAAGAAGAGTGCTTGTGGGGTAGTTAGATTTTTTAGCTAAGGTATAAAATTCTTCCTTTGCTTCAAATCTTTTTATCATCACATCAGCTAAAATTGCAGGGCTTTTTGCTTTTTTTATTAAATCAAGTGCAGCTTCAAGCGCTGAGTTTAGTGAGCTTTCATCGCTTTTTTGAGCGTATTCAATATAGTTTTCATCAATTATTTCATTGCATATATCCATAGGAAGTGCTAAGTAGACGGGCTTTTTTTCTTTTATCATTATGTTTATAAGCCTGTCTATTTCATCTTTTGCGTTTTCTTTTGTTAAAAAAGCCGCAGCCTCAACGACATTAGAGTAGGCGTTAATAAAAGCGTGATAATCAGGTGTGTTTAGGTTGTGATGAATTAGAGTATTTTGTCTGATGTGTTTGGTTAAGGGAACGCCTGTTATTTTCATAACGGGAACAAATTCGCTCATAGAGCCTGCTATAGCATTCATTGCACTTAGCTCTCCAACGCCAAATGTTGTTATAAGTGCGCCATAACCTTTAATTCTAGCGTATCCGTCAGCGGCATAGCCTGCGTTAAGTTCGTTTGTGCAGCCTATCCAGTTGGTATCAGGGTTATTTTCAACGGATTTTATAATGTTGAAGTTATAATCACCGGGAAGTCCGAAAAACTCACTTACTCCTAATTTTTGCAGCCTTAAAATAAGGTAGTCTGAAATACTGATACCCACTGTTGTTGCTCCTTTTAGTATATTTTACGTTTTGTATTATAGCGAATTTTGCATTTTGTGCATATACATAAAGATATAAAGATTTTTAAAAGAAGGTATATTTTTGTGCTAAGTTATTTGTATGAAGCTTAATAACGTCAAATGGGTAATTTTTACCATTATTGCAACGGGGAATTTCCTTGGTATGCTGGATTCCTCCATTGTTAACCTTGCATTGTATCCTATGGCAAGGGATTTAGGCGTTACTATCTCTAATGTACAATGGACAATAATTGCCTACACTCTTGTTTTGACGGTGTTTTTACCTTTTTGGGGTAAAATCGGGGATTTAGTTCCGAAAAATAAGCTCTATGCCTCAGGGTTTTTACTTTTTGCCTTGGGTTCTTTTTTAAACTCTACCGCTCAGTCTTTACCTCTTTTAATAACATACAGGTGTATTGAAGCTCTTGGTGCTTCAATTGTAATATCAAATGCATCATCTGTTATAGCGTCTTTATTTAAAGGTAAAGAAAGAGGTAAGGCGCTTGGTTTAAACGGGTGTTTAGTTGCGGTAGGCGGGCTTTTAGGACCGTCTTTGGGTGGTATGCTGATACAGGTTTTTAACTGGCATGCAATTTTTATACCCTCAATTCCAATAGCACTATTTGGAGTTTATTACTCTTATAAAATGGTTCCCTCCATTGTTTCTCAGAAAGAAAAGGTAAAATTCGATTATCCGGGGTTTATCTATTTTACAATAAGCCTTTTTGCACTTTTGCTTGCAATATCAGAGGGGTATCATTGGGGCTGGAGCTCTCTTAAAATAATGGCTTTAGGGGTTATATGTCTTGGTTTTGGTTTTCTTTTTTACTATCGTGACCACAGAATAAGTTATCCTATGATTAACTTTAACCTTTTTTCAATAAAACCCTTTACCTTTGGCAACCTTGCGGTAATGACATCTTATATGGCAATGTTTACAAATACTATTTTGTTACCTTTTTATCTTCAGGATATTTTAAAATTTAAACCTTTTATAACAGCACTTATAATTTTGCCTTATTCAATAGTACTTATGGTAACAGCCCCCTTAAGCGGTTCTGCTGCAGGTAAATACGGTAGTAAGTATCTGACACTGGCAGGTCCCATTGTAACTTTTATAGCATTGTCAATTTTTATACTTTTTGATGAAAAGACACCTGTTTTTCTTATTATGCTTTTATCTGGCATGATGGGACTTGGTAACGGGCTTTTTCAATCTCCTTCAAATACCGCAATTATCTCGAGTGTTGATAAGGAGCAGCTCGGAATTGCAAGCGGGATTCTGGCACTTTCAAGGAATATGGGAAACATCTTGGGCGTTGCTATAACTATTACTCTTTTTGCAAGCTTTAGAGATATATTCCAAAATTTAGGACTTGAGTACAGTATTTCATTTTTAAAAGCGTACAGATACACAATGGCATGCGGTATGTTTTTTGCTTTTTGTTGTGTAGTTCTCTC
>CALUYX010000020.1 GCA_944325115.1 Candidatus Gastranaerophilales bacterium | reverse complement strand
CAAACAATTTTTGATTTTGGTTTAATTGTATCTTTAAGTTTAATAAGTCCTGCTACAGGAGCGCAGCTTGCAGGTTCAGCCAGTACACCCTCTGTTGAGGCTAAAAGATTGTAAGCTTCGATTATTTTTTCATCACTTACCATATCAATTGTACCTTTTGACTCGTCACGCGCTGCTTCTGCTTGTTTCCAGCTTGCGGGGTTGCCGATTCTTATAGCGGTTGCAATGGTTTGTGGAGCGTCAATTTTATGTCCTTTAACAATTGCTGCAGAACCTTCTGCTTGAATACCCATCATTTTTGGCAGTTGTTTAGATTTGCCAAGGTTAAAGAATTCCTTGTAGCCTTTCCAGTAAGCGGTTATGTTGCCTGCGTTACCTACTGGAATAAAGTGATAATCAGGTGCATCGCCAAGCGCTTCAATAATTTCAAAAGCACCTGTTTTTTGACCCTCTATTCTATATGGGTTAACTGAGTTTACAAGGGTTATAGGATAATTTTTTGAAATTTCACGAACGGCGTCAAGTGCGTTATCGAAGTTGCCGTTAATTGCTATAACTCTTGCACCATACATCATAGCTTGCGATAATTTACCAAGTGCAATGTAACCGTCAGGTATTAAAACATAAGTCTTAAGTCCTGCTTTTGCGCCGTATGCTGCAGCAGCGGCTGAAGTGTTACCTGTAGAAGCACAAATTATGGCATGAGAGCCTTCTTCTTTTGCTTTTGTAACGGCCATTGTCATACCGCGGTCTTTAAAGCTTCCTGTCGGGTTTGAACCTTCATATTTAAGGTATATTTCACAGTCAAGCTCAAGTTTGCGAGCAAGATTGTCTGCTTTTATAAGAGGGGTGTTACCCTCGCATAGTGTAATAATTTCGGTACTGTCGCTTACGGGCAGATACTCTCTGTACTTATCGATTAATCCGTTGTATCTCATCTACATTACCCTTATTAAATTATTGATTATAATTGAATCTTTCTTAAGTTCTGCTATTGCATTTTGAATGTCACGTTCGGAGCACTCTTCGGTTATTACAATAATGTGTGCCGTGCCGTTTGGCTCTGTACCTTTTTGCAATACGCTTGAGAGGTTTATTTTATTATTACCGCAAACAGTTCCTATTACACCTATTGTGCCCATGGCATTTTGTGCCGTGATTGAAATATAGTAACTGTTTTTGGTATCCAATATATCTTTTTGCACTGCTTTTTCTTTGTGGTGGCAGCGGGTCATAGGAAGAATGTTTTCGCATTTTCCATATTCTGCTTTTATTGCAAGAATGTCACCTACAACAGAGCTTGCCGTTGGGAACTCTCCGGCACCCGGTCCTGTGAACATAACTTGTCCTACGGGATGACCCTCGAGCATTACCGCATTTAGTGCGTTATTTATGCCTGATATGATGTTTTCTTTTTTAACAAGCATAGGATGAACCCTGACATCAAGCTCATCATCCGAGCTTTGAGCAAGTGCAATGAGTTTAATCTTGTAACCAAGCTCATTTGCATATTTGATATCATCGGCTGAGATGTTTGTAATACCTTCGCGATAGATTTTAGAGATATCAATTCTTTTATGAAATACAATGTTTGCTAATGTTGCTATTTTATACATTGTATCAAAACCCTCAACATCTCCTGTCGGGTCAGCTTCAGCGTATCCAAGCTCTTGAGCGTCTTTTAGGCACTCTTGATAAGAGATATTTTTCTCTTCCATTTTGGTTAAAATGTAGTTTGTTGTGCCGTTTAGAATACCTGCAACTTTTTTAAATTTATTTCCGCGAAGAGTTGTTTTAATAGGCATAATAATAGGAATGCCGCCTGCAACTGCTGCTTCGTATAAGATTGCTACATTGTATTTGTTGGCAAGGTCAAACAACTCTGCTCCGTGTTTTGCAAGAAGTTCTTTGTTGGCGGTTACAATGTGTTTTTTGTTCACAATTGCCGTTTTTAAAAGTTCAAAAGCAGGGTCAACTCCGCCTGCAACCTCAACAACCACGTTTATTTCAGGGTCATTTACAATTTTAAAAGGGTCGTCTGTAATTTCACGAACTTCGACGTCTCTTTTTTTGTTAATGTTTTTAACAGCGGCACTTTTTATTTCAATCTCGGGAAAGTTCTTAAGAGTTTTTACAACTCCCGAACCTACAGTGCCAAGCCCGATTAATCCGATTATCAATTTATTTTCCATAAGAAAATAATACTAAATAAATTTTAAAATGCAAAAATTTTATTTTGGAGGTATTATTTTTATGCAAAGTAATTTAAAAGAGGATTGATTATGTCAGACAAAATAAGAGTTAGGATTGCACCGTCACCAAGCGGAAATTTGCACATTGGTACTGCAAGGACTGCGTTGTTTAATTTTTTATATGCTAAAAAAACAGGTGGCGAGTTTGTGTTGAGAATTGAAGATACAGACCTAGACAGAAGCTCTGAAGCTTTTAAACAAAATATTTTTGATTCGCTAAAGGCGCTTGGGCTTAACTGGGATGAAGGTCCTGATGTTGGCGGAAACTATGGTCCATATTGTCAATCTGAAAGGTTTGATATTTATCCTAAATACGCTCAAATGCTTATTGACAAAGGTTATGCGTATGAGTGTTTTTGCACAAATGAAGAACTTGAAGCAGAAAAAGAAGAAGCTATTAAAAATCATAACGCTTATGTTTACTCAAGAAAATGCCTTAATTTAACACAAGAGCAAAAAGATGAGCTTCGTGCTAAAGGTATTAAGCCCTCTATTCGCTTTAAGGTTGAGCATAAAGAGCTTATTTTTAACGACCTTGTAAAAGGGGAGTTAAAGTTTGATACAAGCTTGATTGGTGACTTTGTAATTATGAAATCTAACGGCACTCCGACATATAACTTTGCCGTTGTAATTGATGATATGTTGATGAATATTACAGATATCATAAGGGGCGAAGACCATATTTCAAACACTCCTAAACAAATTTTAATCTATGAGGCGTTGGGTGCTAAAGTTCCGAGGTTTGGTCACTTAGGTATGATACTTGCGCCTGATAGAACTAAACTTTCTAAACGCCACGGCGCAACTGCTGTAAGTGACTTTGTAAAACAAGGTTATCTGACAGATGCTCTCATTAACTTTGTTGCGCTTTTAGGCTGGTCACCCTCAGATGGTGTTGAGATAAAAACAGTTGATGAGATAGCAGCTGACTTTAGAATCCATGAGGTTTCAAGTTCAAATTCGGTTTTTGAATATGATAAATTAAACTGGATGAATGGTCAGTACATTAAGAAAATGGAAATACCAAAGCTAACCGATATGATTTTGCCGTTTTTGGCTGATTATGATACTTCAAAATATTCAAGAGAAAAACTTGAAAAAATTGTTGAAATCACTCGTGAGCCGCTTACTGTTTTGTCTGAAATTAAACATGACGCAAGTTATTTCTTTGAAGAAGATATAAACCTTGATGAAGTAAGAGAAGTTGTGGATAAAGATTCATCAAAAGAAGTTATTAAGTATACAATTGATACACTTAATCAATGGAACTTTGATGATGAGGAAGATATTCATAACAAGCTTGGCGATTTAAGAGCTTACTTTAAAGAAAATAAAGGTCTTAAACCAAAAGACACCATGTGGGCGCTGCGTGCTGCTCTTACGGGCAGAACAAGGGGTGCTGATATGGCGCAAACGGTTTGGATTTTAGGAAAAGACAGGGTAGAAAAACGCTTAAAAGCTGCTCTGTAGAACAAAAAAACATTTTAAAAACGCCCTTTAGTAAGGGCGTTTTTTACGAGATTTGAAAAGGACACTTGGAACATTTAGCTTTTGGATGAAGCATAAGGTTGTCCTCAAGGTCATACATTTTTGCAATCCTTGTTATTAGCCTTTCGCCACATATAGGGCAGTATAGCGCCACTTTAGAAAATTCTCCGTTAGCAAGTATCTGCTCTTTTATCTCTTCTATTTCTTTAGCACTGCCAAGAGTGAAACTTTCTCCTTTTTCGTATCTTTTAATGTCGCATAAGCCGACTTTAAGACCTTTAGAGAGTTTTTGCCTTACCGTGGTTGAAAGAAATGTTTCTATACCTGATTCAATAGAGCCTATCTCACTTAATGTCAGGTTGCATTTTTTTGCAAGTCCCGATTGTGAGAGCCCCAGTTTTTCCCTCTCTGTGCTTACAAATTGAGCAAGAGAGTCGTATTGTTTTTGTTCTCTATGCATTTGCTTTTTTTGCTTTTATTTCTTTGTCCCACGCAAGAAGTACAGAGGCGAAGAAAATACTAGAATATGTACCTGCTATGATACCCAATATCATAGCCAAGATAAAGTCTTTAGTTGTTGAGCCGCCAAAGAAATAAAGTGCGCTCAGTGTTAAAAGTGTTGTAAGAGAAGTATTTAAACTTCTTGCAAGAGTTTGGTTAACGCTTGCATTGATTATTTCACCGCTTGTGTATTTTTTAGCCAGAAATCTGTTGTTTTCTCTTATTCTGTCAAATACAACAATGGTGTCGTGAACCGAGAAGCCCACAACGGTTAAAATTGCAGTAATAAACAGGCTGTCTACCTGAACATTGTATAAAATTCCAAGTATTGCAAAAACACCCACAACAAAAAGTGCATCGTGGAAAAGTGATGCAAGAGCAATTATGGCATAGTCTGCTTGGAATCTGAAAGAAATATAAATTACAATTCCTAAAAACGCAAGCATAAGCGCTGCAAGAGAGTTTTTAAGAAGCTCTTTACCCAAAGTAGGTCCGACTGATGTTGTTGAGATAAGTTGCGGCGCTTGAGTGTTTTGAGCAAGAACCATAGTGATTTTATCTATTTGATTGTTATTTTTCTCACCCATAAAACGAGTTTTTATGGAGATTATGTTTTTTATGTTCTTGTCGGCGCTTGAGTTACTTATGTTTTGGATAATAGGATTATTTATGCCGTTATTCTCAAGTTGAGCCCTTATTTTACTAATTTGTGTCGGTGTTACGGAATCATTTACGCCATATTGCAAAATTGTACCACCCGTAAAGTCAATGCCGAGTTTAACAGGAGAATGATTAGGTTGAGTAAACATCAGATAGAACATTGCAAAAATACAGGGAATAAGAATTACAATGCTTATTAAAAGGTAGTGCCATCTGTGTTTTACAACATCAATCAGGTAACTGTTTTTTATTAAATTGGGATTAGCCATTTTATATTTCTCCTATTATAAAATTTTATTAATCAAGAACGCCGAATTTTGCTTTTTCTTTCTTTGTTTCAACTGCGCTGTATGCGTCTTGTATTTCATCTGCTCTAAGACCAAACAAGGCAGGGTGTTTAAGTTCGCCTGTGCCAAATACAAGGTGCATAAAGTTCTTTGTAACGGTTATCGCACTGAACATACTAACTAAAACACCTATTGCAAGTGTTAGCGCAAAACCTTTAACAACGCCTGTTCCAAGAGCGTATAAGATAGCACAAGTGATAATTGTTGTCATATTTGAGTCGAAAATACTTGTAAAAGCTCTTTCAAAGCCGGAGTTAATTGCCGTAAACAGCGACCTGCCCGACCTTAACTCTTCTTTTGTACGCTCAAATATCAAGATATTAGCGTCAACTGCCATACCTATTGATAGGATAAAACCTGCAATACCTGCAAGAGTGAGCGTTACGGGAATAATCTTAAATATTGCAAAAACTATAATACTGTAGATTAAAAGTGCAATACAAGATATAACACCTGGGGCTCTGTAGTAAACAATCATAAATATCATAACAAGAGCCAAACCGATTGCGCCTGCGATTTTACTTTTTTGAATACTGTCAGCACCTAAAGTAGGACCTACTGAGTTTTCTTCAATAATGTTTGCGCCGACAGGAAGAGCACCTGCATTTAGCAAATCAACCATGTTTTTAACTTCTTGATATTCAAAACCGCCTTCGCCGCCTGTTATTTGAGCGTGACCGCCTGTAATTTCTTCATTTACACGGGGTGCGGATTTTAATTCACCGTTAAAGAAAATTGCCATTTGCTGACCAACTAAGTCTCTTGTCAGATGGGCAAATTTCTTTGCACCTTCTTGGTTAAATTCAATTGATACAATCCATTCGCCGCTGCCCGGTGCTGAACCTACAAGAGCTTTTTTGAGGTCTTTACCTGTCAAGCCCGTGCTTTCCCACTTTGTGTCACCGTTTTCATCAATACCTGCGGGGCGTTTAAACTCAAGTTCCGCTGTTTCACCCAAGAATTCTTTTGCTTTTGCAGTGTCTGAGATGTTCGGTATTTCAATCATCAATCTTTTATCGCCGATTTTTTGGACTGTTGTTTCGCCTACGCCAAGAGCATTAACTCTGTTTTCAATGGCATATTGCAGAGAATCCATAATCTCGGGGGTGATTTTTTTAATAGTGCTTGAAGTTTGCGCCTCAAGTGTAAGCCTTGAACCGCCTACAAGGTCAAGACCAAGAGTGGTTGGTTTTTTGAAAATTACAACGGTGCAAACAAGAGCTATTATAACTATCGCCCAAAAAAGAATGATTTTATTTTTCATTTCTCTAATACCCTTATAAGAATTTACTTCTAAATTCTATCAAAAAAATAAAAAAAAGACTAATAAATTTGCACAAAATTGCCCTTGCGGGTAATGTCGACAATAAAAAAAGCCGCTTAAATTGCGGCGTTTTTCCTCTTTTTTCAAGTCCAGTAGCATTTCTGCCTTTTAAAATCTTTTTTTGTTGTTAATAATCCAAATAATCTCTCTTTCATTCCTCTTTATTTTTTACGACATACAACCGTAATACTTTGCCACCACTCCTTTCAATGTGTTTAGCTTAATTCCTTCGACACATTTATCAAATAACAAATTGAGCGCATGGGCAATATTAATAATATTAATTTTTTTTTACAATCAACTGTATTTCAGCAGGCAAAAGAGAAAATTAAAATTTACATTCTTAATGAAGAAAAATTTACTTGCAAAGTAGCAAAAAGCATGACTCACATAAGTTTAAAGCAGGTTTAAAAAATTTTACTTCTTATTCCCTTGTCCCTCTCTTTGCGTTAATGTTATTATTAATAATGAGGAGTTATGAGTAAAATAGTAAAATACATACTTGTTCTTTTGCTGTTTTTTGTGAGTACTTTTTGTGCTCAGGCTGCTCCTGTTATAAAAATTACCGGTCTTGAGTTTGATAATTCGGATAATGTTGTAATAGTTCAATCAATAGGAAAAATATTTCCTAAAACAATGCAGACGCCCGAGGATAATGACAAAAGTGCAAGAGCTCCCGAAAATGTTATAACAAAGTGTTTTTTAAATAATCCGGACAGAGTTTTTGTAGATATTACAAATGCTGTTCTGGCAGGTAATGCAAAAACATACACATTTAGAAATTCCAAATTGGATAAGGTAAAAATTTCTCAATTTTCTACCTCACCAAACACCGTAAGAATTGTTTTTGAATACAATAAAAAATTCAACCCCGAGGATTTCTCAATATACGCAAATGACAGGCAGATTATAATAGCACTGTCAAAAACTCTTCTGAGCAGCGAAAAGTTTAAAACCGTGTACAACAACATGACAACAGGCGAAAGGCGGGCGGATATTTTCGAGGGGGTTACATATACAAGTGAAACAAAAGAAAAGATAATAAACATATCAGATACCGTTGATGTTCAATATGAGTCAAAAAAAGACCCCGAAAGGCAAACCAAATTAAAAGCGGGGTTTTATATTGATTCGGTGGCTCAAATGAAAAATGGTATTATGATTAAGGGTGATGGGCTTGTATCTCTTAAAAGCTCTTTTGTTTTAGAAAACCCGCTTAGGGTTGTTTACGATTTGGAAAACGCTATTGTGGCACAGTCTTTAAGAAATAAAACTTACACAATGCCTCAGGCAAGTGCGCTTGTGACTGAGGGAGTTGTTTCTCAAAGGGATATTTTAAGGTTGGGTCAAAACAGTCAAAGTACTGCCAGAATTGTATTACAGGGAAACGAGGCTAAAGACTACAGAATAGTTATTTCTCCCGATTTGCAAGGTTTATTTATTGCAAAGAGAACAGATGTTTTAAATGCAAAATTAACGGAAACAACAAGCTCTGTTGTTTCATATAGTGCAAACAAAGCAGGAGAGAATCTGGATGTTGTGAATATTGTTTTTACAAATCCTGTTGCACTTACAACATTTGAGGAAAATTCAAAATTTTATGTAGATTTGCAAAATGTTTCAGACTTTAATGAAGAAGCATTAAAAAAGTTGCATTCAAACCCCGACTACTCGGGAATTACCGCCCAAAAAATTGCACTTGAAAAATCAAGACTTATTTTTCATCTGAAAGATTCGACGGCAATTAATGCTCAAATCTCTTCTGATGCAAAAGAATTGAGGATATATTTTAAAAAGCGTGTAAAAACTCAGCCAAAAGAAACTGTTGTTGCGCCTCCCGTTAAAAAAGAAAAAAAAGAGGTTGAAAAACAGCGCCCCTCAACAATTAAACAAATGTACAGCGTTGTAATTGACCCCGGGCATGGCGGTGCCGATGTTGGTGCGACAAGAGAGGGTATATATGAAAAAGATATGACTCTTGAGATTTCAAAATTATTAGAACAGAATCTTAAGAAGATGGGTGTTTATACACATATGACGCGCGATAGGGATAAAACAGTAGAGCTTAGTGAGAGAAGCGATTTTTCAAATTCAATCAGCCCTGATGTATTTATCAGTGTCCATGTGAATTCTTCCGTTAAAGAAGATATAATAGGAGTGGAAACGCATTGGTATCATCCTGTTAGCCTTGATTTTGCCAAAAAAGTTCATTCAAAAATTGCAAGCTCAAGAAATATCTCTAAATGGGAAACTCGTGACCGCGGTTTGTTCCAGTCAAAATTTTATGTTATAAATCATACTGTATCACCTGCCATTCTTGTAGAAGTAGGCTTTATTTCAAATCCGTATGAAAGAAAACAACTTTTAAACAAAAAACGACAGGAAGAAATTGCAAAATCACTTGCTGATGGAATAATGGAGTATTTAAAATCTGAAAAATGACATACAGTGACACAATAGGGGTAATGGATTCGGGCGTTGGCGGATTAACAATTTTGAATGAACTTGTTAAGGTTTTGCCGTCTTCAAAATTTATTTATTTTGGAGATACTCAAAATTTGCCATACGGCTGCAAGAGTAAGGATGAGATTTTATTTTTTAACAAAAATATACTGAATTTCTTTTTGACCTTGGGGGTAAAAGATGTTGTTATTGCTTGCAATACAACCTCTGCTCTTACCTATGAAGATTTGAAAAAAGAGTTTGAGTCAAAAGGTTTAAGGATTTTTCCTCTTATTCAAAGCGTTGCATATGATGCGGCTTTTGGATTGAATGATGGGGATTGCATATGTGTTTTATCTACCGCTGCAACTGCTAAAAGCGGCAAGTATGCAAGTGAAATTAAAAAAGTAAATCCAAGCTTAAGAGTTGTTGAAATACCTTGTCCGGGGTTTACGGAAATTGTTGAAAATAGGCTTTATGACACCAAGGAGAGTCACAAAGCAATAGAAGAAAAAATGAAAATTGCCCTTGAAAACGGGGCAAAAAGGATAATATTGGGTTGCACGCACTATCCTTATCTTTTAAACTTATTATCCGAATTTGCACCCAGAGAGATATTTTTTAACCCTTCAAAATCCCTTGCAAAGAGTGTTTCGGCAATTATAAAAAATACCGATGATAAGGGTGATGTAGAGTTTTATGTTACAAAAAATCCTGAAGAGTTTAAAAACAGCGGCAAGATGTTTTTTGATATAGATAAAGATGTTACCTGTGTAAAAATGCCCGAGTTTAGTCGAGTATAGCATCTTTTGGAACTACTGTTATACCGCCTTGAGATACAAAGAAACCTCGTCTTAAATCTTCTTCTTTATTAAAGCCAATTTCCGTGTATGGCGGGATTATGACGTTTTTATCAATTATGGCGCGGTTTATATGTACATGGCGACCCACATTTACGTTTTCAAGCAGTATCGAGTTTGATATGTTTGAAAAGCTGTTTATTTTAACTTTTGGCGAAAGTATACAGCGAGAGAGTGAGCCTCCGCTTATGATACAGCCTTCAGATACAAGTGAATTTTTTGCCATACCGACACGCTTATCTTCATCCCATATGAATTTTGCGGGAGGGTAATTGTAGTTAAATGTTCTAAGAGGCCAATCTCTTGAATACAAATTTAGTTCAGGGCTGTATTCCAGAAGGTCCATATTTGCTTGCCAGTAGCTGTCGATATTGCCGACATCTCTCCAGTAGCCTCTTTCAGAGTCGCTCATACCGGGATAGCTGTTTGAGGCAAAATCGTATATATAGATAGCTTTTCCGCCTTTCAGCATATTTGGAATAATGTTTTTTCCAAAATCATGAGATGATGCTTCATCCAGTGCATCAGTTTCAAGCTCGCCTATTAATTTTTCAGGTTTAAATACATAGTTGCCCATTGAAGCAAGACATTTTGTCGGGTCACCGGGGATGTGTTTTGGAGTATGTTTAGGTTTTTCAACAAAATTAATTAAGCGCCAAGAGTCATCAACCTCCATAATGCCGTATTCGCTTGCAAGTTCTATAGGTATAGGAATGGCTGATATTGTAAGGTCGGCTTGTTTTTCTATGTGATAATCAATCATCTGACGCACATTCATTTTGTAAATGTGGTCGCCGCCAAATACGCACACGATTTTAAAATTATCATCTAAAATTTGGTTTAAGTTTTGATAAATGGCATCTGCCGTACCTTTGTACCAGTTGCCGTCCGTTCTCATTTGCGCGGGAACGCAATCTACATATTGACCAACGGAAGATGAAAGATTCCAGCCTCTTGAGATATGTTTGTTTAGTGAATCTGATTTATATTGGGTAAGAACCTTTATTTTATAAAAGCCTGAGTTTACAAAGTTATTGAGCACAAAGTCAATAATTCTGTATCTGCCGCCAAAAGGTACGGCAGGCTTTGCTCTGTCCCTTGTAAGAGGGAAAAGCCTTTTTCCTTGTCCGCCCGCTAAAATCATTGCTAAAACATGTTCGCTAAACATTTTTCACCTTAACCTGTTATGTCAAATATTAAAACATATTTGTACTTATTTTAAAATACCCCTTGAAGTGGATTTTGGCATTAAAAAAGCCACCTTTTAAAGGTGGCTTGTAATTTCCTCTAAGCGTTTGTTTCCGCTTGTCTTTTTGCATAACATTCTTTGCAATAGATTTCTTTACCCTCGATAGGTTTGAACGGAACTTTTGTTTTTGCTCCGCATTGTGAACACACGGCATCGTGCATTTTTCTTCTGTTTTTTTGTCTGCGTTCTTTTCTGCATTCGGGACATCTTTTTGGTTTGTTAACAAGTCCTTTTTCTGCATAGAACTCTTGTTCGCCCACGCTAAAGATAAACTCTTTGCCGCAATCTTCGCATTTAAGGGTTTCGTCTTGGTACATTTTGGTCTCCTTTGATTAGTAAGTTGTTTTCAGACCACAGAGCATAAAAATTTGTTTAAAATCTACTGCTCGGATAGTTGAATATTATAATTGTAGCTATTTTTTGAGATTTTGCAAGAAAATATTACTTAATTTATCTTGATTAGTCTTGTTTGTTGTGTTAGTTTTTAAGTGTAGAGCGCTTTTATGGTGAATATTATGATTAAACCTTGGGATGAGTATTTTTTAGAAATTGCAAAAACGTGTGCTTCTCGTTCAAACTGTCTAAGAGCACATGTTGGTGCGGTGATTGTCGGTGAGGACAAAAAAATAAAAGCTACGGGTTATAACGGCACACCCTCAAAGGTTGTTTCCTGTGCTGAGCTGGGTTTTTGTTACAGAATAAAAAATAATATCCCATCCGGCACAAGGTATGAAACATGTCGTTCAATCCATGCGGAGCAAAATGCTATAATTCAAGCAGGGCAAGACAGATGTAAGGGTGCAACTATGTATATTTGGGGGCATAATTTCATCTGTATTTTATGTAAAAGATTTATTGTGCAATCGGGCATAGAAAAGATTTACTTACAAAAAGATGAAAACTCCCCAATAGAGTTTGTTGATGCAAAAACTCTGAGAGAGGAGCTTTCAAATTCTGTTACGATAAGCGAAAAAGACTGTGCTGCTTGTACAAATGATGCAATTAGCTAGTCTTCAATTTTAAGCTTCTTTCCTTCTTCACCTTTTTGAGGTTCTTTTTTCTCAAGGGTAATTTTAAGTACACCATGTTTAAACTCGCTTTTTGCGCTTTCGGGGTTTATCGGGTGTTCAAAAGGTATTGTCCTTGTAAATTTGCCGTAGCGAAATTCACTTGTGTGGATATTTTCTTTTTCGTCCTGTTTTTCATATTTGGACTCTGCATTTAAGACTATACCGTTTTCATACAAATCTACGTCTATGTCTTCCTTTTTAACTCCGGCGAGTTCTATTTTTATTTTGTAGTCTTTGTTTGTTTCTCTAACCTCAATTGCAGGGCGAAATGTCATCTCAACAGGCAGATGACCTTTGTCCATAAATTCCATATCGCCAAAAGTATCTTTTAAGAATCTTGTTAAATCTTCATGGATATTGTTAAAAAAGTAAGACGGCTCTCTTTTAATAATACTAAATTTCATTTTTATTCCTCCATTTTTATACTGTATTTTGCAGTGCATAATAAAATTTTTCATTGCCTTAATGTGTAAAGTTTTATTACCTTAAGTGCAATTTTTTTTCTAAAAAAGTTTTTATTTATATGTAGAAGAAAAAAGGACATAAATCATGGCTATTGGAGCAATAGGCGGACCTGATTATGAAATGTACAAACAGCCGATAAATTATACCTCGGGTGTTAATCCCTTTGGTCCTCAGGCAACGCAAACATCGGGTAAAAAAGAACAAGCCGGCATGTATGGCATGCAAGAACGCGGTTTAGACCCGCAAATGCTTGCAACAAAGGCTCAAGGTTTCCAAAACGGTCTTGGTGGTACAAATAATCCGGATGACCACAAGATATTTTTTGCGGCTTAATTAGTTTTAAATCAATAAAAAACCCTTAAAGATTTCTTTAAGGGTTTTTTATTACTATCCGAATGTTTTAAATGATGCCTCTACGTCTTCCTGTATTACTTTCTTAACACTTTCCATCTCGGTTTCAAGTGCCTTGTGTTCTGATTCAAGTTGCTTTAATCTCATCTCAAGAGTCTTGTCTTTGTTTTGGAAAAGTCTTTGCTTTTCATCATAATCAGCTTGAGCTGCTGCATCATCTGTTTTATCAAGAACTTCTGAAATATATGTTTCTGTTGTGTTAAAGTAATCTACTTTTTGCCAGTTAGCACTTGATGCGTCCGAATCTGAAGTATATTTCATAAGTTCTATAAAATATATTCCTTCAGTCAGGCTTCTTTGAAGCGCATCAGTTCTTGATATTTCAGGGTCTACAAAATACTGTTCTTTTGTAAGACCGTCAGAAGATAAACCGTTTTCATCGAACTCTGGAAGCTTTGGTACTACGACTTTACCTGATGTTGTTACGAGTCTGCCGCCAAGACCGGGGTTTTCAGCGGTTTCTGAGCGAACAATATCATCATAAGTTAGTTTTTGATTGTAATTATATAAGTCCGTGTCAGCTGCGGTTTTGGCATTGAATAACAATGTAGTGTTATTCATTTTGTCATTGTATTCTGTAGTCCAAGATTCTGTTTCTTGTGCCAAAACTAAACGCTCATGAGTAATTCTTTGAGCTTGATACTCATTGTTGTTTTTTTGAGCTGTTAAAATCAAAAATCTTGCCTGGCTGGCGGACATTCCCATAAGGGTCACTCCTTACTTTATTGTTCCTTAGTAAGTTTTTCGGCATAATTTTTCAGTTTCTTTAATGTTTTTGGCTATTTTTTTCTAAATTGCAACAAAAGTTAACAAAGTCCAAATATTAATAAAAAATAAAATTAAATAGACAAGACGTATTGATAATTTATAATGTTAATTAATTAGAGTTTTGTTACAAAGGAGGTTAAGACAATGTTTGCTCAGGATGAAAATGAAATGAATGAAGATATTCAAAGCGCTAATAACCCTTTTGAGCAAAAGGAAGAAGAAGCTGCTCAAGAAGAACAAGCAGCACAAACCGATGAGCAGGATGAGTGCGAAAAGTTAAGAGCTGAGCTGGACGACCTTAATAACAAATATTTAAGAATGGCGGCGGATTTTGATAACTACAGAAAACGCCAAATGCAAGAAAGAGAAAGTCTCCTAAAGTATGGTGCGGCAGAAACTATGACAAAGCTTCTTGCTGTGTTGGATACTTTTGAACGTGCAGGAGAATCTCTAAAAGATGTTGAAGATGTAAAAAGTGTAAAAGAAGGTTATGAGGTTGCATATAAGCAACTTCTTGATACACTTAAAAAAGCCGGACTGGAAACAATAGAAGCGCTCGGGGCAGAGTTTGACCCGAATTTACATGAAGCTATAGCGCAAACGCCAACTAACGAGCACCCTGATAATACCGTAATATCGCAGATGCAAAAGGGTTATAAGCTCGGTGATAGGGTATTAAGACCTGCGCTTGTAAATGTTGCGCTTAACGAGGAACAATAATGGATTACTATGAAACACTCGGCGTATCAAGAAACGCCACAAAAGACGAGATAAAAAGCGCATTTAGAAAGCTTGCAAGAAAATATCACCCCGATGTTAACAAAGAAGAGGGTGCTGAAGAAAAATTCAAAGAGTTAGGTCGTGCATATGAAACGCTGATGGATGATAATAAGCGTGAACTCTACGACAGATATGGTGAAGACGGTCTTAAAAATGCCGGATACAACACAAACGCTTTTGATTTTGACTTTGGCGATTTGGGAGATATTTTCTCATCTTTCTTTGGTGGAGGAATGAGCGGTTTTTCTTCGGGCAGAGTTAATCCAAATGCTCCTCAAAGGGGTGCTGATTTAAGGCTTGATATAGAAATAGATTTTATGGAAGCTGTCTTTGGTGCTGAAAAAGAGATAAAATTTGACCATCTTGAACCCTGTGAAGCTTGTTCGGGCACTGGTCTTGATAAAGATGCCAAAGACACCGTTTGTCCCACTTGTAAAGGGCAGGGACGAGTGCAGCAGAGCACAAGGACAATCCTTGGTTCTTTTACCTCGGTAACGGTTTGCCCTACTTGCCATGGAAGCGGAAAAAACCCAAAAGCCGCTTGCAAGAAGTGCAAGGGTCAAGGTAGTGTTCCTAGAGAAAAATCTATTAAAATAAAAATCCCTCACGGGGTTGATATGGGCTCTAAAATAAGGCTAGCAAATGAAGGTGATGCAGGTAAAAACGGCGGAAAATCAGGAGATTTGTATGTTGTTTTACATGTAAAAGAATCAAAAGAGTTTGTAAGAAGCGGTTATGATATTCACACAAAGCTTGAAATCTCAATTCCTCAGGCTGTTTTGGGTGATAGTATAACGATTAATACAATACATGGTGAAAAACAAATCAATATTCCTCAGGGTATCCAAAGTGGTGAAAAAATTGTTCTTAAAGATTTAGGCGTCCCCTATCTTGGTTCTGATTCACAAAAGGGTGCTCATTATGTTACAATAATTGTAAACACTCCCAAAAAGTTATCAGACAGGGAGGAAAAGTTGTACAGAGAACTTTTTGAGCTGCAAAATTCTTCTAAAAAAGAAGAAAGTTTACTCGACAGAGTAAGGGCAACTCTTAAGAAATAGGGAGAAATTATGAAGACTTTTTGGGGTAGAGGAATCAAACTTTTTGTAAGTTTATTTGCTTTTATACTTTTAAGCCAGAGCGCCTATGCCTCAAAATTGCCTATTGAAGTTTGGGAGTATGTAAAAGAACAACTTCCCTCTGCTACTCAGCGTTTTGACTCTGTAGTTGTTGTTTCATCCGATGTTATGTATATTCCGCTTTATCCTGCGCAGACAAATGCTGTGGGCAATATTAAAATTGAATATACATATCCTGCGGGAAAAACACTTAAAGATAAGCCCGAGATAGTTATATTCAACAATAACTTTGTACTTTTAAAATTGTTTAAAGATAAAAACGGGGATTATACCCTGACCAATTATCAAGATTTCCCGATGAAAGTAAAACTCGGAGTTATGCCTCAGGATATGCTTGTTCCTCCGGGACTTAAAATGCCTGAAAATTTAAAACTTGTCTTGGGCGACCTTGTTATACCTTCAAAAAATGACGGCAATCTTGTTTATTTAACAAAAGATAAAAATAAAAGCAATGCCGATTCGTTGATGAAAAACGAGTTTATACCGCTTGCCGAATTTAAAAACAAAAAGACTTATATAACGACAACAGATTCAAAGTTTATGTTCGTGTATGATGATAATTCAAAATCCCCGCTATACGAGCTTAAACTTAGTGCGCTGCCGTCAAAAATTGTTGCGTCAAACTCCACAAAATTCGCTCTTGTTGTGTATTTTGCAAACAAAAATATAGAGATAATCGACCTTAAAAACGAAAGAATCCTGACGCAAATTCCTCTGGATGATGTGGCAAAAGATGTTGATTTGGATTCAAACTCAAATATGGCATATGTTAGCTCGCAGAATGCAAACACAATATATTGTGTAGATTTAAACTCTGCAAGACTGGAAAGAGCTATAAGGCTTGAACAGTCGCCCTCAAGACTTGCCGTATCATCGGATGGTTCATCAATAGTTTTTGTAGACGGCGTGTCAGGCGAGCTTTTTACTCTCAGATTGGGAGAAAGTGCGCAGGTTAATCCGGTTGCAAAGATAAAAAATATATCTAAAGTTATGTGCGATATGAATTTTATCTATGCAATTTCAAGAACGCAAAATAAAATGTTCGTCTACGACAGAAACACTCTTGCGCTTGTTGATGAAGAAAATTTGAACGAAAAACCGATTGATGCCGTTATGTATCAAGGTAAAATTTATATTTTGTGTGCAAAAGAAGGCGTCCTTGAGGTATATGACAGTGCGCAAAAAAAAGTTGTATTAGCAACGCAGTTAGATAAAGACGGTTTTTATTCAAAGATAACAATGGTGCCCGACCAACACAATGTTATTATTACAGGGGTAAATTCAAAGAAATTCCTGCTTTTTGACCTTGAGAAAATGACTCTGATTAAAAAGCAGCCGGCTCTTATTGACGTTTCAAACATTGTTATAATGGATAAAACACCTGTTCAGGATTTATAATATGCAGACTTTAAACGAATTTGACCAAAAAACTCAAGAAACACTTTTGGAACTTGAAAAAACAAGAAAAGAATTTTGGAATATCGACAGAAACACAGCAAATTTTTTGAATATGCTAATAAAAATCCATGATTCAAAAAATGTTCTTGAGATAGGAACATCAAACGGCTATAGTGCAATATGGCTGGCTGATGCTCTCAAGCATACCGGTGGAAAGCTTACTACTATTGAATTTTGGGACAAAAGGCAATCTGTTGCAAAAGAGAATTTTAAAATCTGCAAAGTAGACGATGTTATAGAAACCGCTCTGGGTTCAGCGTTAGTTATTTTAGATGAAATGGGTAGCGAAATTAAACAAGGCATAAGAGAGCCTTTTGATTTCGTTTTCATCGATGCGAATAAACCAGAGTACATAGAATACTTTCATAAGATTGACCCCCTTTTAAAAAGCGGCGCTATAATTGCTGCCGATAACACTATTTCACATGCTAAAAAAGTCGAGCCTTACTTGAATGCGCTTAATGAAAATCCGAACTACCAAAACCAGATGATTAATTTTGAAGCAGGGCTCTTTGTTTCATATAAACTTTAAGTTTGTGATTCTTCTTGTATTTCACTTATTGTAAGTGCGTTTGAAATGCTTATGCCGTCTTTTTGTGCCGGCGAATTTGTGACTTTTCCGTTAACATACATTACGCTTGAACCTCCGCCGTCAAAGTTCATGGCGTATGTACAACCAAGACCTTTCATTATGTGTGCAAGTTCTGTAAGAGTGACACCAACAGAGCTTTCTTCTCTGCCGTCTATTGTTACTATTATAAGCTCGTTATTTTCATTGTAACCTATTGCCGAGCGAGGATTTCTGCCTGTTATGGAACCGAATTTTTGGGCTGTAATATCAACAAAGACTTCTCCGTTTTTTACAAGATATGGACCTGCGCCTATTATGTGTTTTGCGCCCTTAAAGCTTTCCGGTAGTTTTATGTCATATTGGATATTTCTTTCAAGGGCTAATTTGTCAAGGATTTTGGCGGGTGCGCTTATTACATAGCCATCTTGCGGAATGGCGATTTGGTTGGCGCTCATTGCAATTATTCTGCCGTTTCTGACTGCTGCAACCTTGCCGTATTTTGGTGCCATAGGCGACATTTTTCCCCAATGCGGCGTGTAGATTATTGTATATGTGCTTAGCATTCTGGGTTGGTTTATGTTGTCAGCTTTGAGTATTGATTTGTTTGAACTGATTGTTATATCCATCGTGACTTTGTCCATCACAAATCGTGTTTGATTATTATCATCGATAATTCCTATACCTACTCTGTTATATATAGGACCTGTGAGGATTTCATTGTTTATCATAAGAGCGCCCAGCGGAACTCCCGTTTGAGGTTTAAAGTACCCTGCATTTATTGCTGCAATTGAGTTATTTTTTTGCGCTATTGTTCTTATTTGTGCACGCGAGTTAAGTTTTTCTCCTGCAATTTGCGGTTGTATATTAAGCAGATGGTTTGCGCTTTTATCTATCTCTACGATGTTGATTTTGACGGGCTTTGAGTTAATATACCTTGTCATTTTAACGTGTGCCACGCCTTTTGTCGGATACGAAAGCGATTGTATGGGGTATTTTTTGTTTATTCTTTCGACAAATTTGTGCTGGTTGAGTGCTTCTTGTTGTATAGGGCTGATGTATGCAAGTTTTGTTGCGGATTGATTTTTTTCAATAAAAATCGGGTGGCTTGAGCTTAGAGCTTTAGAACAGACACCCGATGTTACAGTTATGCATAGTGTTACTATTGTGGTTAAAATAACTTGATAAACGGAGTTTGGCGGGACCTTTTGTTTTATTCCATCCAAATGCCCCGACACATGATAAGATTGACCGGTGACCTCTGCCGTACTCATTTAATGCTCCGTTTTGTATCTGTCTACTACTATTGTAACACGGATTTACAAAGCCCGCAACCCCTTTATTTATAGTACTTTTGACACTTTATTGACTTTTTAAAAAATAAAAAATTGCGAACCTGAGTAGAATCACAAGTTCGCAATAAGTGTAAAATTTATCAGTATTTAAAAAATTATTTTTTATACCATTCGATTTTTCTTGTAGCAAACATTATTATTACTACAATTATAAACAGACCAAAACTTCCGAAAATTAATGATAAATATTCTAAGTTTAAAAGTACGTACAGGTAAACATAAAGGGCTACAAGTACCGTTTTTATTATAAGTGCAAGTTTTTTATTTATACTGAAAGCATAAGCGCCTATTGCTATAATTGTAAGCACGCTTGCACATAGATATGCTAACCAGAACTGGCAAAATTCGCTTAGTGATAAGAGCAGAAGATAGAATATAACAAGCGATGAGCCGATTAAAAGGTATTGAATCGGGTGAACCTTAATGTTTGCAACCATTTCAAAAACAAAAAACGCGGCAAAAGTTAAAAGCAGGAATAGTACACCGTATTTTACCGCGCGTTCTGCCATGCGGTAATTATCAACGGGAATTAAATATGAAACACCAAACTCTTCGTTACTTGAGGAGTCTGTCGCTATTTTTGGTATAGACCAATTTGCGCTAAAGCCCTCGTTTGTGATTGTTTTATTGGATGGCAAGAAACTTCCCTCAAAACCGGGGTTTGCCCAGTCGCTTTGCATATTAACGGTAGCGTGGTTTGCACCTGTTGCAAAGTTTAGAGAGTCTGCGCCTCTCAGGCTGAATTTTATTTCAAAGGGTATTTGTTTTGTGTTATCGGGTATTTTTATTTCAAAGTTTTTATCAATATTCTTTTTGTAGGGATTATTGAATACTTTAAATTCAGGTTCTGCTACAAAACCTCTTGAGTTAGAAACATTGAAACTTAATACGGCATCAGAATTTTTTGTGTTTATGTCATTTAAGAAATTTCCCTTGGCTGTTACGTTAGCGGTGTATACAGGTATTTTGAATATGCCTATTTTCTTAAATTCATTTTTTGTTTGTACGTTAATTTCACAGTTATCAAGGGTGTAATACAGGTATGTATTGTTTTTGTCAACTTCAAACAGGTCTTTTGTTCTGAGTGTCGGCATTTGAATTGTTTGCTTGCTTGCCCAGCCTCCGGCGACTTTTTGTACCGCTTCTTCTTTGTATGTTTGTCTTCCCGATACTATTCCCATAACGGGTATAAGTGCAAGAAGTAATATAAGGAGCAGTCCGAATATTATGCATAGTTTTTTCATATATCCGCCTTGCTCTCTTTTTTCACAAGTTTCGTTTGACATAAATCCTCCTTTTCAATATGAAAATAATATTAGCATATTTTCCCCTATTCCTTAATAGTTTTGTAGTATTTGTAAAGTTATTTTCTTTACATTTTGTTTACTAATGTGTAATATTTTGTTTAGTAAATGTTGGAGATTATCAATGTTAATTGAAGAAATACTGGAGCTTACGGTTTCTAAAAAAGCGAGCGATTTACACATATCTGCCGATTTGCCGCCTGTTTTGCGTATAGATGGCGAACTTGTGAGGACTAATTTGCCTGTTCTTACGGGTGAAGATGTGGAAACTGTTGTTTTTCCCATACTTACAAACGAGCAGAGAAGGCAGTTGGAGCAAAACTGGGAGCTTGACTTTGGTTATGGGCTGCACGGAGTTGGTCGTTTTAGGGTAAACGTGTACAGAGATAAAGGAAATTATGCTGCAGCATTTCGTACAATAAATTCAGAACCTCCAAACTGTGATGAACTTGGTCTGCCTGACGTAGTAAAAAAGATTGCACAAAAACCAAGAGGTCTTGTTCTTGTAACGGGTCCTACAGGCTCAGGTAAATCTACAACACTTGCTGCTATGGTTGATTATATTAATACGAACAGAACAGAGCACATTTTGACAATTGAAGACCCTATTGAGTTTATTCACCCGTCTAAAAAAAGTATAGTTCACCAAAGGGAGCTAGGTCAGGATACACGCTCTACGGCAAATGCTCTTCGCTCGGCACTACGTGAAGACCCTGATGTTATACTTGTTGGCGAGATGAGAGATTTGGAAACAATATCTCTGGCGCTTACTGCTGCTGAAACAGGTCACCTTGTTATGGGTACGTTGCACACCTCGTCTGCTTCTCAAACAATTGACCGTATTATTGACGTATTTCCCGAGGGTCAACAACAGCAGATTCGTTTACAGCTTTCAAACAGTTTGGTTGCGGTATTTTCTCAGACTCTTTTGCCAAAACTTTCTGAAGACGGCGTAACCAAAAAAGGTCGTGTTATGGCGCAAGAGATTATGATTGTGAATAATGCCATTGCAAACCTTATAAGAGAACAAAAATCGGCTCAAATATATTCTGCAATGCAAACAGGTTTGGGTATTGGCATGCAGACTTTGGAGATGGCATTAAGAGATTTGTGTAAACAAGGTCTTATAACCCGAGCTGACGCTATGGCAAAAGCGCAACACCCGCAAGAGTTAAAACGTATGCTTGGTGGCGGAGACGAAGGAATGCTTGGCGGCATGTCAGGTTTTCAATCTGTATAATATTAGCTTTTGTTAAATATTTTTAAAAAATATTTGCATGAAAATATGTTCTTGCTAGAATAATCATATAAGTTAATAATATTACTAATAGAATGTCCTTATCGGACATTCTATTAATTAGAAGATATATTACACCCCTACACAAAGGAGAAGAAATGGGTATAAAAGGCAAAAACGACAGAATGGTTGTTCTAGCATGCGAAGAATGCAAGGAAAGAAACTATACAACCACAAAAAATAAAAAGACTTTGAAAGAAAGAATGGAACTTAGCAAGTATTGTCCGAGATGTCAAAGACACACAACTCATAAAGAGACTAAGTAGTTTAAGTTGCGTCCTTAGTTCAGTTGCGAGTAGACCGTCGGGTCTGCGTTAGTTCAAAATATGTTCTACCAACTGAACGGGTTGACAGATTAATAGTTTAAGTTGCGTCCTTAGTTCAGTTG
>CALUYX010000019.1 GCA_944325115.1 Candidatus Gastranaerophilales bacterium | reverse complement strand
TTCTTTTAAGACAATGCCTGATTTGTCGGTAGTTATAAAAGCAGATTTATTGTCACTTAGTGTTAAGTCTGAAAATAAGGAGTTTTTGTCTGCAAAAAACCCAAATCTGAGAGTTCGTATTTTGCCCGTACTTTTCAAAAGGGTTTCCATAGCTTCTTTTCAGAGTGATGATTTAAGAGTTTCTTTTTCTCGTGATGAAAAATCGATTTTTGATTTTGAAAAATATATTCCAAAGGACATTAAACTTCCTTTAAAGATAAATTTTTCTCGCACAAAAGTTTTAATAGGCACTTTTAGAGCGAGTTTTGTTGATTTGAAAAATAAAAAAGATGTAGAAATTAATTCCAATAAGTTTAAAATTTATAATTACACTGATTCAAAATTCTTACATGCAGATTTAGAATCTTCGCTAAAAGTATGCACTTTGGGTTCAAATAGCTGTAATACTACTAATTTTGCCGTAAAATCAAAACTGAAATTTCCCTTGAATAAGAATCTTGATTCAAGGGAAAATGCTTTAAACGTGTCGGTTAAAAACTTCCGACTCGATTGTTTTGAGGACTACCTAAAAGAGTTTACGGGGGTTGAATTTTCTGACTTCAACGGTACTGTCAATTTTGCGATTAAAACTGATGAAAAAAAGCGAGACAGGGCGTATTTAGTTGATTTTGATACAAATGATATTAAAATAAAATTCCCTTATAACGGCAAAAATAATTCAATTGTTTTGGATGGTAAATCCTTGGGAAGACTAAGTTTTGCTGCTTATAAAAATGAACTTGTGCTTGGTGAATCCTATTTTTCGACAGACAATGCAAGTGCTTCTGTTGCAGGCAAGGTATTAAAGTACAAAACAAAAAAGCCGCAGTTGGATTTGAAATTAAAAATCAATGACAGTGATTTTCTTAAATTTATAAAAATTATCCCTGCGGGTTTTGTTGTATATAAAACTGATGTAATAAATGAGCTGTTAAAAGCTAACCCTTATGCAAGAATGCAGGGTGAGTTGAATATTTTAGGCAATTACACCAACCCCGATGTTTACGGCAAGCTTAAAATTTATGATATTTATCTTTTTGAAAGACCGAAAGGCTTTGATACCGCTGTTGCGCTTTGTGAATTTAAAAAGGATAGAGTGTATGTTGATGTTAATGTACCTGCGCCTGATTCGCAATTTGTAAAGGTTAAGGGTTATTCCGAGTTATACGGAAAACAGGCGGGTGAGTATGATATTGTTTCATCAGACCGCGTAAATCTTGCATATGCGCATAAGTATCTTATGCCTGTGCAAAGAGTTATTGGTTTTAAACTGGGTCCGCTGCCTTATATGAAAATTGACGGCATAGGTAAGATACATATTAAGGCGGTTGGAACAATATATGATGCTTTAGTTAACGGTAAGTTTTTCGGTGAAAATATAACAACTTCATTGTCCGGTCTTAATATGCAGCTGCAAGACGGTAGAGTTGAATTGGATTTTAACGGAAAAGTGATTGAAATAGTAAACACCTCTGCAAAAGCTGCGGATGGCACTTTTTTGCTTTCCGGTACGGCAGATGACTATGGAAATCTCGATATTAAATCGGAATTAAAAAACATCTCTGCGGCAAAACTGGCAGACATTGCAAAAACAAGTGAATTAATCAAGCAAAAAACAGGCGACTTAAGTATTTTAAAATCTGCATCGGGCAGAGCTGATATGACTGTTATATTTAAGGGTAAGGCGCAAAGCCTTGAGGGTTTGGACTTTCTTAAATACATTATGCCCGAGGGTAGTATACTGTTTAAAAATGTAAGTGCTGTCATAAAGCCAAATGTACTTATTGAGGCTATTAACGGAACTATCCAATTTAAGGAAGACTATGTATTAAATATTACAAGCCTCTACAAGGGCTCAAAGGTTTCTCTGTCAGGTGTTGTTACGCCAAGTTCAGATAACCTTATGCAAAAGGGTTCAAAGCTAAAATTAAAACTTGATACTTCTCTTTCAAACATGGAATTTTCAAGTGTTCTTCAGACTTTAAGAGAGCAGAATTATCTGGGTGATGAAAAATTAAAATTTGCACTAAATAATTCTCCTGTCGGTGCAATTGATTTTCTTTTTGATGCAAATGCAAAAATCTTGGGTACTATACCTGTTGAATTCGCTCTTGATGACTTATCGGATTTATCACTCAAAGGAGCTTTTGTCCCTAAAAATACGGCTAAATCTAAAAATATCAGCTTTAAAAGCGGCACATATAAAATTGACGGACAAAAAATATTTATTAAAAACTCTAATATTTCACTGTTTGACACGAACATAATTTGCGATGGAATTATTGAGAATATTTTTTCAAAACCTGTGTTAAGCTTAAAATTTGTTGCAGATTCCGTTCCGCTTTCTAATTTGAATAATATGATAAATTATGTAAAAGCGCCGCTGGTCAAGGCTGTGCTGCAGGATTTTTGCAACTATAAGGGTCTTGCAAATATTAATGTGAATATAAGAAAAAATTCTCCAAGCGGCAAGATTACTTTTGAATCTGCAAGTGTTTATAATAAAAAATTGCAGTCAAAGTTGGAGCTAAAAAGCGGATTGATAAAACTTTCAGGCAATAAGTTAATTCTGGATTCTCTTAACCTTACATATGGCGATATGCCGCTTTATCTTAATTCTGTTATATTAAATTACCTTACAAAAAAACCTGCTTTTAATGCAATGTTTACTACAAACATTACAGAATCATCCGCAGACAGGCTTATTAACCCATATTTGCTGTACCCGCTTAAGGTAAAAGGTGAGATTAGATTAAAGGGTCGTATTAAAGGCGGTTTAAATAATTACTCTTTAATTTCTTATCTGACTTTGCCCAAAGATACTGATATTTCCTTTATGGGTGCTAATTTTGGCGATGTTGAATACGAGAGAGAATTTCAGGCAAAGGCTGATTTTACAAGGAATACGGCTAAAATTAACGGCACAAAATATACAAAGTTCATTCCCTCGCAAAACAATAAACCCACGCCGCTTGTAATGTTAAAAATTGACGGCAAGGTTGTTTCTGTTGCAAATAAATTGATTTTTGATAATTTACGCATTAACACTCCTAATCCTCTTACGGCAAAGTTCTTTAATGTTATTTTTAAAAAGTCTGTTTTAAAACAAGGTTTATTTACCTGTGACTTAAATCTTAACGGGGATGTTATGTTGCCCCATGCGACAGGAAGAATTAATTTTCAAAATGTGAATATGCCTTTATACAGTACAAAAATCAATGATATGGATTTTGTTATTTCAAAAAATACAATAAATGCAAATATGAAAGGTAAAAGCTTTGACTCTGATATCGATATAGACGCAAATATTGTGAATAAACAAAACTTTCCCATTGTTGTAAGGGAATTGAATATAAAATCTAAAAGAACGAGCCTTTCAGGCTTATTTGAAGGTCTTTCTCAGATACCAAAGGGCTCATCCGATATTGTTCCGGGACAGCCTATTATCTTTAAGCCTCAAGATTTGGTTATTGTAAAAGGAAATGCTGTAGCAAATGATGTAGAGTTGTATAATATCAAGGCGCAAAATTTAAAAGGCTCGTTCTCTAACCCCACGGGACTTATTTTTAATATTGATAACATGTATTTTGATATTGCAGGGGGAAGTGTAAGCTCAAAGGGTAAATTTGATTTTGATTCTTTGTTGTTTAATATAGACTCCAGCGTAGAAAACTGTGATGCAAATGAACTTAGTGAGAGTTTTCTTGGGTTGAGTAATCAAATATACGGTAAGGCAAACGGGAAGATAAATATAAGAGGTAAAATTCCTCAAAATGCACAGGACATAAAGTCGATAAACGGCAATATTGAGTTTAGTGTTAATGATGGTAAAATGCCAAAACTTGGTTCTCTTGAATACCTATTAAGAGCAGGTAACCTTATAAAAAGCGGTCTTTTTGGTCTTACTCTAAACAATTTGATAGAAGTTTTAACACCATATAAAACAGGCGAGTTTTCGGCTATTAAGGGTAGTTTTAAGCTGCATGACGCAAAAATAAATTCTCTTGAAATATTTTCAAAAGGAAAAAACCTGAGCTTATTTATATATGGCGATTACGACATAATGAATGACGATGCGGAAATAGAAATTCTTGGAAGATTGTCAAAAAATGTAAGTAATGTCCTTGGCGGTTTTGGAAATGCGTCGCTTAACTCCTTGTTTAACGCGGTTACGGGCAATAAATTAAAAGAAGGCGCAAAAAAAGAAATTATTGAAAATGTTAACAAGATACCTTTAATTGAACTTTCGGGTGATGATTACAGGTTGTTTGTTGCAAAGATAAAAGGTAAGCTGAATTCAGACAATTATGTTAAGAGCTTTAACTGGTTGAACTAGCCTGATTCGGCAGGTAAAAAATAAAACTTTACATACTTGATAGAATTATAATTTGATTATAAAATCTAACACAAAAGGAAAACAAGATGAGAAAATTAACTTTATTTTTAGCTATTTTATTTGTCAGTGTGTTATGTAGTGCTTGTATAAACAATGTTGCTGTCCAAGAGCTAAATAACAAAGCACGGGAATATATGCAAAAAGGCGACTTTCAAGGCGCTATTTCAAGGCTTGAATCAAGCGTAGATTTGGATGGTACAATCTTTGAAACACGCTATAATTTAGGTGTTGCATACATAAGTGCTGAAGAGTATAAAAAGGCTCAGGAACAATTAAAAGAAGCAATAAAAATAAAACCTGATTTTGCTGACTCATACTATTCTCTTGCTGTAGCTCAAGAAAGTGATGCTTTAAGTGTTCTTGAAGACGATAAGGATGATGAAGATTCAAATGTAGAAGTGCCTGTTGTTTCTGATGACGAGCTTTCCGATTTAAAAAACATTACAAAACAAGACGCTATTCATCTTGTAAATTTAACAAATGAGGCAGTTAATTCTTATGAAAAATATTTGCAATTAAAACCTGACACTCAGGACAGAGCTGATGTTGAAGCACAAATAAATTATCTTAAAGAAACCGCATCAAAGTATGCTCAGAAGTATGATTTAACTGATGAGGAAGATGCTGCTCAGTAATGTTCACTTCGCCGTTTTCAACAGTATTTAGTCTTTTTGGCTATGAAGTTAAAATGTACGGTGTTATGATTTTTTTTGCAATAATAAGTGCGGTTTTAGTTTGCAACATTATTGCAAAGAAGTACTATAAATGTGTTGATACGGATGTATTGTATGACTTGTATCCCATTCTTATTATTTCGGGAATTATTTGTGCAAGAGCGTATTATGTTATCTTAAATTTCGATTACTATGTCTTAAATCCAAGTGAGATTTTGGCACTGTGGCATGGGGGTATTTCAATCCATGGTGCAATATTAGGTGGTTTTTTATCGGGTGTTATTTACCTTGGAAAGAAAAAATTAAGCATTTTAAATTATGCCGACGTTATTTCCTATGGTCTTGTTGTGGGGCAAGCTGTAGGCAGGTGGGGTAATTTTTTTAACTCGGAAGCCTTTGGTACACCTTGTAATTTACCTTGGAAGTTGTATATTGCTCCAATGTATCGACCTGAGCAGTATTATTTGTACGATTATTTTCATCCGACTTTTTTGTATGAATCAATTTGGTGCGCGTTTGTTTTTTTGATTTTATTTTTTCTTGTAAGAAGGTTTCAAAAATCCCGCTCGGGACTTGTCTTTTTTTCTTATCTTAGTTTGTATTCAATAGGAAGATTTTTTATTGAAGGTTTAAGAGTAGACAGCGTCTTTAATGTTGGAGTTGTGCCAATTGCTCAAATAGTAAGTATTTTTGTATTTTTAGCGGGGATAATAGGAATATTTTACTGTATCAAAAAAACACCCCTTAATTAAAAGGGGTGTTTAAATTATCTAGTGTTTAATTAAACTTTCGCCCGTCATTTCGGCAGGTTTTTTAATTCCTAATAAATCAAGAACGGTTGGAGCAATATCACACAGTGCACCTGTTTCTTTTAATTTTGCATTTTTCATATCGTTTGTCACAAGTACAAAAGGAACAGGGTTTGTTGTATGAGCAGTTTGTGGTGAATGAGTCTGTTCGTTGTACATCCACTCTGCGTTACCGTGGTCTGCTGTTATAATCATCTCCATATTGTTTTCAAGAGCTTTTTTGGCAATTTTACCAACGCATTCATCAACTGCTTCGACCGCTTTTACCGCTGCTTCCATTACGCCTGTATGACCTACCATATCAGGGTTTGCAAAGTTTACAAGTATAAATCCGTATTCTTTGTTTGAAATTGCTTCTAATACGTTGTCACAAACCTCATATGCGCTCATTTCGGGTTTTAAGTCGTATGTTGCAACTTTTGGCGAAGCTACAAGTTTCCTTGTTTCAAGTTTAAAGGGAGTTTCTTCGCCACCATTGAAGAAAAATGTAATGTGGGCATATTTTTCGGTTTCTGCCGTTCTGAATTCTTTTACATTATTATCATCAAGCACTTGACCAAGTATGTTCGTCAGTTTTTCGGGTTTAAAGGCAATTGGCAATGGGAATGTTTCATCGTATTGTGTCATACAAACATAGTAAAGGTTATTTCTTATAGCCTTTCTTTTAAAACCGCTAAAGTCTTTAAGTGCAACGGCACTTGTTATTTCGCGTGCTCTGTCGGGTCTGTAGTTAAAGAAAATAACCGCGTCATTATCTTGTATTCTTTTGCCGCCTACAACAATTGGCTCTACAAACTCATCGTTTTTGCCGTTTTTATAAGATTCTTCAAGACCTTCGACTGCTGTTTTTGCACTGTTGCCTTCTGCTAAAAGTAGCGCATTATATGCTTTTTCAACTCTTTCCCATCTTTTATCTCTGTCCATAACCCAGTATCTGCCAATAACTGAAGCTATTGGAGGCAGGTTATATTTTTTAAGAGTTTCTTCAATTTCTTCAAGAAATTCTTTTGCGCTTTGAGGCGGAGTGTCGCGACCATCAAGAAAAGCGTGGACGTATACATCTTTTAGTCCGTTGTCCGCTGCCATTTTAATAAGTGCTTTTAAATGTTCGATTGAACTGTGTACACCGCCTGTTGAAACAAGTCCGTATATGTGAAGCGAAGAGTTGTTTTTCTTTACATGATTTATTGCATTTAGAAATTCTTCATTTTTAAAGAAAGTCTCTTCTTTTATTGCCTTATTAATTCTTGTTAATTCCTGATACACGATTCTTCCTGCACCAATATTTAGGTGACCGACTTCAGAGTTGCCCATTTGCCCCTCGGGAAGTCCTACATTGTTACCGTCGGCATGAATTTGTGTGTGTGGCATTGATTTAATAAAATCGTCAAAATTTGGGGTATTTCCTTTACTTACCGCATTATATTTTGTGTCGGCAGAAATTCCCCATCCGTCAAGAATGCAAAGTAATACTCTTTTTTGATTTTCCATAATTATTTATCCTCTCTTTGACTTTAATATAGCATAAAAAAATATTTATTTTTCTAAAAAATAGACCTAAAGATTGATACAATTTTACTCTAAATATTGGATACTATACATGTGAATGAATAAGGACTTGGGACATGCTGGATAGAATATCTAATGAGCATAGCGAGGCACTCTCCAATAATGGTATAAGTAAAATTTCATCGTTGGGGGCTTCAGGTGTATATAATACTTCGGATAATGATTTATTTGTTGACGAGTCAAATATATCTGATGCAGCTATAAGACTTTATGAACGTGAACAAGATGTAAAAAGATTTACCGAATTAGTTTTAAGTGATGCTGATGATAATAGTGCCGATGCTCTTGTTATAAATAAAGCATTGAATGGCGAAATTTCAATTGATGATGATGAAGCCGTTTTCTCACTACTGTCAAACGAAGATTTCCTAAATGAACTTGCTTCATAGAATATTTGCCTCAATAAAAAGGTTTTATTACCTGAAAATTTTAAGGCGTAAATATTACCGCAGCGGTAAGTGCAACTGTTGCGGGCGTTGTTGCGAAAAAATTTATGTTAAACACGGTAAAAACATTATAAAAGATGAAGAGTTATTCAAAAAGCTAAAGACCATGCACTCTTTTTATGATGATTTAGAGGTTGTCGATAAGGATGAAACGGGTCTTGTATTTAGATGTAATAATTTGGATTTAGAAACAAGAAAATGCAAAATCCACAAGCATAGGGCAAAAATTTGCAGAAACTATCCGCAGGAAGAAATTTTTATGATGGGGGCTCAATTAAGCGAGGACTGCGGCTATTCTTTTACGCCAATTGTCCCTTTTAGTGAGGTTTTTCAAAAGGTTCTAAAATCAAAAAAAACAAATTCCGACTGCAAGTTTTTTATTGAGTAAAGATTGTTCCAAACTTTATTGCTTCAATATTTTTTTTGACGTTATGCACTCTTATGTAATCTATTCCTTTTTGAGCAAAATAAGCGCTTGTGTGGGCTGTTATGTCATCTGCATCTTTTGGATTATCGACATTAGCCAATTGTCTTAAAAATCTCTTCCTTGAAACTCCGACAAGCATTTTATATCCCATACTTTTAAACTCTTCTATTCTTTGCATAAGTTCAATATTTTGTTCATAATTTTTTGCAAAGCCAAAGCCTACGTCAATAATAATATTTTGTGCTTTTATTCCACTCTCAAGCGCCAGTTTACATTGAGTTTTAAGTTCCCCATAAACTTCATCTACAAGATTTTTATAATTGCACATATTATCCATATCACAAGGATTTGAGCGAGAGTGCATAATTACAACACTTGCGTCAAATTGAGCAATGGTTTTTGCCATATCCTTGTCATATCTTAGTCCCGATACATCGTTTATAATGTCAGCACCCAGTTTTAGAGCGGCAAGTGCTGTTTTTGAATTTCTTGTATCAATACTTATTTGTATGTTTGGATATTTTTCTTTTATGTATTTAATAACAGGGATGATTTTTTCTGTTTCAATATCAGAGTTTACGCTCAATGCCCCCGGGCGAGTACTTTCTGCGCCTATATCTATTATTTTTGCGCCATCTTGTATCATTTTATCAACTTGAGCACAAGCACTGGTGTAATCTAAAAACTCGCCGCCATCTGAAAAAGAGTCCTCCGTTAGGTTTAAAATGCCCATAATTTGGCTTTTTGCCTGATACTTTGAGTTGAGTATCATATTTAAAATTTCATCGCTTAATTTTGGAAGCGAAAGAGGCTGTTTTCTTAGTTTTTTTGATACTTCAATGAGTTGAGAATAGCTGCCGCTTAATACACAGTCTGTTTTTTCTACTTTGCAGTCAATTGAATTTTTATGCACGGCACAATCACAGTCGCAAGAAAGAGCCGTTTGTTTTAGGATGTTTGCCTCAAGTGCTCTTAAGTCGAATATTTTTATATTTAAAAATTTGTGTTTATTTGCACCAATGCTGACATATTCCGAACTAAAGCCCGTGTTTTTTATTTCCTGTTCTATAAAGTTTTTTGAAATAATTTTCATAGTTAAATTGCATTTTTCTTTTTACTACATATAATAGAATAACATCAAAGTAATATTTTTAGGAGATTAATAAAATGGCAGAAACTACCATCATCAAATTAAACGCACAAGAGCGTGAAGCAGATAAAAACCCTCGTCAACTAAGAGCTGCAGGCTTTGTTCCGGCTACAGTTTACGGCAAAGGTATGGAATCAAAAAATATCCAAGTAAATGCTCATGAGTTTGAAATGGCTACAAGAAATGAACGTGAAGCTACTATTGAGCTTACAGTCGGCAAAGAAAAATTTAATGTTGTAATTCAAGAAATGCAAATTAACTACTCTACTAATCAAGTTTTAAACATTGAATTTAAACTTGCGTAGTAATATTTTTAATAAAAAAGCCGCCTCTTAGGGGGCGGTTTTTTTATTTGTCATCTTCATTAAATGATGTTGTAAAGTTTGTACTTTGCGCATTGAGTGAGTCAATAAAGTGACTGTATCTTTCCATTCTAAGCTTCAGCCACCCAAGCATTGAGTTTGAGCCTATTATTTTTACAATGCGAACAGAGCCAAAGCATTTCATCTTTGGATTATAACTTTCCTCAAAAAATGTTTGGCATTTGCAATTTAGCTCATCAACAAGGTCGTAGAGTGTTTTTAGCCATGCACTCTGTACGTTGAGTTCATCTATTTTGTATTCCAGTATCATTAATGCCTCCTTGGCTTTTAGTGCCGTATTCCTTTTTTTGAGAAAGTTAATGTATGCGATTGATGTTTACTACATATATAGTATTATATATTTTATTATATCAGATGTTTTAAGAAATTCTAGTGTCTATGTCAAAAAAAATAAAACTTTTTTTAAACGATGAGCTTCTTAATTGTGAATGTCATCTTGCAAACAGCTTTTTTGACAGGTTTTTGGGGTTAATGTTTTCTAAAAAACCTGATTCTCAAAAGATATTGGTTTTTAAGAATGCCCCATGGATTCACAGTTTTTTTGTTTTTTTTAAATTTGACACTATCTTTCTTGATAATGATTTTAGGGTAATAGCATACAAAAATAATATTCCACCATTTTCAATTTTAAAACCTGTATTAAAATCTCTCTATAGCGTTGAAATTGTAAACAGGTGTTTTGAAATTAAACTTGGTGATAAAATATATATTGATGAATACTGATATCAGACAGCAAATTAAGCTTATGCCAAAGCTACCGGGGTGTTATCAATATTTTGATAAAACGGGAGAGATTATCTATATCGGCAAGGCAAAAAACCTTTATAATCGAGTAAACAGTTACTTTGTTGGTAAAAAAGACTCGCCAAAGCTTCAGGTTATGGTGCCGCAAATTGTGCGTGTTGAGTGCATTGTTGTAAACAGTGAAATTGAAGCACTTATTTTAGAATCTGAATTAATAAAAAAACACAAGCCAAAGTACAATGTCTTATTAAAGGATGATAAAAAGTTTCCATATTTCCTTATAACAGATGAAGAATATCCAAGAATAACCGTTGTAAGAAAAGCAAATAAAAATATGTTGAAAGGGAAATACTTTGGTCCTTATACTGATTCAAGAGCAATGTATTGCACTTTAGAAACTCTGGGTAAAATTTTCCCCTTGAAGAAATGTAAAACGCCAAAGTTTAATTCTCGTCCTTGTTTGTATTATGACATCGGGCAATGTTGCGCCCCTTGTCAAAAGCTTATTTCAAGTGAAGATTATAAAAAAATACTAAAAGATGTTGAGCTTTTTTTATCGGGTAAGCAAAGCGAGCTTTTAAAAGTTATTGAAGCTCAGATGAAGCAGGCGTCTGATAATCTGGAATTTGAAAAAGCTGCAAGATTTCGTGACAGCTATAATGACATTAAAAAGACAATGGAAAAACAAAAAGTTGTCAGCGAAAACACAAGAATTAATCAGGACTTTGTAGGCATTGTAAAATCTGATTCTCTTTATTGTGCAAGTATTTTGCAGGTTCGCCAGGGTCGATTAATAAACAAAAAAGATTTCACTTTTTCTCATATTGCAAACTCAAGCGTAAATGATTTATCTGAAGTTGCACAAGCTGTTTTAAGAGAGTATTACGGTATTATAACCGACAGTGAAATTCCGACAAAAATTACTCTGTCAAATCTTCCTGATGATTATAAAATATATGAAACTTGGCTGAGCGGTCGCCTTGGCAAAAATGTAGTATTAAACGAAGCTAAATCGGAGCGTGACAGGGAAATGCTTAATATGGCTCAAAACACTGCCGCATTTAACCTTGAACAGGCAAAATTAAAAGAACTTACCGTTATTCAAAACGAATACAACGAAGTAGGCACTTATTTAATGGAAAAGCTTAATTTAAAGAAATTTCCGCATACTATTGAATGCTATGATATTTCTCACATTCAAGGTACAAACACTGTTGCATCCGGCGTATTTTTTGAAAACGGAATGCCAAAAAAATCCAAATATAGAAAATATAAACTACGTACGCTCAAAAAAGGCGAAGTTGATGACTTTAAAAGCATGCGAGAAATTTTAAGAAGACGTTTTAGAAGAATTAAAAACGGAGAGATTGAACCAAGCGATTTGATAATAATTGACGGCGGTAAGGGTCAACTTTCAAGTGTTATTGAGGTCATGGATGAAATGGGTCTGAAACTTGACATTGTTTCTCTTGCAAAACGCGAAGAGGAAGTTTTTCTGCCTCATAAATCTCAACCTGTTATTTTCCCTCTAAACTCTCCGGCACTGCATTTGTTTCAAAGAATAAGAGATGAAGCTCACAGGTTTGCAATTACTTATCACAGACAATTGCGTTCAAAAAATATGACAAAATAATATTTATTGCCTTGAACTTTTTTTGTGATAATATTTTGCTGCTATGAAAAAAATTAATATTTGTCTTTCTACGGATGATAACTATGCAAAATATGTTCAATCGGTTATATTAAGCGTTTTGGACAATAAAGCACCTGATGAGGAGCATGTATTTCATGTTTTACACTCTAATCTTTCCGATAAATCTATAGAAGTTTTATCAAGATATAATGTTGTTTTTCATAAAATAGACAATGAAATTTTTGCACCATATTTTAACAATGGTGCTTGCACTCATATTACAATTCCTACGCTATACAGACTTGCTCTTCCCTCAATTTTACCTGACGTGGATAGGGTTCTGTATCTTGATTGCGACCTTGTTGTTTTAAAGAGTTTATCCGAGTTCTATTTTACCGAACTTTCAGATACTCAATATGCTGCTTGTGTTTCTGATTATGGTAACAAGTTTCATATGAAAAGGATGAATATTCCTGACAATGGCAAGAATTTTTACTTTAATGCCGGTGTCTGCTTGATGGATTTATCTAAAATGAGAAGAGATTCAATTGAGCAAAAATTGTTTGATTATCTAAAGAGTAACTACAAAGATTTACTTTTTTCCGATCAGGATGTTCTTAATACAGTGCTTTCTGGTCATACAAAGAGGATGGATATAAAGTATAACTTTATTAGTCCCAATTTCTATTTTTCAAACGATAAAGATGTTGTTATTGCCCATTTTGCAGGTTTAAAACCTTGGAGAATCGGGTATTACAACAAATATCGCGAGCTTTTTTGGCATTATTACTCCATGACCGATGAAGGTAAGACAGTTGAGCAACAAAAGCTGAGAAGAAAAATTTTCTTTATGCATAAGTGGGCTTGCCAAATATTCTGGTATATCAAAATGTATCCTTTCTTTTATCTAAAAGAAAGGAGAAGAAAAGATTTTATGCGCATTATATTTAAGTCAGAATATTAATGTAATTTTGTGTTAAACAGTTTGTTAATCCAGTATTTTAAAGGCGTTATTTTTCTGTCGGTAATTCCTCTGAGATAGGCATGACCACCATATTTCCAATGTTTTTTATCCAATAGCAGACCTTTGACCTTTTTCTTGATGTCTTTATGCTTCCAGTTTTCAGGATATGCGTACTCAGGAGGTATGATATAAGGGTTTTTATCTAGAAAATATTTGTTCATGTGGCTTTCGTCGTGCCATATTGCGATTATACCGTTAGCAAAATCTTTTCTGACGTTTTCTTCCAGCTCGCTGCACATTGCAATGTATTCTTTTGCTCTTCCGCCATGGACTCCGCTCATAAAGTAGTGCTTACCTTTGCCATAGGGTATATATGCGCTTGATTCCTGATTTCTTTCGTAGGGGAACTTGTCTGCTTCACCCTTTAATTTGTGATTTAACCACTCGCAAACGCACAGATAGCCATTTTCTTCTTTTGGAATTATTTCCGTTCCTATTGGAGCAACGAATTTCATATTTGCATTAAAGTGAAAAACGTAGTCGTAGTCTTTGTAATATTCTTTTGCGCTAAGGAGGATTGCAAATTTGTCACACACGCTTATTGGCCATTTGGAAGATTGTGCAAATATTTTGGTTACATCATCATTTTCTTCAAAGTCAATTGTGTTGGCGTCTGTATGGACAAAGTAGTGCACATTACAATTTGGGAACAGAAACTTCTTTGCACTTTCGTAAAATTCTCTCCAAAAGCAAATGTATCTGCCTGTTGCTATGTATAAAATTGCAATTTTCATACTCCCCCTTTTTTATGCATTTTACATTATTTTGTTCTATTTGTAAAAATATTTTTTTACTTGTGCAAAAAATTAAAATAAGTGTTATAATAGTAGTAATAAATATGATGGTAAATACCTGTAAAATGTATTTGTGCAACGTATTGTCATGTCTTGTGTTATTGACAGTTTTTCTAATGCTGACAGGCTGTACTAACAATTCACATGTTATAAATACGCATGCAATGCCGGGTCATAAATTCACGGATGTAATGAAAAACACAACCGGACAAGCTCAAAAAGGCGCGTCGCCGATTGTTAAAACAAAATCGGGAGTTTATATTTATAAAGACAATTCAACGGTAAATACAACGGGGTATAGGTTTCATATAAACGACAGCATGGACATCGGACCTTCAGATATCAGGTTTGATGCGGAGCATTTTAGGACTAGATATTAAAATAAGGAATGTGATATGAATTTTAAACATGGTTCGCTAGAAAGCATTATACTAAACGCTATGTGGGAGCTTGAAAAATCAGGAATATATAAAAACTCTGTTAAAGACGTTTATGAATTTTTATCAAAGACTGATTCTACAAAGCGCGCATATACGACAATTAAAACTGTAATGGATAGATTATTTGAAAAAGAAGTCCTCTTGAGAATAAAACATGGTAAGAAATTTTACTATCGTACTGCATATTCAAACTCTGATATTATAATTTCTTCTCTTAAAAAAATCGCAACTCAATACTGTAATGGCGATATGACAAGATTAATGCATATTACAAAGTCTGTTTGTGAAGATGAGCCAAGGGTTTTAATGGTTAAGTAAAATGAGTAACGGTATAAATATCGAAGAAGCTCCCTATATTAAAGACAGAAAAAAGGTATCGGGGCTTATATTAAATGTATTAACGGGCAAAATGAGTGTTTTGGATGCGCTTAAAGAATATCCGAAAAACCTTACTGACCCGACTTTGAACACTGTTTTTCATGCGCTTGTGCACTTTGAAGCGGATGAAGATTTGCGCAACAAAGACTCTTTATACAAAGAAGAGCAGGATAACTACTTGGAAGAAATAGCAAATATACTTGCAAAAGGAGATTCTCTTCCTTTTAATATTATTGATGAGTATGATAAATACCATAAAGAATCTTTAATATATCCTGAAATGGATAAGAAAACGGTTTTTGAACGACTTAAAAAAATGATAAATCTATGAAACGTCAAAAATTTTTAGCACAAAATGTCATAGAGTTTAGTTTTGTTTTCATCATACTTTTATCGGTTTTTTTGTCGATTATTGAACTTGCGCTATATTGGCGTTCGTGTTTTTGTGTGTCAAATATTGCAAATGAGCTAATGGCAAATGTGCAGGTAAAAGCACAAAACTCAAGTTCTGAGTCTGAAATAGCCAAGTATGCTCTAAGCGTACTTGAAAAAAAGGCGGGTCTGTTGAATCTTTCAGGCTCTTCTTTTGTAGTTTCAGGTTCAAATTCTGTATATAAAATATCGAGTACTTTTATAAAAAACTCCTCTCCTACGCTTGTTGCAATACTAAATATTAATGACGTTAAAAGAAATGACATTAATGTAGGGGTTTCATACCTTTATACGGGGATTTTCCTGTTTAAACAAGGCAGAGTAATTTCATCCGGTGCAGTTCAATCGGTACAAAAATTTTAACAATTTAGCTTTTTTTATAAAATTTGCTATTATTTAGTAATGATTGAATCAATTGATATTATAGTGCCTGTTTATAATGAAGAGAATAACTTGCCGCATGTATTGCAGAGGCTTGAAGAGTGTGATTTTTGCGGACTCAAAAAGAGATTTATTTTTGTTGATGATTTTTCAACGGATTCTTCAAGGGAATTCCTTTCAAATAATGTTTCAAATGAGCATTTAATATTATTTCATGACAAAAACAAAGGTAAGGGTGCTGCAATTGCAACTGCTCTAAAAAATGTAAGTGCTGATGTTGTTGTAATTCAAGATGCTGATTTAGAGTATAATCCTATGGATTACAATCTGCTCTTGCCGCTTATAATTACGGGAAAAGCGGACGTTGTCTACGGCTCCAGATTTAAGGCAAAAAATTCATTTAAGTCTTTTATGTTTCTTAGTTATTTAGCCAACACTTTTCTTACTGTTCTGACAAATATTCTATTTGGCTCAAAAATTACTGATATGGAAACATGCTATAAGGCTTTTAAGAGAGAATCTTTAGATGGAATTGAAATTAAATCATCAAAATTTGATTTTGAACCTGAAATTACCGCTAAACTTGTAAAGAAAGGTATCAAGATTCAAGAAGCGCCAATTACATACAAGGCGCGCGGTTATGACGAGGGTAAAAAAATAAAGGCAAAAGACGCACTGCAGGCTATTGTTGCGCTTTTTTACTACAGATTTTTTGATTAGTGTATAATTTTCTTATGCAAGAATTTAATCATTATACGGTCATGCTTAATGAGGCAGTCGATGCTTTTAACTGTGACGATTCAGATAAAATATTTGTTGACGCAACTTTAGGCGGTGGCGGACATAGTGAGCTTATTTTAAAAAAAATTTCTCCCAAAGGTCGTTTGATATCTTTTGATGTTGATGTTGACGCTATTGAGGCGTCTAAAAAGCGCCTTGGTTCATACAAAAATCTTACAATCATAAATGATAGTTACGTTAACATAAAGCAAAATTTGCAAAAGTTAGGCATTGAAAAAATAACAGGCGGTATAATCTTTGACCTTGGGGCTTCATATCATCAGCTCACAACCGCGCAAAGAGGCTTTAGTTTTATGAAAGATGCTCCTCTTGATATGCGCTTTGATAAAAGTTCAAAATTTAGCGCATGGGATGTTGTAAACAAATATAAAGAGCAGGAGCTTGTGGAGATTTTTTCAAAATACGGCGAAGAACACTACTCTAAGCGTATAGCAAGAGCAATAGTTGACTCAAGACCCATTAATACAACACTGGAACTTGTTGATGTAATTAAAAAATCAACTCCGCACACAAATTCAAAAATTCACTGTGCTACAAGAGTATTTCAGGCTATTAGGATTGAAGTAAATAACGAGTTGTTAAATTTTGAAAATACATTGAAAGAAGTGGTTACATTATTGGACACTGGTGCTATAATAAGTGTAATAACTTTCCATTCACTAGAGGATAGAGTGGCAAAGTCCGTATTAAAGAATTTCTCTTTAAATTGCAGATGTGATAAAAATGTTCCAATCTGCTGTTGCGAGGGGAAGATGGTAGAGCTGGTGAATAAAAAGCCAATTTGCGCAGGAAGTGACGAGGTGAAAGTCAATCCTCCTTCACGAAGTGCAAAGTTGAGGATAGCCAGAAGAGTTTGAAATTATCAGGAGAGAAAACTTGAGTTCGCTTTCTTTTAATAAAAATAACAGAAATAATAAAAACAACCCTCCAAATTTGATGAATAAAAACCAAAAAAGACCTTTAAGGCACTCAGGTTTAGGTACGAATCAGGGTTTAAAAAGATATCCTGATAATACAAATCAAATAATCAGCGGTTATTTTGTAAAAGAGAAATCATACAAAGAGATGGTAATAGCAAGAGTTAATACTTGTCTTTGTGCAATCTTGGGTTTTCTTGTTATGGTTTGTCTTGTAAGCTATTACTTTGTCACAATGGGCGAGGTTTCTCTTAATCAAATAAGAAAAGAAACACTTGCTTTGAATTATGAAAATGAAGATTTGCAAAACAAACTTGATAATCTGCAGTCTTATTACAATGTTGATATAGCGGTTGCCAAGTCAAATATGTTGCAAAGAGCTACCAATGTAGTTGAGCTCTCAGCTGCAGAGTTGCCCAATGTCAGATTTAACAAACAAGACAACAGCCAGAAAAAAGCATGGTCTATGGGCTATTAATTTTCTATGAGCAAAGACAGATATAAAAAGTTTGATAAACGCATAGGTTGTTTGCAGTTTTGCATAAGCGCTTTTATAGCACTTTTGCTGTTTTATCTTTTTTTGATTCAAGTTTTTGATGTAAGGCATTACAGGGACAGAGCAAAAAAACAGCGTTCTACCAAGTTATTTGTTTTAAGGGGTGAAATTCTTGACAGAAACGGTTTTAAGCTTGCTTCGGATAATACTTCTTTTAATCTTTATGCTCACCCTATGTATTACGACCATACTCCGCAAGAGTTGGCGGAAATATTGTCGCCTTTGGTTAATATTCCTCTAAGCTCCCTTTCAAAAACACTTGCCTCAGACGACCCTGTTATACTTATCAAAAAGGGTTTAGACAGAAAAACAGCAGAGGCAATTAAGGCAAAAAGGCTAAGAGAGCTTTCTTTGGAGGTTAAAAACAAAAGAACTTATCCGCAAGGAACTCTTGCCTCTCATATTTTGGGCTATTACAATTCTGATGCCGATGTAGCAGGCGGCATTGAATATGTTGCAAAAGAGTATCTTGAGTATTTTGACAAAAATATTTCATATGAAAAAACCCCAAATGGCGACATTATTTACAATTTCAACACAAATCCCGAGGATATTACAGCGCCAATTAAAGGTAAAACTTTAAACTTAACCATTGATTCTGCCGTACAGCATATTTGCGAAAAATATCTAAATAAAACAGTGCAAAAAACAAAAGCACTAAGGGGTGCGGTTGTTGTTCTTGACCCCAAAACAGGTGAAGTTTTAGCGCTTGCTGCTTATCCTTATTATGACCCTAATAACTACCAAAAGTATTCCATGATTGAAATGAAAAACTGGGCAATAACGGATGTTTACCCTCCGGGGTCTACATTTAAAGTTATAACCGTAGCTTGCGCTATGATTAACGGCAAGGTCAACAAAAATACAAGAATCCTTGATACCGGTAAAATGAAAATCGGTTGGTGGGAAATTAAAAACTATGACTATGACAGGAATAAAAACCCCGGTCTGATAGATTTGGTTTATTTATTTGAGCACTCAAGTAACGTAGCCAGTGCCAAGGTTGCACAAATGATGACTCCACAGGAATTTTACGATACGCTTAAAACCTTTAATTTTGGCGAGGCAACAGGTATAGATTTACCCGGCGAGTCATCTGGTATTTTGCCTGCTCCCAAAAATTGGGATGTTGCAACCCATGGTGCTATGGGTTACGGTTATGGTGCTTCCGTTACTGCAATTCAGATGGCATCTGCTGTTGCTGCTATTGCAAATAACGGTGTCTGGATTACCCCACATGTTATAAAGTATTCTCCCGAGATTTTGCCTCAAAAAGTTATTGAAAGAAGGGTTATGAGTGAACAGTCGGCAAAAGACCTTACTTGGACATTGGTGGAAGCAATGGAGCGAGGGAAGAGTTCGGCAAAAATGGATGAATATTATATAGCCGCAAAAACCGGTACTTCAAGAAGACCGCTGGATAACGGTGCGGGTTATTCAAATAAGCTCTATACATCTATGGTTGGCTATTTGCCGGCTAGCGACCCCAGAGTTCTTGTATATGTTGTAGTGGATAGCCCCGGTGGTGAAGCAATCTGGGGTTCGACCGTTGCAGCACCGATATTTAAGGATATTACAACTGAGCTTGTCAAGATTATGAACCTTAACCCTGACAAGAAAAAAGTTGTTAACAAAAATATTATTTAAGAGTAAAATATTTTGTGCATCACCATATGTGGGGAAGATTAAAATGGAATTAAGTAAAATTATAAAAGAAGTAGAGCCGATAGAGGTTTTGAATTTTAAAGATGTTGATATTTTGGGAATTTCGTACAATTCAAACACAATCAATTCTCATGAAATTTTTGTATGTTTAAAAGGCGAACATGTAGACGGTCATGACTTTGCGCAGATGGCTTTTGAAAAAGGTGCTGTTGCTCTTATGTGTGAAAAGCCGTTAAATATTGAAATTCCTCAGCTTATTGTTAATTCTACTCAAGAAAAAATAGCTGATTTGTCTGCATGCTTTTATCACAACCCCTCAAGAGAGCTAAATTTAATAGGTGTAACAGGTACAAACGGCAAAACAACAGTGACGCACCTTATACAAAAAATATTTGAACAAAATTCTAAAAAATGCGCTCTTATAGGTACGCTTGGCTACAAACTTTCTTCAAACAGCGAGTACTTTGAGGCAAAGCATACAACTCCTCAGGCGCCTGAGCTTCAACATACATTGCAAAAGATTTTGAAATCCGACATTTTAAATGTTGTCACTGAAGTAAGTTCTCACTCGCTTGAACAGCACAGAGTTCGCAAATGTAAATTCTCGGGTGCTGTCTTTACAAATCTGACACAAGACCATTTAGACTTTCATATAACAATGGATAATTACTTTAATGCAAAGGCAAAACTTTTTGAAAGTCTAGAAGAAGGCTCTTTTGCGGTTATAAATAATGATGATAAATACGCCAAAAGACTTATTGAAAGAGTGCCAAAAGGTGTTTCGCTTATTACATACGGTGTAAAAAATAATTCAGAGTTAATGGCAAAAAATATCGAATTTACATCCTCAGGGGTAAGTTTTACTTGCGTATATAAAGACCAAAAAACAGATATTAAGCTTATGCTAAATGGCATGTTCAGTGTTTACAATGCACTTGCTGCAATTGGTTGTGCTCTTGCAAACGGAATTTCCCTTGAGGTTTCAAAAGCTGCTCTTGAGAGCACAAGAAGTGTTGCGGGTCGATTTGAAATCGTATGCACCACGCCTCTTGTTATTGTTGATTATGCGCACACTCCTGACGGTTTAGAGAATATTTTGCGCGCTGCAAGAGAGCTTACACCAAAAGACGGCAGCTTGATTTGTCTTTTTGGCTGCGGTGGGGACAGAGATGCAACTAAGCGTCCAAAAATGGGTAAAATTGCTCAGTCGTTGAGTGACAAAGTTGTAATCACGTCTGACAATCCTCGCTCTGAAGACCCGCAGCAAATAATAACAGATATTTTATCAGGTTTGAAGTTAATTAACCCGAAGACGGTTTTTGTTGAGCCGGACAGAGCTTGTGCGATTAAAATGCTCAAAACCATTGCAAATGACAACGATGTTGTAATTGTCGCAGGCAAGGGGCATGAAAATTATCAAATTTTAAAAGACAGAACAATACATTTTGACGACAGAGAAGAAGTTGCCAAGGTATTTGGCGAATAATATTGCCAAAATGTTAAGACTATTTTCAAACTTTTATTCTTGTATTAGAATATAAGTTGAAAAGGAGGCATTTTGAGCGAAAAGTTAGTCATAAGCGGTTCACGTCCACTTGAGGGCGAGGTAAGTATAAGTGGAGCAAAAAACGCTGTACTTAAGCTTATGGCGGCTGCACTTCTTGCTAAAGATGTTTCAAAAATATATAATGTGCCTGAACTTACTGATGTCGAGATTATGATAGACGTGCTTGAGTGTTTGGGTGCAAAATGTGTATATGATAAGCAAAATAAGACTGTTGAAATTGATGCCAGAAATATAACAAGTATTGTCGCATCGGATGAATTTGTAAGTAAAATGCGCGCTTCTTTTGTTGTTTTAGGCTCACTTACAGGACGTATGAAAGAGGCAAGAGTTGCCCTCCCCGGTGGCTGCAATATAGGTGAAAGGCGTGTAAATTTTCATATAAAAGGGCTTGAAGCACTTGGCGCTAATTGTAAAATTGAGCAAGGCTATGTCCATGCAAAAGCGGTAGAATTAAAAGGTGCTGATATTTGTCTTGATATACCTTCTGTTGGTGCTACCGAAAATATTATGTTGGCTGCTGTTCTGGCGCAGGGTACCACTCGTATACAAAATGCAGCACAAGAGCCTGAAATTGTTGATTTGGCAAATTTCTTAAAGGCTATGGGTGCTCAAATTGAAGGTGCGGGTACAAATGAAATTTCAATCTGCGGTGTTAAACTTGAAGATTTACATGGGGTAGAATATACAACCATTTCAGATAGGATTGAAGCTGGTACATATATGAGTGCCATTATTGCTTCTCGCGGTCATGGAATTATAAAAAATGTATTTCCAAACCATCTTACAATTTTTACGGGCAAACTTCTTGAGATGGGCGCTAAAATTAAGTTAATTGAGCCAAACGTAATGGAAGTATCTTCTGATTCAAGACTTTTGCCTATGAACTTTATAACACAACCTTACCCAGGGTTTCCTACAGATTTGCAGGCACTTGCAATGGCACTGTTGTCAACTTCAAACGGCATAAGTGTTGTTACGGAAAGTTTGTATGAAAACAGATTTATGCATGTTAATGAACTGTGGAAAATGGGCGCCAATATAACACAAAGTAAAACCCATGCAATACTAAAAGGGGGTGAT
>CALUYX010000018.1 GCA_944325115.1 Candidatus Gastranaerophilales bacterium | reverse complement strand
CAAAGGTATTTCCCTCTTTGGCAAAAAGACGGAAAATTATCCAACCACTTTATCACTATGGCAAATTTTGTCGGCACGGATAAAGAATCTATGGATAATATTAAAGCAGGTAACCAAAGAGTAGTAAGCGCAAGACTTGAGGACGGTATTTTCTTTTATAAAGAAGATACAAAAACACCTCTTGTTGATAAGGTTGAGGCTCTAAAGGGTATGACTTTCCAAAAAGGTTTGGGTACGCTTTTTGATAAAACTCAACGCATAATTGAACTTTCAAAACAAATCTGCAAACAGTTAAATGTTGAAGATAAAGACGTATTAAGAAGTGCGCTTTTAGCAAAAGCAGACTTAAGCACTCAGCTTGTGTTTGAATTTACCGAACTTCAAGGCTACATTGGCGAAAACTATGCGCTTAAATCAGGTGAAAAACAAAACGTAGCACTTGCCGTAAAAGAGCACTATTTCCCGCTGAATGCCTACAGCGAAACAGCTTCGGGCATTGAAGGACAGATAGTTTCTATAGCAGATAAAATCGATACAATTTGTGCCTTATTTATCTCAACACAAGGCAAATTAAAGAAAAAACGCCCCACGGGCTCAAACGACCCCCTTGGTGCAAGACGTGCAGCTATAGGAATTTTAAGAACAGTTATCAATAATTCCTTAAAGCTTGATTTAAAAACTCTTTTTGATAATTCACTAAATATGTTATCAAAAGAATTCAATGTAGAGCTTGAGGCTGAAACTGCTTCTGATGTGTACGAATTTGTACTAAACAGGCTTTCTATAATGTATGAAAAAGAATATTCTCAAGACTTAATGAAAGCTTGCAGTGTAATTAATCCGCTTGAAAATCTTGATGATTATCTAAAAAGGCTTGATTTTCTCAAAAAAGAAAATGAAAAAGAAACCTTTAAAACACTTTGCGAAGCAGCAAAAAGGGTGCTTAGAATTACAAAAGACGCTAAACATAGTGAAGTTAGCGAAGCACTTTTTGTGCTTGATGAGGAAAAAGAACTCTACGCTGCAGTTAAAAAACAAACTCAAAGCGCTAATGACCTTGCTAAATACACGCTCTCGCTTTGTGAGCTTGTTAAACCCATAAACAATTTCTTTGATAAAGTTCTTGTAATGGACAAAGATGAAAAAATCAAAAACAACAGGATTGCTCTTTTAAACCTTTTAAAAGAAAAATTCTCCCTTGTGTGCGATTTTCAATATTTGTAGATGAATATACTTTTTGTTACAGACTTATATCCGCTTGAGAGTAACCATAAGGGCATTCCAAAAACTATTGAAAACTTTGCCCTTGCACTAAAGGATTTGGGGCATAGTATTTTTGTGCTCAGAGCCGATTTAGTTTTTAACACTCTTTTAAGGGGCAGAAAAATATACCCTCAAGGGGAGTATTTTCATAACGGAATAAAAATCATCAACAAAAACCTTCTTTTACCAAGCTATCGCGGGTTGGATTTTCTCAAAAAAGAAAACTTTGATGTAATAATTTCTCATATGCCATCAGGCACACTTTGTGCCGCTAAAATAAAAGAAAAATTCAAAAAACCCCACGTTGCCATACTGCACTCAAGCGACATTGAAGTAATGGAAAAATACAAAATTTATTTTTCATCCGCTCTTAAAAAAGCACTAAATAGTGCAGATAGCGTTGGCGCACGCTCGCATTGGATAAAAGAAAAATTTAAAGACAAAGAGGCATTTTTGCTCCCATCAGGAATAAAAAAAGAAGATGTAATTTCTAAAGATAAAGCAAGAGAAAAATTTAAAAACACACACCCTCTAAAAATAGCCTGTGTATCATCTTTTATAAAAAGAAAAAATGTGGGTATTTTAATTGAGGCTATAAAAAACATAGAAGATATTGATATAGAGCTTAAAATATTTGGCACGGGCAGAGAAGAAAAAAAACTAAAAAAACAGGCAAGCAAAGAAAAAATATACTTTATGGGGCAGGTTGAAAAAAGCGAAGTGCTTAAAAACCTGAGGGACTCACACATTTTTATTTTGCCATCAATAAAAGAAACCTTTGGCTTAAGTTACCTTGAAGCACTTGCAAGCGGCTGCATTACACTATGCAGCAAATCAAGCGGTATGGACGGCTGGATAAAAGACTCCTGTAACGGTTTTATTATTGAACCAAATGCAAAAAATATAGAAGATACAATAAGAAAAATATATTCACTAAACCAAAACGAACTTACTCAAATATCACAAAATGCGATAGATTTAGCACAAGAACTTGAGTATTACAAATGCGCACAAATTTATCTTGAAAATATTAAAAAAATTCTGTAATTTAAAAATTTTTCATCTATAATTAACTTAAAAGACAAAAATAAGGAAACAAACATGCAAGCAAGACGAGCTTCAAGAGAATTGGCACTAATTTTATTTTCACAACTTGAAAAAAATCTTGATAAATACCAAGACGATGATTTTGAAAAAATCGTCTTAAAATCAGTAAGAACTCTAATCAGTTCATCAAAAGAAGAGTTAAACATCGCTACAAGCGGGCTTTTAGACATTAGCGAGTACATCGAAGAGTATGAAAACAATCACCCCGACAACCTTAAACGCCCGATTGACGCTAATAATATACCTGTTCAAATACCCCTTACAAGCGATATGGCAGGCAGAATAAAAACAGTTCTCGGCGTTTGCGATAAAGCACTAAACGCGCTTGAGGTTGCAGAGCTTAGCACCCTTTCTCAAAAGGCAGATGTAAAAGACTACATCAATAAAATTGCAACAACTTTCAAAGAAAAGAAACAAGACATTGACAATATAATTAAAGAACTGGCTTTTGGCTGGGATATAGACAGATTGTTTAAAATAGACAAAGACATCCTGAGAATTTCCATTGTAGAACTTGTGTTTATGAAAGACGCACCGCACAAGGTTGTAATAGATGAAGCACTTGAACTTGCAAAAAAATACTCAACCGATGACTCACCGTCTTTTATAAACGGTATACTTGCAAAAGTGGTCGAAAGATATGTTTAATTTTTTTAAAAAAGATGACAAAAATATCATCTCAAGCGGTTTTGAAGCACTTAAAAATGCGCTTTCAAAAACTTCAAAAACGCTTATTGATAATGTAGTTGAGGCGGCCTCAGGAAGTGAGGAGATAGATGAATTTACCCTTGATGACATTGAATCAATGCTTATAAAGGCTGATTTGGGGGTGGATTTAAGTGTTGAGATAGTAAATAAAATAAAAAACAAAAATTTAAAATCATCTCAACTTAAAAACTTTTTAAAAGAAGAGTTTGAAAACATTCTTGACGCTGCAGGCTCAAATGAGCTTAACTACAAGGAAAACTCTCTTAATATTTACTTTGTAGTGGGCGTTAACGGTGCAGGAAAAACAACGCTTATCGGCAAACTTGCAAACAAATTTAAAAATGAGGGCAAAAAAGTCCTCCTTGCAGCGGGTGATACTTTCCGCGCTGCAGCAGAAGAGCAGCTTGATATCTGGGCAAAAAGAGCAGATGTTGAAATTGTAAGAAGAGATAAGGCTGATAGCGCAAGCGTTGTATATGAAGCAATTGATAAAGCTAAAAAAGAAAATTTTGACGTAATTATTGTGGACACTGCAGGCAGACTGCAGAATAAATTTAACCTTATTGAAGAGTTAAAGAAAATAAAAAACGTAATTGATAAAAACGCGCCCGAAGCCCTTGCAGAGAGTATTTTAGTGCTTGATGCCAACCTTGGTCAAAACGGACTTTCTCAGGCTAAAGTTTTTAAAGAAGCGCTTAATTTAACTTCTGTAGCTATAACAAAACTTGACGGCTCAGCTAAAGGCGGCATAATAATAGCCATTGCAAAAGAGTTCTCTCTGCCCGCCAAACTGGTTGGCATAGGAGAGAGAACTCAAGATTTAAAAAACTTTGACCGCAAGGAATTTATTGAAGCCATATTTAGCTAATTATGGCTCATAGCTGTTAAAATCTGGTCCAATAATCCCCATTCCCCCAATATACAGAGTTATCCTCGGGCACATAGTTAACCAATTCTTTTTCACGTCTTATTTTATACTCGTATTCTTCACGTCTTGCATACATACTTTTTGAGCGTTTATCAAAAATTTTAATCGGATATTTTAATAAATACTCTAAGAGAGCTCTTGGATTATCAAATCTTTTTCTTACGCCTCCAAAATAAAAACCCGTGAGTCCGTTTTTTTTGTATGCCTGACCTGCACCCTCACTTGGAATCTTTGTTGATTCATCATAATAAATTACATCTGCGAACTTTTTTGCGTCTTTTTTATTCTTGATTGGCTCACCTAAATAATCCATTGAATATTTATTTAACGCCCTTGCAAAGTCCTTCTTGACAAAAGTTTTCACATTATCAAGAGTGCAAAGCGAAGCGGGTCTTTGGTTCATAGTGTTTGGTTCATATTCTCTGCGCTTGCTTTCTTGCCATAACCCTACCACAATCTCTCTAAATTCTTCTTTATTCGGGTAGATAGGATAATCACCATCAAAAGGATAATTTGACGGGTCTGCGCAACAAGAGTTTATATGCTTAACAAAAGCAACATCCAACAGCGCCGGCTTTAATGTTTTTGAACCCAGAGCACTCATATAAAGCTTTGTATACATAGCAAGTTTTTCAACAACACCCTCTTTACCCGCTTTTACAACATCTTCTCTTATTTTGTCTGCATTATGTTTTTCATTAGAACCAAAAACAGGCGAGCTTTTTACAAATACGTCTTGAGCATTATTTTTAAGCACAGGCGCATTTGAATCAACATTTTTAATTGCAGAAAAATCAACCCCTGTATGGTTTTTCCCTGCAGGAGAGTACAAGCTAAAATTTACCTTCATCCCAACATCCTTCCCTTTGCGTTTACAACATAAATTATATGTAGTCTATCAAAGAGTAGAAAAACATACAATTATATTTGTCAATATTTTAACAAAAATTCATCTATTGTTTTAATAATTCTCGAGCAAAAGACACGGAAATATTGTTAACCTCACCTGAAGCCAAAGACGCAAGTGCTTCGAGCTTTTCCTCTTGTGTTGTAAGTTTTTTTGCATTTACTCTTGTTTTATCATCCTGACTTTTTGTTATTTTAAAATGAGCATTAGCATGAGCTGCTATTACAGGCTGGTGAGTAATTGCAAAGACCTGAATATCTTTTGACAAGTTAGAAATTGCTTCAGCCACGGCATTAGATGCTTTTCCTGAGATACCGGTATCAATTTCATCAAAAACTATTGTTGATAGAGTATCCACTTTTGCAAATACACACTTTATTGCAAGCATAACACGTGAAATCTCGCCGCCTGAGGCAACTTTAGCCAATGGCGCAAGAGATGAAGAAATATTTGTGGTAATTAAAAACTCAACATCATCAATGCCTTTTGAGTCCATTTGTTTATCTTTTATCTGTATCTTAAATTCAGCTTTGGATAACTCAAGTTTTCTCAGTTCTCCAACTATTAAATCAGACAAAGCGGGCGCATTTTCTTTTCTCAAATTTGACATTTTTTCAGCAAGATTATCGAGCTCTTCTTTTAATTGTTTTTCTTTAATCTCCAGCTCTTCACACGACGAAAAGTCACCCTCAAGCTCCTCTAATTGCCTTGCAAAATTATCTCTTGCTTCAAAAATATCACCGTATTTTCTTTTTAATTTTAATATCAGTGACATTCTCTCGTTAATTTCTTCAAGTCTTTGAGGGTCATCCTCCAGATTTTGAGAGTAGTCCCTCAAAAAATCGGAACAAAATTTCAAATTCTCAAAAGCTTCAATAAAAGCGCTTTGAACTTCTTCCAATTTTGTATCATAACCGCAGGCACGTGAGAGCATACCGTTCATTTTTGATAATGCGTCAATTACCCCCTCATCAGAGCCAAGAGAATACTGCACACCTTGCGTGAGCTGTTTTATATCCTGAATATTTGAGAGAATCTCAAGTTCTCGCTCAAGTTCCGTTTCCTCGTTTTCTTTAATTTGAGCAGAGTCAATTTCATTTAGTTGAAACCTGAGAAAATCCAGTTCTTGAAGATTTTTAGAATTATTTTCTCTTAGACTTAAAAGCTTTTTTGAAACTTCTAAATACGTCGGATAAATTTGCGAGTATTTTTTAGAAGCTTGTGCAAAATCTTCACTAACTGTTTTTAAGTAAGCATCCAACAATTCTATGTGATATTTAGGCAAAACATAGGTATAGCTTTGGTTTTGAGAGTGAATGTCAATAAGATTTTCTCTGAGTTCTTTTATGTAATCAAGATTTACAAGCGCACCATTCACCCTGCATTTTTGCGAAGTAGGAGTGATTTCTCTTGAAATTATCGTTTCTTCAGACAAGTCATATTTTTTCAAAAACTGTTCTTCTTTTTGTGAATGCAAAAAAGTAACCTCAACAAGGGCGGTTTTTGTTTTGTCAAAAATTACATCTTTTTGAACCCTTGCGCCAAGAGCAGTGTCTATTGCTTTTAAAATAATACTCTTACCTGAGCCTGTTTCACCAGTCAGCACATTAAAACCGTTTTCAAATTCCAAAAACAGTTCATCAATCAGTATAAAATTTTTAATCAATACAGATTTAATCATTATTTATTTGGTGCTATTCCCCAGTGAAGTTTTTCTCTTAAAATGTCATAAAAGTGGTTGCAGTCATTGTTCAAAAGAAGCAAACGTGCATATTTTGAGTGTTTCTGTACACAAATTTCATTTTTAACAATGCGAGCATCCTGACCATCTGCTGTCAATTGAAAATCCTTAGGTGCTTCTTGCGTTGTTACTTTAATGCACTCGCTTGTAGGAACAACAATTGGTCTTGCATTAAGTGTGTGCGGGCAAATAGGTACAATTACAAAACACTCAAGATTTGGAGATATAATAGGACCTCCTGCTGAAAGCGCATAAGCTGTTGAACCTGTGGGAGTTGAAATTATAAGCCCGTCTGCCAGATATGAACATAGTTTGATGTTGTTAATATAAAGATTTAATGTTGATGTACGGGAATAAACCGCACCCCTTATAACAATGTCATTTAGCGCTATAGCGCCTGTTGTAGGGCAATTTAACATTGTCCTTTTTTCGATACGAAAATCGCCGGATTTAATCTTATGTGTAACTTTTTCTATTTCATTAGGAAGCGCTTGCGCCAAAAACCCTAAGCGACCCATGTTAAAACCGAAAATCGGCACATCGGACTCACAGTATTTTCTTGCACATTTTAACAACGTGCCATCACCGCCAACCACTATGACAAAAGAGGGGTCATCGGGCATATCATCGAGTGTAAAAGTCTTACAGTCCGCAAAAGATGTGCTCAATTTTCCTGCCAAAACATCAGCACCCTCAATTTCAGGGTTATATATTACAACAGTCTTATCTAAACTAAGTTCCATGTTTATCTGTAATTCACAAATTGCAAAGGTATATTAAATACTTCTTCTTTTTCTTTTAACAGCTTAATCACATCTTGCAAATCATCTTTACTTTTGCCGCTGACTCTAACCTGTTCACCTTGAATTGATGCTTGAACTTTTAGTTTTGAGTCTTTAATTGTAGCAGTAATTTTCTTTGCAAGCTCTTGAGTAAGTCCTTTTTTCAAATTAAACACTTGTCTTACATTCCCGCCCAAAGCAGCCTCCGGTGCCTGAGGGTCAAGTATTTTAATACTTAAATTTCTTTTAATCATTTTTGTTTGGAGAATATCAAGGATATTTCTCAACTTTAAATCATCACTTGTAGTGATGGTAATTGTTTTATCAGCATCGAGAGTAACATCAGAGTTTGAACCTTTTAGGTCAAATCTTGAACTAAGTTCTCTTTTTGTCTGGTCTACAGCATTTACAAGCTCTTGCTTGTCAAATTCCGACACAACATCAAAACTACAATCTTTTGCCATCATTCACCTCATCCGTTTTTAAAAAAGGGGATATAAATCCCCTTTTAAAAGTGTCTATTTAAACAAAAACTAAACTCTTCTTTTGCGAGCAGCTTCTGATTTGCGTTTTCTCTTTACAGAAGGCTTTTCATACCTTTCTCTGCGTTTGATTTCAGATAAAATACCGGCTTTTTGTATTTTTTTCTTAAATCTTTTAAGAGCGCTTTCGATATTTTCATTCTCACGAACTCTTACTTCAGGCATATTTTCACCTCCTTTTGAAAGACTTGTGTAACTATGGCTTCAATATAACACGCAAGAAAATCTTCGTCAAGTGAGAAAGGGTGAATTAGAGCTGTTTTGTAACAAGCGCAAATATGTCATTAAATACAACATATATCATAAGAAGGATTAAGAGCATAAAGAATACTCTTGAGATACCTTCTACAATTTTTTCGTCCAATTCTCTTCCTGCAACTTTTTCAAGCGCAAGAAACATTAAATGCCCGCCATCAAGTGCAGGAATGGGCAAAAGATTTATTATTGCAAGGTCAATACTTATAATAGCACTTAACAGCAAGCCTTTTAGCATTCCTGAGTTTTCAATTATATCACCGCCAACTTTTGTAATGGCAACAATACCGTGCATATCGCTTAGCGGGATTTTGCCGCTGACAAGCTGCCAGAGTCCAAGAAGCATAATTTTAGTATTATCAACTAAATAATCCCAAGAATGTGTTAAAACCTCAAGGGGCGAATTTATTGGGACAAAAATTTCATCAACTTCAAGCTTTACGCCCAAAAGTCCTGCTTTTGAAGTCTTTATGTTATCAAATACAAGCTGCTCATTACCTCTTTGAACTTTTATAGAAAGGGGTTTATAACTATCCGCAAGTGCTGCTGCAATATCTTCAAGAGAGTAGCTCTTATCTGCAACAAACTCATCCTTATCATACAACTTATGCGAAAGCTCTTTTTGAATTTTATTCAATTCAATGCCTTCGGGCACATATTTTTCTATACCCATTAAAACACTTTCTTTTACCACAAGCTTATTTTCGGGAGTCATTTTTGGAAGCTTAATCTTATCGCCTGTACTTATATCAGAAGTTAGCGAAGGGTTAAGCGCCTTTAGCTGTGCAAGCTTGTTTTTTACATCTTCATCACATACATAACCGTCAAAATACTTACTGTTTTGTGTAAGGAAAATAAACTGATAAGAGTTGTTTATATTAATGCCGTTAACGCTAATTACCTTGTCGTTTGGTTTAATTCCCGAATTTTTTACATCAAGAGTAACGCTTGGAGCAAATTCTTTTATATAAACATCATACTTGCTGCTTGGCAATTTATGATAAAAAGCCGCACAGAACATTACAAGAAAAAGAGCAAACACTACATTTGCAAAAACTCCCGCAGAAACAACAACGGCTTTTTGCCAAGGTTTTTTGTTTCTGAATCTTTTAGGAGAATCCATGGGCAAGTCTTTTGCATCTTCACTATTTTCATCATCATCCGGAAAAGAAACATAACCGCCCAACAAAAACGCATGCACGGTAATTTTTGTATCGCCCCATTTTGTTTCATACAACAGAGGACCTATCGGCAACCCGAAACCAAAATGAGAAACCTGAATCCCAAATGCTCTTGCAGCCAAATAATGACCGAGTTCATGAACAAGAACCAAAAGGCTTATTAGGATTAGCATTATAATTATATTCATAGTGTTTTATTTTCTTTTTCCTGACTTATTTCTTACAAACCTGTATAAACCAAAGAAAGTTGGTTGATATGAGTTCAAATTTTTATTTGACTCCGCAAGCAAAAGTTTGAGTTTTCTGTTTTGCTCCTCAAGACTGTTTACTTTTTGCTCAAGCGCAAGAGAGTTTTTTTCTGCCTGCAACAATTTCTCATCGTTTTTTCTATCCGTAGAAATAGCCAAAGAAACCTGCTTTGCAATTTTTTTAGCTATAGCTCTTGCAATCATATTCAGAGTTTTTTCTGAAATATCAAATTTAAAAGCATTTTCATTTTTTGGCGGAGTAACATCAACATTTCTTTTTGCAAGCTCGCTTACAATATACTTTTGAAACTTTTCCTGAGCTTGAATAGAATCAGATAAAAGCTCTATGTCATCGAAATCTTCTTCGGTATTTTCTTCTGAAGAAATAACCTCTTGGAGTTGTTTTTTTGTTTCATTTATAGCGCTGTCACTTGCACTGGTGTCTTCTTGAATAGCTTCGGTTTTTAAATCAGCATTTTCTTCCTGCTGCTCTTGCACAATGTTTGATAAAGTAGAATCATCAGAGATAGCTTGCGCAGCATCTTCGATAATTTCTGTTTTATCTGTTGAAGAAGAATCTTTTAGCTCTTTTGAAACATCATCCCACTTATGCCATTTGATTTTATCCAAAGAACCGCTGTTTGAATCGTCATTTGAATCAACAGGCAAAGAGGAAAACTCGTCTAAATTAAGAGGCTCCTCTGTAATTTCAACTTCATCTTGCACAAGCTCTATGTTTGAATCTTCACCCTTAACAACATCAGCGTCCTGCAGTATGTTCTCTTGTTTTGAATCAGAGCTTTTTTTATTTAATACATTTTCTACAAGTATATCGTATGCGCTTTTGTCAAAAAACTCGCAACCGTTTTCATCTTCAAATATGGCTTCAATTTTATACTTACCAAGGAACGAATCAAGCGTAAGGAGGTCAACAAAAAAACCGTCCTGCGCAAGTTTATTTAAAATATCATTTTTACTGTAAACTTTTGAATCCATCTTGCCCTGCTACAAAGCCAACTTAGTAAATTATATATTAAACTTGCAATCAAAACAATATGTTAAGTCATATTAAAAAAAAGCCTCGTTTATGAGGCCATTGGTTGAGTATTATCGATTACTTTAAACTTATACTGCTGATTTTTTCTTATTCAAGCCGGCACGAAGACCTTGTGCCAAATCTTTTCTACCGCTTTGCTCATAAATTTTTGTTACCGACTCAAGAAACTTTATGTTCTCGATAGAAGCGGTTTTTTTGACCGGTTGAGGAATTTCTCTCTGCTGAGGCGATGAAACAAATTGTCTTGAGGGATTTTGCACTCTTTTTTGATACGAAACCTGAGGGCTTAAAGGCTTTTGAGTCGTATAGGGATTTTTTTGCGCATCTCTGTAGGCTCCAAGTGCATAATTTCTCTTAAGCGCATTTTTTTGAACATCAAAGTAATTTTGTCTTGGCATTTCTCTGCTTGTTGCATAGTATGAAGCCTGTCTTGTTTGAGGTCTTTTTTGAATAACATCTTGTACTTTTTGTACAGGCTGCTCTTTTTTCTCTACCCTAACTTCAGGCAATTCCTCTTCAAGAGCTTGCTTTTGATAAGTTGAACTTAAACCGATGAGCGGTTCTTCCTGTAATCTTACTTTTGCAAACACTTTTTTTGAAATTACAACAGATAGAACAAGCAGTACTAAACATATCGCAAAAGTCATATCTGCTCTGCCTTCAAACATTCCAAAAAACGAACTCAAAAGATGTTCCGGATTAAAAGAATTGTCGCTCCAGTCTATGTCTTCCTGAGTAATTTCATTAAAATCACTTGTAGGACGGTATTCTCTCATTGGTCTGTTTATAACAACCTGATTGGTGGCGTTTGAACCTGTTTGTTGTGCGGTTTTAAAGACCAATTGAGTAGATGCGGTATTAATACCGTTAACATAAATTCTTACCTTTGAATTTTCTAATTGTTGAACTATTACGGCGTCGATTCCTGAAACATTATCATAAATAGTATCAAGATTATCTACGGTAAGTGCGTTTTTTAAATCAAAATAAATACTGTCGGAATTATCTGCTTTTGCTTTATATTCAACAGGTTTATCCGCTTGAATTGTAAGCTTGTATGCACCGTGCAAATCAGACGGCTTAGAAATTGCAACCGATGTAATTAAGCTCTCTTGTGCAAGTGCAGCGCTGCAGAATGCAAAGAAAATAAACAACGCTATAAATATTTTCCTAATCCCGAACATTAATGTTCTTGTCATAATACTCAAAATACTCTCCCTAATCGAACTTATTGTCTATAGTTAAACAATAGCTTGTTTTAGGAAGAGTATCATCAATCTTGGGGTTTAAAAAATATATCAATCTAAAGATTTATTTTTTAATCTATATTTGCAATTAAATTTGCCATTTCAATAGCCGTTTTTGCAGCGTCAGCGCCTTTATTGCCCGCTTTTGTTCCGGCGCGCTCAATTGCTTGTTCAATATTATCCGTTGTAAGAACTCCAAATACCACAGGCAATCCTTCAGATAAGGAAACAGAAGCAATACCTTTTGTTAACTCGGCACAAACATAGTCATAGTGAGAGGTTGAACCTTTAATAATTGCACCTAACGTAACAATAGCGCAGTATTTTTTTGTTTGGGCTGCTTTTTTTGCCATAAGAGGAATTTCAAAAGCACCCGGAACCCAGATTATATCAATATTTTCTTCTTTTACACCCAATCTGACAAACGAATCAACAGCTCCGGATAACAGTTTTGAGCCTATGAATTCATTAAATCTTGAAATAACTATACAAAATCTGTCACCATCTTTTGCGTATAAATTTCCCTGAAAAGTGTTTGTCATATTTTTATCCCTTATTGACTACAAAAGGATATTAACACAAAAATACTTTTACATAAAGAAAAAGGCTTTTGAAAATCAAAAGCCCCTCGGAATACTTGTTTAGTAATTCCTCGTGTGTGAAGTGAAGGTTAGTGTGTGTTGGTTAGAAAGTATATATTTTAGATTTGTTATATCTTAGTTATCGCTTACATATATATAAAGTATTTCACTTTTTAAAAATTGCGCACTTAATGTTTTTTAGTTACAAAACTTAACAATATTTACTCGTTCAGCATTACTGCACGCTTTTTCAGGAAATATATCAATATTAAGCAATGTTAAGAAGTCAAGATTTTGCCATTTTTTTTTTAATATTTCTTCACAAAAGACTTGTTATTTTAAAAGTGTGGTGATATATTAAAGATATACAGTTTATATCTTTTTATAAAGATTCGCTCACGGTCATTGTTTTTAGGTTCTGTTTAATCCATCATTTAAAAATTAATTTGTTGTATCTTTAATTTTTTATTCGCAAAAATTACAGCCTCAAAGGCTCAGCGTGGCGTGCCTTTTTGCAGGCAAGTTATGTCAAAAATTATGGTTAGAAAATATTTTAGGAGATGTCTTTTATGAAAAATTCTGCAAACAGCGTAAAAAAACAAAACAACTACAGCACAAACTTAATTAACTTTGAAGAAAATCTTGGCGAATACGTTAAAAAAATCTCAAAATATCCGGTTTTAACACCAACTAAAGAAAAAGAACTTGCAAAGCTCTGTGCGCAAGGCGATGAAAATGCAAAAAAAGAACTTATACAGGCAAATTTAAGATTGGTATTTAATGTTGCAAAAAAATCAATTCACTCAACATCTCTTAGCATGTGCGATTTGATACAAGAAGGCAACATGGGGCTTATGGCAGCAGTTGATAAATTCAACTGGAAACTCGGATACAAATTTTCAACATATGCAACTTGGTGGATAAAACAGGCAATGTTTAAAGCTATATCAGAGCAATCTTATTCAATGAAAATTCCTGTTTACATACAAGAAACTCTTTCTAAATACAAAAAAGTCAAATCTTCCTTAGAACAAAAATACGGCTGCAGTGTTAAAAATTCTGAAATTGCAAAAGAAATAGGATATAGCGAAGAAAAAATAGATTTGTTTTTAAATTCATACACAAGAGCGCTCTCTCTTGAAACAGGCTTTGAAGCACAAAAAGACTCCTGTGGTTCAAGAGATATGAGCCTTAGTGAAATTATTGAAGATGAAAAACAAAACGTAGAAAAAGATATTATCGATAAACAACTAAAACACGACATCATATGCGCTCTTGAGTGCCTGAAATCAAGAGAAAAAGAAGTCATAACACTGCGCTTCGGGCTAAAAGAAGGCACAAGAAAAACCCTTGAAGAAATAGGAAATCTCTATGGCGTCACAAAAGAATGCATAAGACAAATTGAAAAACGTGCAATTAAAAAAATCAGCACTACAAAATCAAGCAGAGATATGCTTATAGGCTATATTATCTAGGTCTTGCAACAACATAAACGGGGTTGTAAGTAAGAGCAAAACCATTGTCATCAAAAAATAATTCTCTGTACTTTTTCTCAAAAGCTTTATATCTTTCAGCCCCCCAAACACCTGAAGCGGAAACTGCAGCACCTGTTGATTTTATGTGGCGCAAAATATCCTTAACAGAGTCAAAATAGAGTGTTTGAATTTCTTCCTCAAAGTCCAAAACCTCATAACCGCAAGCATTTAGTAAGCTTATATAATCACAGTAGTTAAGACCCGTTTTTTCAATCTTTTTAAACTGGCAGCAATTTTGCTTTCCAAAACTTGAAAAAACAAGAACACCATCCCTTGCAATATTTTTTTTAATTTTATGCAAAAAAGATTCAAAGTCACAAAACCATTGAAAACAGGCATTTGAAATTATTAAATTATATCTGTCGCAAAAATCCACACTGCAAGCGTCACCCTTGATAAATTCCAAGTCGCTAAAACCCGTAAAATTATCGGTAATATCATTTAAAACAAGTTTATTATATTTAAAAATTTTTACGATATTTTCCGTTAAAAATCCCGTTCCCGAGCCTATTTCAAGTATTTTTTCAAAATTAAACCCGCAAATATTACCCGCAAGATTGCACAACGATTGCGCCATATGCCTTTGTACAAGAGCATTTTGCCTGTATGTATCTGCTGCTTTTGAAAAATCATGTGATTTGTCTTTTTGCATAAAAATCAAACCTCAAGAATTGCGTCAAAATCCTTAAATTCAAAAAACGGGAAATGTCCGCACTCAAGTTCAAGTTTGTTTGCATGTCTTGCCCAGAAATTTGACTGCGAAGAATAAGGGAAAATTCTGTCTTTTTTAGCAATAACAACTTTGTCAAACTCAAAATTCTTCCTAAAATACGTATGTTTTGAAACTTCTTTAATGTTCAAAAGTTCATCCGACAGATTTTTAATATCTCTTTTTGCAGGCTTTATATTTAAAGGCGAAGAAGCACCAAGTGCCATTTTCTTTTCAAACTTTTCTATAGTATCGCAATTAAGAGAATGCGCCATTAAATCAAATATTTTTTCATTAACCCCATATTCATTGTCAACAGGATAAAAAGTACCGCATAGCGCACAACTTGACTCTATTTGAGGCAATAAATCCTGATTGTAAACATAGTTTAGCGCCCATACACCGTAAGAGTACGCAATAACACTGATTTTTGAATAAGCTAAAAAGTCAAAATATTCAAGAGGATTATTATCCATATCAGAATAATCATAGACAAAAAGTAAATCGCTTTGCGAATTGTCAAACTCAATAAAACAATTTGCATCAGTGTAAAAACCGCAAAAGAAAATTATCAATGAATTTTTGTTATGACTAATAAATTCTGTTCTCAAAATTGCCTCACACAAGTAAACTCTTTTACATAAATAATACCAAAAACAACTCATTAAGGGTATGAAAAAAAATCTTGTTGTATTATAATTTCTAAAAAATAGAGGAAAAGGTGCGTTATATGAAAAAAAGACTAATTGTCATTTTTGCGGCGATGTTATTTTTTGCAAATGTTTCTGTTTCATCAGAAATGCCCTCAAGGGAAGATATACAAAAGTACAATCTGTATTATAACAACGGCGTTTCCAATCTGAAAAACAAAAAATACTCATCAGCTATTGTAGAATTTAAAAAAGTCTTGAGATTCCAACCATATGACGACACGGTAAGACAATCTTTAAGTACAGCCTATTTGGCACGTGCCGACTATTATATGAATGAGGAGAAAAACCCCAAAAAGGCAATTAGCGACTTAAAAAGTGCTCTTTTTTATATGAAATATTGGAATGACGCGCAAGATACACAAAGCGCAAATGCAATAAATTCAACCCTCAGCAGCCTTACCTCATTACAGAGAAGATATGAAGCAAATCTTACTCCCGCTCAAAAGTTTCAAAATGCAAAAAATCTGCGCGCACAAGGTGAACTTCCCGCTGCGGCGTATGATTTTTTGACACTTAAAAATAACTCACAATATACAAAATCCGCAAACGAAACGGCAGGAGATATTTTTAAATCATTAAATAACAGCTTAAAAGCGATAGAATGCTACAGAGATGCACTTAAAGCAGAACCCAACGATGCCAAACTTCACTTTAAATATGCAGTAATTTTAGATGAAGCAAATAACCAAGACGCTGCCGCAGAAGAGTACAATTTGGCACTCAAATACGGAGAAAAAAATCCCGAATTACTGGATATTCTTGAAAACCTCTGGCGTTCAAGAACAATAAATGACCCCAATAACGTCCAAGCCCACATTAACATGGGTACGGTTTTTCAAATAAAAGGAGATTTAACATCCGCAAAAGTTCAGTACCAAAAGGCTCTTGCTCTTGCGCCAAATGACAAAACCGCTCTTTTAAATCTTGCTTCACTATACGCTGCTCAGGGTGCAACTGCTCAGGCAATGGCGCAGTATGATAAGTTGCTTGCAAAAAATCCTAACGACATCGAAATTATAAGATACAAAGCCTCAACTTACGAAGCAAAAAAAGATTACAAAAACGCCCTTGCTCAATACAAAACAATTCTTGCAATATCTCCAAATGATAACAATGCAAAAAATGCAATTGCAGATATTGTAACAAATAAATTTACCCCCGAAGACAAATATAACTATATGCTGCTTGAGGCAAATTCAAATCCCAAAAACTACGACCTGCAATATGCATACGCTTATGAAATGCACAAGCAAAAAAAATATGATGAAGCCCTTAATTATTACCTGAAAGCTATGGCTCTTGAACCAAGAAAACAAGAAACATACATTAATGCAGCGCAAATTTATACCCTCAAAGGCGACTACACAAACGCTCTTGATATCTTGAACAAAGGTATAGCGCAAATACCATACGGCGCAGAACTTTTGGCTCAAAAAGATGCCCTTGAAAAGAGTCAGGCAGGGCAACTTTATGAAAATGCTTCAAAGTTATATGAGGCAAAAAACTACAAAAGCGCTCTTGAAAGTTATTTGAAAATAAACAATCAAACACCTGAGGTAATGTTTGCTATTGCAGGCTGCTATTATGAATTAAAAGACTACAAAAACGCCATTGCATATTACGAAAAAGTACTTCAAAAAGAGCCGCAAAATCAAGAGGCGTTGTACTTTAGCGCTATGGCATACAACGAATCAGGTGATGAAGAAAAAGCGCTCTCTATTTTAAACAAAATAATTTCAATTAACCCGCAAAACACTGACGCAAAAGAAGCCATAGCTTCAATTAAAGAAACTGCACGTACAAAAGATTTACAAGATGCAATAGCAAAATACGAACAAAAAGACTTCACCTCAGCCTTGCCTCTTTTAAATAAAGTACTTATACAAGAACCAAAAAACACTTATGCTCTTTACTATAAAGGTCTGATTCTTGAAGAGCAAAACAACCAAAAAGAAGCAAACGAGTGCTACAAAAACTCAATAGCCTCAGACCCCAACTTTGCACTTGGCTACTACTCTTATGCTCTTGGATTAGATAATCTTGAAAAATATCAGGAAGCAATAAACAACTATGATAAATTCCTTGAGCTAAAATTAAAAGAAAATGTACAAGATGAATACACAAAGTTTGCCAAAGACAGAGCAGCAGAACTGAGAAAATTTTTAAACAGTAAATAATGAAAGAACTACCAAAAGACATTAAAATAATACAGGCGCCTTTGGCGGGAATTTCTGATACGGTTTATAGAAAACTTGTCAGAGAAAGTTCTCCAAAGACGCTTTTGACTACAGAAATGCTCTCTTCTGAGGCACTTGTAAACAATCAAAAGTCTTTGATTTTAAGTTATGACAAATGTGAATACCCGCTTTCTTTTCAGTTAAGCGGGCACAAAACACACATCATGGCGCGTGCTGCAAAAATCATCTGCGACAGAGCCTCAAGCATAGATTTGAACTTTGGTTGTCCCGTAAATAAAGTGGTAAAAGGTTCTGATGGCAGCGCTATGATGAAAAATCCCACCCTTGCAACAGATATAGTTAAAGCCATAAAAGATGTCATCGATATACCTCTTAGTGCAAAATTCAGGCTGGGTTGGAGCCTTGATGATATGAATTTTGTCGAATTCGCACTAAAACTTGAAGAAGCAGGGGTAGATTTTGTAACAGTCCATGGGCGAACACGCTCACAGATGTACTCAGGACATGCAGACTGGGAAAAAATAGGACAACTAAAAGGGGTACTTAAAATACCTTATTATGCTAACGGAGATATAAAAACAATTGAAGATGTCAGAAACTGCCTTGAAATAACAGGTGCAAACGGCGTAAGCATAGGCAGAGGACTTATGGGCGACCCGCATTTTGCAGGCAGAATAGAACATTATTTTGAACATGGCGAAATACTTGAGAATCCAAAACTTGAAGATAAAATAGAAGTTCTAAAAAAACATATTGACGAAGAAGTTACTCTCAGAGGAGAAGTTAACGGGATTAAATTTATGCGCAAGTTTTATAATTTCTACATTTCTTCCGTAAGGGACGCCTCAAAGTATCGTCAGGTTTTAGTGAGAATTGAAACAAAAGACGAAGTCTTTAAGGTGCTTGATGAAATATTATCTTTACATATTGCAAACAGTAGATAATACCCTATACTGCGGCATTGCGCGCGATGTAGAAAAACGATTCATACAGCATTTAAGCGGCAAGGGGGCAAAATATACACGCTCACACAAACCGCTTAAAATAGTTTATACAAAAGAATTTGACAGCAGAAGTGAAGCACAGAAAGAAGAGTATCGAATCAAACATCTTTCAAAAAAAGAAAAGATGAATCTCATTGAGGGGTAAAAAAAAGGGAGTTTAACAAAACCCCCATTTCCCCATTAAAAAATCTTTTCCAATTAGATTGTACCATAAACAAAAGATACAACAAGTACTTTTGCTATTCTTAATATTCTATACCTCTTCTTGCCATAACACCAATATCAAAGTAGTGTTTTATGGGTTGCATTTCAGTAACCAGATGAGCCATAGCGATAAGCTCCTGATGTGCTCTTCTGCCTGTCAAAACTATTTCAAGATTTTTAGGTTTATTTAAAAGTGTGTTTTTAACATCTTGCACTTTTATCATACCTAAATCTATACAAATATTGATTTCGTCCAATATTACAAGACCGTACTTGCCGCTCATTATAGCTTCCTTAGCACATTCCCAGCCTCTTTTTGCTTCTTTGTAATCATCAATATTCATGTTGTGTGAATAACATACACGGTCCAATCCAAATTGTTTAACTTCTAAGTTATCGCTAAAGCGATGAGAAGAAGCAATTTCGCCATAGGTAGTACCTTGGTCGCCTTTTGCAAACTGGATAATCATAACCTTCCAGCCATGACCTAAAGCTCTTAGAGCCAAACCCAAAGAAGCTGTTGTTTTGCCTTTTCCGTCTCCAGTGTAAATTTGAATGTAACCGTTTTCTAACAATTCTGCCTCCACAAGGTCTTGTGACCTTACCGCAATCACCTAAAACCGAAGTTTTTTAATGTCCTCAGTACACTTATATAGTAAAACAAAACACGGTCTTATGGCAACGGATAAATTCTTTTTTTACCTTTTTTATATATTTTACACTTGTAGAAGTAGGGTTTCATCGTATTATTAAAGGATTTTTAAAAATACATCAAAATTAACATAAACAATTCTTCAATATTCTTAAAATATACTTGAAAGCGTGATATTCAGCTAATATAACCATACTTACAAAAAATAAATACTTATAGTTTTGTAAAGCGATATTTAACTAAAACCCATGCCTTTTATGCAGATAATTAAAACGGAACGGCAAAAAGATTCATAGACAGCGGTCTTGATTGCTTTACAATGCAATAGCTGCCTAGGCGCGTGCATTCATCAGCAGGTTCATAGCCCAGACTTTTGCATTGCAATCTTGTTAAAACGTTATTTCTTGCAATACAGTCGGCTTTTGCAAAGCTTATCTCTGCCATGCTCTTACCGTTTATCATCAAAACTTCTCCTACGCTTTGATTTGCCCTGTATCTGCCTGATGCAATTTCTTCAGGCGTAACTTCTCTTATTCTGTACACGGTATATGCAAAAGGATAATCTTCGTTAATAAACTTTGTTGTTACCGTACCGCATAGGGCATGTTTTTCAAATGTTTTATTACCATCCGCTGCACTACATCCGGCTATGGGTGATGATGAGACAATATTACTACAAGTGCCGGGCACAACTTCACCGGTATCAAATAATTTTATAGGAAACTGGTCAACTCCTACTTTGTTTTCTCCTTCATCACCATCTATATCAATCATAATATCTTTAATTCCAACTGGTCTTATCCCGCATGGCTGTAAGGGTTTTGCATCACCTCTGGTTTTCTCAACAAAATCTTTCTCAAGACCCGAGTATGTGATTAAATTTGCAGTTTGAAAATTAGGGCTACCTGTATTTCCTTTGCCAATCGCAGGATGAGTATTGGTACCATTAACACAATTATAACTGCCTGTAAGGCTAAATGCCTCTGCAATATCCACACAACTCTTGTTTGAATTTGCCACAGGAATATCGGTTACATCATTGGTGAGCTCTTCAATTCTATTTACATCCAACACCGATTTTGCACCTACGTTTAAGTTCTTTATAGCAGCATATGTAAAGGGTATTACTTTTATTTTTTTTGGTTTTAAAACTTGCAGAGAAAGCATCATTAAAACAGCCAACACCATCATCGCTACAACAAGCTCTGCCATTGTCCAACCGTTTTTAAACTTATTCATATCAATATTCCTATTTAATATATTCAAGACAGTCTTTATACGTGTCAAACCTGAGTATATCACTAATTTTAAGCTTATCACATCCTACATCTAATTTAGACGAATTTTTAACCGCACATATCCTTATATTATTTTCTAATGCCCCAAAAACAGCTTTTGAACCAAGTGCATTATCGGGAACAATAAAATATTCAATGTCTTTATAGTCCATACCCTCATCAAAGCTAAAAGCGGGAGCATATTGCAGACCTTGCAGAACACAAGGTAAATAAGTAGAAGATATGCACTCTGATGACACTTTTGGATTTTCAACTTTTTCTGATATATCAATACTCAAAAAAGCCGGAGCATGGGCACAGGGAATATTAAGTTCTTTTACCACAAGGTGAGAAATAATGGCCTCTACCCCGCCTATAGGGTCAATTCCTTCGCCGTTAGAATAATCAATATCATCGGCGTCATCTCCAAAATAACACACTGTTGCAACAACATCAGCACCTTTATTTATAAGTTTTTTTACCGAATCAAGCAAAGTATCGGGGTTATTTAATGTGCCTGATGAAATATTGTTATATATCCCAAATTCAACTCCGACTGGCTCTTTTGTCATTTCATACTCCATAATATCCAGCCCCTGAACCATTTTAAGGGCACTTAGAGTATTAATGTGCGTATTTAAAATATTTTTTGGAATTGCACTGTCAAAAACAACCCCTATTTTATTTTGTTTTGTTACGGGTTTTAATTTTATGTTACCGCACAAAAATTCATCAAAAGCATAACCCTCTACATAGAGCATATTTTGGTTAATTGCACTTAAAATTCCACCGTTTACCGCGTTTGGATTAACCACAACATTAAAATATTTTGAAAATTCCCTTATAATATAGCCCGCATCACCTGCAAAGCCGCCCATATTTGCACCAATACCCGTTGGAATTGAAAAAGCAATGTGCCTCACATTTTCCCCCTTGCCATTTTTAACATTAAAGTTTCAAAAACAATCTTGTCTGTCATTGAAGATGCAATCTGCCTTTTTGCCTGACTTACAAGGCTTATATCGTTTTTTATTTTCATAAAACGACTTGTATCTTCGGTATTTTTAAGCTCTTTTGTTAAAAAATCCAAAATATCATCCAGCAAGACATCTGAAGAAATTTCATTTTCTTTTATATAGTTAAGCAAATTTTCACTTATGAAAAATGCATCTTGTAAATTTATATCGGGATATTTTGAAAAAATCGAAGAAACATAGCTCGCATCGTTTTTTAAATGCAAAGAGGGCAGCTTAAAACACTGGGAACGAGAAACAATAGTATTCAACAAATCAGCCCGATTCCTTGTTAAAAATACAAAAGTTGTCCTTGAGGGCGGTTCTTCAACGCTTTTTAGAAGAACGTTCAAAGCTGCAGGATTAAAAGTCTTTTGACTAATATGCTCTAAACTCCAATCGAGGTCAGAAAAAACTTCGTACCCTTGCGGAGAAAACTTCTCAATGGATTGCAGAGCATTTTTATCAGGAGCAGTAGGCTTTGCATCAAAAAATATAAAAAATCTGTGATAATCTGAAGTTTCATTTAAAGCTTTTTCGATACTCTTTGCCTGAGCTACCGAAATAACCGTCTTTGAATCATCATTTGTACCTTTATAATGCAGTTGTGATACAAAATTTATTGCAGGGTGCTTACCCTCTCTTATCCATTTACAGTTAAGACAATCGCAATTTTCATCTGCATCTTGCAGACAATTAAGCACACGTGCCAGCTCTTGTGTGAAAAAAAACTGCGCATATACATCAAGCCCCTCAAAAACTATGGATTGAGGAAATCTTTTGTCTTGTGAGGAAAAAACGGCAGAAAAGTATTTTGCAGCAAAAGGAAAACTTTTCACAAGATTATTTGCAATCATTTTACCCCCCTTAAAAGCACAGTGGAAAATGCACCCATAGGGTCAATTTGACCGTTTTTTAACATGTATTCGGCTTGCGTTAAATTAAATTTAATCTGCAAAAGCTCATCTGTGGTTATTTTTTTTAATTTTTCCATATTTTTTTTGACAACAAACTCATGCTGACCTGTTTTTCTTGATATTTCAGCTGCACTAAGGTTTGAAGAAAATACTTTTATTTTTAAAAGGTTAGAAAAACTTGTCTGTAAAAAAGCTATTACTTCAAGGTAGTGAGATTTTTGCAAAATTTTAGCCACCATCTCAAGAGTTGATGTGTAATTTTTTGACAGTATTAAATCGGGAAGAGAAAAAATGTCATCACTTGAAAGACAAACTTGAGCTACCATTTGGGCGGTTATTTGCTTATTTGGATAAGCATAGAGTTTAAGTTTTTCAAGTTGCATATCAAGGTCGCGAATATTAGCCCCGCAATATTGAATCAAAAGAGTAATCACATCATTTGCAAGCGTGATGTCTTTTTCTTTTGCAAGATTTTTTAAAACAGGTGCAATTTTATAGTCTTCATACGCTCTATATGCGGGAAACTCTTTTACCTGAGCACATTGTGCAATGGCTTTATATATTTTTTTTCTGCTGTCGGGTTTTTTCTTCTCACCCCTTGGTGTCTGACACAAAAGCACTATATGAACAGAATCTGCAACATTTTTAAATGAGTCGCACAGCATTGCAACTTGAGAATCATCAAGCTTAATTTTGCTTTTTGTTTCAAGAAAATACCTATCTGCCTTGATAAGGTAAAAAACATCCCCAAAAAACATTGGCGAAGTCCTTAGTGCCTCATCAAAAGTTGAAAAATCAGGGTTATCCAAAACCCTATAATTAAGAGCGTCAAAGCTCTCCCCTAAGATTTTTTTCTTGAGAGCTTT